>CANGGP010000006.1 GCA_947453445.1 Sphingobacteriaceae bacterium
AAGAATTTAAATCAAGCTTTACGGCCAAATATTCTGACTGGGAGCTTTACTTCTCTATTGATAATTTGAATGCTTCAACAGCTAAAAAAATAGAATCGCATATTAAAAAGATGAAAAGTAAAATTTACATTCAAAATTTAAAGCGATACCCTGAAATGGTAGAAAAATTAATTGCACGCTTCTCGTGACGCGCTGTGCCGATAGCTATCGGCATCAAACACCAGTGTCTTCACTGGCATGCCGGTTCGAGTCCGGCTCGGGGTACGGCAAAAGCCCAGTGGGCTTTTGAGCGGGTTAGTGCGCAGGCACTTGTAAATTAAAGCGGTATCTCATTCAAGTGAGTGCCGCTTTTTGCTTTAAGGGAATTACTACTAATAATAAAAAATCACAAATACTTAAACAGAGCGAGAATGAGAGCGAGAGCGAACATTCGCAAAAATGATCAATGCATAGTCATTCATAATGCAATTCATTTACAAGCTTCAAAACCACGAATTTTCTTATCATTTCCAAAACACCGTATCTATCAATTTCTTTTTTTTGATATTCGTAGTATGGAAGATAAAGAAAATTCATTTGCTTATTCCCTACTTCGAAAGCAGATCGAAAATTTTATTGCATTAAATGATGCAGACTGGAATCAATTGGTTCCTCATTTGAAAATTCGAAAACTAAAAAAACATGAATTATTTGCTGAAGTGGGCCTTGTTGCAAATGAAGTGGGTTTTGTGTTGCAAGGTATGCTAAGACACTATTATATTAAAGATGGGGATGAAAAAACAACTTATTTTTATTTCGAAAACCATTTTGTCACCTCTTACATCAGCTGCATCACACAACAAGCTTCTCTACTTTCTATAGAAGCACTGAGCGATTGTGAATTGATTGTATTCCCATATCAGGCCATGAAACAACTTTTTGAAAAAAACATGACCTGGCAAACATTCGGTCGACGCATTGCTGAATATCTTGCTATTGGCTTGGAAGATAGAATGGTTGGCTTGTTAATGTTAAGTGCTGAAGAAAGATATCTTGAATTAATCAAAGGCAATAAAAAGAAAATCATTGAAAGAATTCCACAACATTATATTGCGAATTATTTGGGTATTACGCCGGTGAGTATGAGTCGCATTAGAAATAGGCTTGTAAAGAAATAAGCCATTTTTATTATCTTTTGTTATCGTTTTTAGTAGCTGTTGTGATGCAATTTTGTACCATGAAAACAACATTGATTCTCATCAGCGCCTTATTTATAGGGCTTGGTATGGGAGCACAAAACCAAAACAACATGAAAAACAAAAACGAATCAATTGCAAAAGGACAAGTCATTAAAAAAGGAAAATTAATTTATTCCGAAATCAGCATCAAGGCATCGCCTGAAAGGGTGTGGCAAGAATTTACCAATTTCGAAAGTTATTCAAATTGGAATCCCTTTATTAAATCCTTAAAAGGGACTTCTTCACCAAACAACAAAATCGAGGTATTTCTTCAACCTCCGGGTCAAAAAGGGATGCTTTTTAAACCCAAAGTGCTGGTATTTGAACCCAATATTGAATTTAGATGGATTGGTAAATTATTTATTGGCGGTTTATTTGATGGAGAACACACCTTTATTTTAAAAGGCAACACCGATGGCAGCACAACTTTTATTCAGTTTGAAAGATTTAAAGGCATTTTAATACCCTTTGTAAAAAAGATGCTCAACGAAAACACATTAAACGGTTTCAATCAAATGAATGAGGCGCTTAAAAGAAGATGTGAACTGTGAGTCAAACGACCTTGATTTAATTGAATAAAATATTTTTTTTAGACTTTAGAATACTTGAAAAAAAAGTGCAAACTGTGAAGAAAATTTGAAGAATTGAAAAGGAAATCATGCTAAATTAATCGCATGAATAAATTTCGAAATGCAAGCTTTTATATCCTGCTGATTATTCTGGCAGTGATTGGTTTGTATTTTTTGTTGCAAGCAGGAAAACCTTTAGAAGTGACAAAAGTTTTTAAGGCCCCCCAACAAACCGAAATGAATGGCATTGGGCAATTTAAATCAACACTGCACCACAATGTCACCCATCCATTGGCCATTTTAATTTTACAAATTATCACCATCATTCTTTGCTCAAGACTCTTTGCTTTTTTTGCAAAAAAAATTGGTCAACCTACCGTGATTGGCGAAATTGTTGCTGGTATATTATTAGGACCTTCATTTGTAGGCTATTATTTTCCGGAGGTTTCAGGCTTTCTATTTCCAAAAGCATCTTTATCAAACCTGCAATTTTTTAGTCAAATCGGACTCATTCTTTTTATGTTTATCATTGGCATGGAATTGGACTTAAGTGTGATTCGAAAAAGAGCGCACGAGGCCGTGATGATAAGTCATGCCAGCATTATTTTCCCCTTTCTGTTGGGCGTTACATTGGCTTATACCATGTATTTAAACTACGCGCCGGCGAATGTTAATTTTCTCTCCTTTGCACTTTTTATTGGCATTGCCATGAGCATAACGGCATTTCCTGTTTTGGCGCGCATTGTGCAAGAGCGGCAATTAAACAAAACAAAAATAGGGGCCATTGCCATTACCTGCGCGGCAGTTGATGATGTTACGGCTTGGTGCATTTTGGCAGCGGTCATTGCAGTTGTAAAAGCAGGATCGATTGTGAGCAGCATTTACACTGTACTTTCGGCGGCTTTATTCGTCATCTTAATGCTAAAATTGGTACGTCCGTTTTTAAAACGCATCGGCGATATTTATTCAAACCACAATACTTTAAGTAAACCAGTTGTTGCCATCTTTTTTGTAACCTTGCTCAGCTCTTCCTTTTTATCCGAGATCATTGGCATACACGCCTTGTTTGGGGCTTTTTTAGCAGGTGTTATTATGCCGCAAAATCTGCACTTCCGCAATATCTTTATCGAAAAGGTGGAAGATTTATCTGTTGTGCTTTTGTTGCCTTTGTTTTTTGTGCTAACCGGATTAAGAACACAAATTGGTTTGTTAAATGATGTTGATCAATGGAAAACCTGCGCCATCATTATCGCTGTTGCCATTACCGGCAAATTTTTAGGAAGTACATTGGCCGCCAAATTTACACGCTTAAATTGGAAAGACAGTTTAACCATTGGCGCATTAATGAATACAAGGGGCTTGATGGAATTGGTAGTGCTCAACATCGGTTTCGATTTGGGTTTGTTATCACCACAAGTTTTTGCCATGATGGTGATTATGGCTTTGTTTACAACCTTTATGACCGGACCTGCACTCGACTTCATCAATTATCTTTTCCCTGAAAAAGTTGAGCAAGTTGAAAGCAATGCGATGTATAAAAAATTCAAAATTCTTTTGTCCTTTGGTAATGTTGAACGTGGTAAAAACATGCTTAAAATTGCGTATGCCTTGGTGCGAAAAAACCAAGAAAGTGCGCATGTGGCGGCCATTCATATGGTTACAAGTAACGAAGTGCACCAGTACAATCTTGCTGATGTAGAAAAATCAGTCTTCCGTCCAATTAAAAAAGAAGCTTCAAAATTTAATTTAAACATTGAACCCATCTTTAAACCAACACTTGATTTTAAAAAGGAAATTATTGAAACCAGCAATGAAGATAATTTTGATTTGTTAATCATTGGCATGGGACAATCGATTTACCAAGGCAGCTTTTTGGGTCGACTCTTGGGTGTTACGAGTAAAATCATGAATCCTGAAAAACTCTTTAAAACCATTACCGGAAAAGAAAAAATATTAGAAACAAATGGTTTTGATGAAAGAACCAACGATATTTTGAAGGCCTCAAAACCAACGGTGGCAGTGTTTGCCGACAAAGGCTTGAAAAAGATTGAAAAAGTAATGTTCCTTTTAAAATACGAAGAGGATGAATTTGTATTGCCATATCTTCAAAAACTGATCTTAAACAACGAAACCCATATCACAGTCATTGATTACGCAGCGCTCAGTAAAAACAACACCCAAATTAAATACAGTATCAAAGCCCTTGAAGAATCTGCTCCAAATTTAATCAGGGTACTCAACCAAAACGCTTTAGAGAAAGAGCAATTAAAAACATACGACTTGCTTTTTATGGGTACAGCCAGTTGGAAAGGTTTTGTAGAAACAGAAGCTGAATGGCTCGAGCATGTACCTTCTCTGCTGATCTTTAGAAAATAATCCCTTAAAATTTTGTTCGCTTTGCCAATTCTTGTAATTTGGTCATTCACAAACATTAAAAATCAAACAAATGAAAAATACTAAAACCATTATCTATTGGATTGCAACTGCCTTAATGAGTTTCGGCATGCTTGGCAGTGGTATTTCACAATTAATGCATGTAAAAGCCATGGATGAAATGATTATTCACTTGGGCTTCCCATTGTATCTCATGACCATTTTGGGTGTTTGGAAAATTCTTGGTGTGTTGGCTATTTTAATACCAAAATTCACTTTGTTGAAAGAGTGGGCTTATGCAGGATTTTTCTTTCTATTGAGTGGGGCACTCATTTCGCATATTGTGATGGGTGATGAGGGCAAAGCCATTCTTGGTCCTTTGTTTCAATGCGTGTTTGTGATTACCTCATGGTACTGCCGACCGGCCAACAGAAAAATAAATCAACAAGAAAATTAATTGAATACCTTTCAAGGTGCTACGATATAAATGATTTCCAAAAAATTTGGGAACAGTTTTTAAAAAGCATTTTACCCCTTTACTACAAAACAAAAAAATGGCCAAAATTTTTATCAGCGGTTCTTCCGATGGATTGGGTTTATTAGCTGCGCAATCATTGATGAATATGGGTCACCGGGTGGTGATGCATGCACGAAATGAAGAAAGAAAAGAAGCACTAATTAAAAAATTCGCGAAGTCAGAAAATATTTTAATTGGTGATTTAAGCAAACAAAATGAAATTATACGATTGGCAGAAGACGCCAATGGCTTTGGGAAATTTGATGCAGTGATTCACAATGCCGGCATTTACAATGCTTCAGCCAAAGATATATTTACGGTAAATGTATTGGCGCCATATATGCTTACTTGTTTAATGCAAGCATCGCAGCGACTGATTTATGTGAGCTCGGATATGCATTTGGGCGGGCAATCGCATTTGGAAAAAGAAACATTTCCAACAAATCAAATGACTTACTCAGATTCAAAACTGCTTTTATTAATGCTGTGCAAGGCCTTTGCTAATAAATGGAATAAGCGTTATATCAATGCTTTGCATCCCGGTTGGGTGCCAACAAAAATGGGCGGTAAGGGCGCACCGGATGATCTGAAAAAAGGATATGAAACACAAGTATGGCTGGCCGTAAGTGAAGAAGCGGCTGTGAAAGTAAGTGGCGAATATTTTTTCCACTTGAAAAAATCGAATTACCACAAACAAGCCGATGATGTAGAATTACAAGCCAAGTTAATTGCGCATTGTGAAAAAATATCTGCTGTTCAATTCAATCTTTAAAACTCAAAGGTTGCACCGATGGATGGCGTAATATTTTTACTTTCATTTTTTAATATCACCGGAATACCATTTGAACCGTCACCCGCCAAAGCTTTACCATCGGTTGTTTCAAAGCCTGTGTTATCGGCTTTGCGCTTAAAGGTGTAGTAAGGCGGACTATACTGAAGTGACATCAACACATTTTGAAAGTCGATAAAAATATTCAAACTTGTTTTTTTGTAATTGATTTTTTTATCCAATCTAAAATCTAATTGATTAAAATTCTTTAAGCGCAAAGTATTAATTTTTGAATAATCCAAAATACCGGTACCTAACATTGCAAAATTTTGTTGTGATGCCGTTAAGTCGTAAGGCGTGTATGGTGTGCCGCCCGCAAAACGGTATTTTAAGCCCAGTTGCCAATTTTTACCAAATTTATATCCCAAGGTGGTAGAAATCAAATGTTGATTATCCCACGATGATGCAATGAGTTTATTATCGAAACCTGAGTAACTGCTGCGAACGTATGTATAACTAAAAACGTAAAATAAATTCTTAACCAACTTTTGTTGCACAAAAAACTCTACACCGTAAGTTTCTCCTTTTCCGTTACTTTGAATGGCTTCGCTGCCAATCGATCCAAAATCAGATCCTTGATTGGCCAAAGATGTACCATTTGACTTTGATACAGGATAATTGCTGTATTGTTTGTAAAATCCTTCTACCGTAAAACGCAATGCTTCATTCGGCAAGTATTGTGTGCCCAACACATAATGATTTGAATGAATGTACTTCATCGATTTGTTCACAAAAACACCGTTCACATCTCTATATCCCAAACTGGTATAAGTAGGTATTTTATAATACGAGCCTATTGATCCTGTTAAATCGAATTTTTTATTCAGATGGTATGCCAAGGATAAGCGGGGTGACAAGGTATTTAAAGGATTGTTTCCGTTGTTCATAAATGAATTCATATCCGTTCTTAAACCAAAAGACACCAATAACTTTTCATTTAAAATATTTTTGGCCACTTGTCCAAATGCCCCGTATTTAAAGAATTCGATGGCACTTTTAAAATTAACGGTGATACCCGGAAAAAGTAAATTACCCGTTGGATCAAAAATATCGCTACTCAATTTATTAAATAAATTGGTGTTATACTTTACGTATTGTCCTACCAAACCGTAAGAAATTTTCCAACCATCAATGTATTTGTTTATGTCAATGCGCAATTTATTTTCCATTTCTTGTGAGCGCAATTTGAAGTTTCTTTTTGATTCATTGTTGTATTGCGCATCTTCAAAGCGATCAATTTGATTGTTATACATGTTTCTGCTTAAGGCAACATTCATATAACCATGCGTGATTAATCGTTTTAAAGTAAAGCCTGTGGTGTAATTCCATTGGTTGATAATGGGTAGTGAACGTCGGAAAAATTCATTTTCGGGAGTTGCGTTTTTTGTTGCACCAAACGAAAAATTATCAATGGCGCCAACACCAAGCGCTGTGAGGGTTGTTTTTTCATTTATTTTATGGGTGACCTTGTATTGAAAATCGTAGAAGTTTGGACGAATGGGTAGATCAATTAATTTAAAAAGATAATCCAAATACGATTTACGGCATGATAAAAGATAATCGGTTTTTTTACCGGCCGGTCCTTCTAATGTAGCCACTGCCTCCGTAAAACTAACGCGCACGTTACCTGATACTTTATCGGGATTGCCTTGTCGTTGTTTGATCACAAAAGTAGAAGCCAAAGCATTGTCGTATTTTGCATCAAAGGCCGATGAACTCAATTTTACATCTTCGATAAATGAAACATTTAAAATACCTTGGGCACCGCCTGAGCTGCCTTGTGTTTGAAAGTGATTGAGCACCGGAATTTCGATTCCGTCAACATAATACACGTTTTCATTTGGCGCACCACCCCGTATAATAATGTCGTTGCGTGCGGCTCCTCCACTCGATCCGCCAACACCCGGTAAGGTTTGTACAACGCGCGACACATCAAAACTACCACCCGGATTACTTTTAATTTCTTCGGTGGTTAATTGTTGCACCGACAAAGGCGTAATCATGTCAGTAGCCACAGCCGATTTTCCTTTATCAAAACTCACTGTCACTTCACTTAATTCAGAAGACACAGTTTCTAATTCGAAGTTAACGGTTTGCGCATTGCCGGAACTCACAGAAATATTGTACTTGATTAAACTGGTGTATCCCAAATAAGAGGCTTTTAAATTGTGCGTACCCACCGGTAAATTAATTTTATAATTCCCCTCAATATCTGAGGTTGCTCCATTACCGGTTCCATCAATGGCAATTACTGCACCCACTATCGCCTCCTGCGTATTTTTATCCTTTACACTGCCGCGAATAACGCCGGTAATTTGCGAAAAACCTTGTAGTGACAATAAACTCAAAACACATAAAAAGTAAATGTTTGTTCTCATAAATAAAGCAATTTCTGATAATAAAGCGCAAATATAGTACAATTTAATTCTATTTTAAAAGCATTTGGTATTATTTTGTACTTAATTTTTAATACATTTGTAAAAATATTAGGTGATGGAAACGAAATACCTTTTAATCAAACAATTAATTGATAAGGTTGCCGAATACGAAATCGGCTTGGGTGCCTCACATGACTTGAGTTTGGAAGGTTTCACCAATTTTCTGAGTCATCCTGAAAAGAATAAAGGACTTGAAAGAAGAAATTTATCGGGCGATTTGGCGCAGGATATTCAGGAAAAAGGCAATAAACAAGAAACCGGCATTGCCATTTTGGTGACATTTATTTACCGATATGCTAAACTCTATGCCAAAAAGGTTTTGCAAAATTCGAGCATTTCTACATTGGATGATTTTTCATATTTGATTGTTTTATTAACGCATGAGAGTTTAACCAAAAAAGAATTGATTCAAAAAAATGTGCATGAAAAAACAACCGGCATGGAAATTATCAAGCGACTGAATAAACAAAATCTTATTCACCAATTTGATGACAGCCACGACAAAAGGAGTCAGCGCGTGGCCATAACCAATGAAGGTAAGGCAGCTATTTTTTCAATCTTGCATCAATTAGAGGATGTGTCGACAATTATGACCGGCAATTTAAATGCCTTGGAAAAAAACAGTTTAAACAACATTCTCAAAAAATTAGATCATTTTCATTTCGATATCTTTTTAAACGAGCGCCAATCAAGCCTACCCGATATTATCAATAACAAAATAATCCATCAATAAAGTTCAACAGGCTTCCTTCTACCTTGCTTTGAAATTTATTTCCGCACCAATCAATGCCAATAATTTACAATCGACAAATACAAGGGCATGCCCAGTGTAATGTTGAAAGGAAAAGTAATGGCGAGGGCCATGGGCAGAAACAATCCGGGATTGGCTTTGGGAACGGCAATTTTCATGGCAGCCGGAACGGCAATGTATGAGGCGCTTGCAGCCAAAACAGCAAAAACAAATCGGTTGGCAACATCTTCAGTGACATAAACGCTTAAGGCCGCAACTACACAACCATTGATAAATGGAATCACAATGGCGAATAAAACAGGAAACCAACCATTTTGTGTGAATGAACTTAATTTTCTTCCGCTTACAATGCCCATGTCGAGTAAAAAAATGGCCAAAAAGCCTTTAAAAATATCATTGGTAAATGGCTTGATGCCTTCTGCTTGTTTGGCATTGGCCAAAAATCCGATGACCAAGCTACCTAAAATTAAAAGCACACTGCCATTGGTGAGTGAATGTTTAAGCACAGATAATGGTTTTACAATTTGTTTATCCTCTTTATTGAATACCGACATGAGCATTAAACCAGCAATGATGGCGGGTGATTCCATGAGCGCCATAATGGCCACCATGTGTCCGTGTAATTGCAACTTTTGCATTTCTAAATAAGTTACTGCGGTTACAAAAGTAACGGCACTCACCGAACCGTAAGCTGCTGCAATTGCACCTGCATCATAAATATTAAAACGCTTTTTGAGGATAAAAAAAGTGTACAAGGGTATGAACAACGACAAGCCAATACCAAACAACATCGACCAGGCAATTTCAATGCTAAAGGATTCATGTGATAGTTCTTGTCCACCTTTAAAACCAATGGAGAAGAGCAAGTACAGTGAAATAAATTTAGAGGAATTGGGAGGGATTTCTAAATCACTTTTAAGTTTAACGGCAATGATGCCAAGAATAAAAAATAAGAAAGCCGGATTGCTGAGATTGGATAAGAGTAGATCTAAATTCATATTTTATTTTGTTTTTTAGGGATTACATTGATTGCAAAACATTGGGTCTTCATGAAATTTATTGTTTGGATAAGGGACAATTTTTTTGTGTTGGCATTTTACACAATTGTAATGGTGCTCGCGAATACTATTGGTTTCAGCACCGCATAAGGCGCATTGTAATCCCGGCAACATGGTTTGAATAGAAAACCCGGGTGTTTTACAAATAGGACAAAGTGATTTTATTTTCTCAATTAATTTTTGAGTGGCCGCTTCAATCACCTTCATGCGCGTTGGATTATGCATGGCCCGCATATCGGTTTCAACATAAACACTGCCGTATCGTTGGCGTAAATAATTGAAAAGCGTTTTTAATTCGCTTTCATTTTTAATGCCCTTATAACATTCGGTGTAGATGTCTTTGCTTGGCCTCAATATCAAGGCATGTGAAGGAAAAAGAACTTGATTGGCAAAGGCCATTAATTCGGTTTCTTGATTGATTTGCTCTCCTCTAAAATTGGTATTCGCACTAATGTGCCGGCAAAAAATTTCAAAATTATTTTTTATATCTAATAGAAGAATCAACTCGGTATCGGCTGGCATAAAAGGTAAGGCAGGGTGCGGACCAAAGGACCCTTCACTGGCGATGGCCATATCACAATTGCACAATTCGAGCGCCATCAAACACTTTTTTCTTGCCGTGGTGATGTCGTCATCCATGCGTTTTATTTCACCGGTAAAAGTGCCGAATTGGTCGGTGTTAGTCGTAGCCGATACTATACAATCAAGTCCCAATTCTTGTGTTAATAGAGGAGCCATCACTTCTTCTTTTTTGTGTTGTGTGGCAATTATCACTTTTCGCAATGAAAAATAATCAGTCATGTGCATTAGAAAGGGTTATATCGGCTTCGACGATGGTTGTTTTCGCTTAAAACAATAATATCAATTTCGGTTTTCGTGCCAGCGGCCATAATGGTAGAATGCGTGGTATCCATAATTTCAAGACCTCTACCCTTTCCATTTGGAAGTGTATTTATTGTCATGGTCGCTTGTTTATGCTTCGTTGTTTGATTTAATCAATTGTGTCACTTGAATGAGGCTAATCCAAAAGAGATATAGGAAAACCGAAGCCAATAAGAGGATACTTGCAGTTGCGAATAAATCGTACGGCTCCTTTTCAACGGCATCATCAATTCCGTTAGAAGGAGATAGGATGCCCGCGAACATTAACAAGCAAGGCAGGATGAAGGCGTGGTAATTGGTTTTTTCCATTTCTATGTGATCCGAATAAGGGGATTAGCGAATTTTATTCTTTTGACTTAGTTTATAAAGGAAAAAAAATGGCTGCAACACAAAGCCGATGAGTAAGCGATCGCCATAAACCAATAAAATGGCCACTAAAAATGGGGCAATTACAATTTGAGCTGCCACATCAATGAAGTCCGCAATCGTTAAACAAAAGAGGGAAAGCGATAAAAGCGCTGGGAGAACCAAGGCTAATTTTTCGTTGGCAGGGTTTTGGAATTTTGTTTGTGTTTCTTTCATGGCTCAAAGTTCATTAGAATTATCTATAATATTTTATTTATCTATTTTATATTATAAATAAAATTTATTTATGTATTAAGTCGTGTTTAACTAGCTGTTACATTCATTACAACTTAATGCCAACCGCCACCCAATGCACGGTACAAATTAATCATGGCATTAATTTGTTGTTTCTTGGTTTCCACCAGTTCGAACTTCGAATCCAAGGCATCACGCTGGGTTAACAAAACTTCCATGTAATCGGCTCTGGCAGATGTAAAGAGGTTTGACGAAATATCAATCGATGCCTTGAGCGTGTTCACCTGTTTGTTTTTTAAGTCGAAACTTTTTTGCAGGTTTTGAATATTGGCAATTTGGGTCACAATCTCGGTGTAAGCATTGAGAAGCGTTCTTTCATATACAGTAATGGCTTGTTGTTTTTTGGCATCGGCTGTGAACAAATTTGCCTTCAACATTTTTCTGTTGATTATGGGCGCAAATACTGCACCCGCCATGTTCAACAAAAGCGCCTGCGGTGTTTTCAATAAATAGGCGGCGTTAAAGGAAGATAAGCCGCCAGCTGCAGTGAGGACGAGTCCGGGGTAAAATTGGGCCCGTGCCACTTTCACATCCAATTTTGCTGCCGCTAATTCATTCTCGGCCATTCTCACATCCGGTCGATTGCCCAGCAATTGTGTGGGCACACCACTGTGCAGGCTATCGGGCTTAAACGAAAGGAAGCTGTTGCTTATTCTAGAAATTGCTTGGGGATAATGCCCAATCAAATAATTTAATTTGTTTTGAGTCTCTACAATCTGTTGATTAAGGTAATATACTTTACTTTGGTTTTTGTAAACCTCAGCTTCGAAACGACGCACAGCTAATTCTGTTACACGGGCTGATAATTTTTCCAGTCGAACAATTTCCAATGAACTGTTATATAAATCAATGGTGGATTTAAGAATCGTCAATTGATTATCCAAGGCCAACAAATCATAGTAACTTTCAGCAATTTCTGTTACCAGATTTGTGACCAAAAAATTTCTGCCTTCCATACTTGCATAAAACCTTTGCGCCGCTGAAGACCTGGCATTGCGTAGTTTTTTCCAAACATCTATTTCCCAGGAAGCTGTCATGATGCCTGTAAAATTTGGCATCGGCTCCGGTGCTTTTTTACCCGGAATTATGTCGTTTATGGCATCAAATGAACCGGCAGTGGTGTAACGCGAAAATTTATCTGCTCCAATTGTTGCTCCAACATTGGCGAAAGGTAAATATGCAGCTTTTCTTACCAACACTTCGTTCTTGGCGATTTGCAATTCTTGTTGAAATATTTTTAATTCCTGATTCTTTTTTAATGCAGTATCAATCAATGCCAACAAACAGGTGTCCTTAAAAAATTGTCTCCATGACATTAAACCACTATTGATCGAATCTGCAGGCACATTAAAAGATTCAGGCAAATATTTATTTTCTTGCACATTGTTTGTTTGTAATGTTCGGCACGAAGTGAATGCCATCAACAAACCTGTAGCCACTATAAAGGCTAATCCATTCAATTTAGTTTTCATTGTCTTTTGATTGAGGGAAACGATCTATTTTATGAACGAAGTCTTCGGTTAAAGAACTATCATCCTCATTTTTAATCAAAGTGCGGCCTTCTGCCAGCGAACCAAAAATATAATACAAGCCGGGCACAATAATCACACCAAAAACGGTCCCAAAAATCATCCCGCCCAAAGCTGAAGCCCCAATGGTTCGGTTGCCAATCGCGCCTGCACCATGCGCAAACACCAAAGGTATTAAGCCAGCGATAAAGGCAAATGAAGTCATGAGTATTGGCCGAAAGCGTACTTTGGCCCCTTCAATGGCTGAATCGAGAACACTTGCTCCGGCATGGTGTTTTTGAACAGCAAATTCAACTATCAATACAGCATTTTTGCCCAACAAGCCAACCAACATGACCAAACCAACTTGGGCGTAAATATCATTCGCCAAACCCATTCCCTTGATCAAAAGAAATGAACCGAAAACACCTGCAGGTAATGACATGATCACTGCAAAAGGAATGATAAAACTTTCGTATTGCGCTGCCAATACAAAATACACAAACAACAACACAACGATAAATATAAAAATGGCCTCATTGCCTCTTCGTGTTTCGTCGTACGACAATGCAGCCCAATCAATATCAAATCCCTTTGGTAATGTGTTTAAGGCCACTTCTTTTACTGCATCAATGGCTTCACCACTGCTAAAACCTTTGGCAGGTCCACCTCTAATGGCAGCAGTGTTGTACATGTTGTAACGGTTAATTTCGTTGGCCCCTTGTTTCTTTTTAATTTTCATGAAAGCCGAAAACGGTACCATCTCACCATGATCATTTTTAACGTACATATTCATGATATCACTTGGCAATTTTCTGAATTCGGGCGAAGCTTGTACAAACACTTTAAAAAATCTTTGAAATTTTATAAATCCCTGTTCATAGGTACTACCAACAAAAATCGAAAGCGTGTTCATGGCGTTACCGATACTTACACCTTTTTGCATAGCCACCTGGTTATCTATTTCAATTTCATACTGCGGATAATTCGCACTAAAAAAAGTGAAAAGTCCGGTTAGTTCTTTTCTTTTCTTCAGTGCCGCCATAAATTCATTTGTCACTTTTTCCAAAGCCACATAATCACCGGTATTCGTTTTATCTAATAATTGCAGCGCGAATCCACCGGCAGCCCCAAAACCAGGCACTGCAGGAGGATCAAAAAACTCGATGTTCGCACCGGGAATTTCTTTTGCTTTTTCTTCCAACACAGCAATGATTTCATTCACAGTTAATTTACGTTCAGACCATGGCTTTAGATTTATTAAACATGTTCCTGCATTTGACCCCCTGCCTTCGGTTAATACTTCGTAACCGGCAATCGACGAAACAGACTTAATACCTTCTACCGACGAAATTTTTTCAACCAATTTTGCGGATAAATCGTTGGTACGCTCTAGGGTTGAACCCGGCGGTGTTTGAATAATGGCATATAACATACCTTGGTCTTCACTTGGAATAAACCCTGTTGGCAATGCTTTACTGATCCACAAAATACCACCTGCAAATAAGGCAAACAGTGCAATTGTAATTAATTTTCTATGGGCAATTAATTTGAGTAAGGCAATATATTTGCCGGTTAGCTTTTCGAAGGCCGAGTTAAACCGGTCAATAAAGCGTTGTAACCAAGTTTTTTTTCGAACGAGGCCATGGTTATTTTTTAATATCATTGCACACAACACAGGCGTAACCGTTAATGCCACGATGCCCGACAACACAATGCTACAAGCCATGGTGATTGAAAACTGTCGGTAAAAAGTACCCACAGGGCCCGACATAAACGACACCGGTACAAATACCGAAACCATGAGTAGTGTGATGGCAATTACTGCCCCGCTAATTTCCCCAATTACTTTGCGTACCGCATTGTAAGGCGACAAATGTTCCTCGGCCATTTTTGCATGTACAGCCTCCACCACCACAATTGCATCGTCAACCACAATGCCTATCGCCAATACCAAGGCAAAAAGAGTTACCATGTTGATGGATAAGCCAAACAATTGCATACAAAAAAATGCCCCAACCAAAGAAATGGGTACAGCGAGTGTTGGAATTAATGTTGAGCGCCAATCACCCAAAAACAGAAAAACCACTAAGGCTACCAGTATAAATGCATCTCGAAGTGTGTGTATTACGTTTTCGATAGAAGCGTCAAGAAATTTTGAAACATCATAACTAATCTCATAATCCATGCCTGCTGGAAATGTTTTTTTTAATTCTTCCAATTTTTCTTTCACCTGCGCAATTACTTCACTTGCGTTGCTGCCATATGTTTGTTTAAGTACAATTGCAGCCGAGGGATGACCATTCATACTGGAATAGATATCGTAATACTCACTACCCAAACTAACCGTGGCCACATCTTTGATGCGTAAATTTTCGCCTTTGTCGTTAGCCCTGATAATGATGTTGCAATACTGTTCGGGATCACTAAAACGATCAGCATAAGTTAAAACATACTCCAACGCTTCTGATTGTTTACTGTCGCCTCTGCCAATCCTACCTGCCTTACCAATCACACTTTGATTGTTGATGGCTTCCATAATCTCGTCGGGTGACACATTATAAGCGCGCATGCGATCAGGGTTTAACCAAATGCGCATTGCATATTGCCTGCTTCCCAAAATTCTAACTTGGCCTATGCCTTTAATCCTTTGTAATTCGGGCACCATGTTAACACCTGCGTAATTGAACAAAAATTTCATGTTCGCATTTTTGTCTTTGCTGTAAAGGTTTACATACATCAACATACTTGGAATTACCGGCGTAATCACCACCCCTTCACGTTGTACAAGGGTTGGCAAGCGGTTTGTAACTTGCTGTACTCGGTTCGACACTTGCACCAAGGCTTGGTTGATATCAGTACCCGGATTAAACACAACTTGTATATTCGCTTCTCCTGCACTTGTGGCATCAGAAGTCATGTAGCGCATGCCCCATGCACCATTGATAGATTGCTCAAGGGGAATAATCACTGATTCGGCAAGTGATTTTGCACTGGCGCCAGGATATGAAGCAGATACCATCACTACCGGTGGAGCCACTTCAGGAAATTGTGAGGTAGGCAAAGTTTTGATAGCCAGAAACCCCATAAATAAAATCACCAATGAGATAACGATGGCCAAGACCGGCCGTTGTATGAATTTGTTGAACATAAAATAAGTTTTAATGGTTACTCCACATACACTTTTAAAGTAGGCAACACTTTTCGTGGAGATTTATAATTACAAGTTACTTGGTCATTCTCTTTCACCTTCCGTATGCCTTCAAGTAAAATGTGATCTGTTGGCGATAATCCATCCTTAATCACATATAAATCGGGCATTTCAGCAGCTACACTAATTTCACGGGCATGAACACGTTTATCGCTATCAATGACATAAACATATTTTTTTTCCAGAATTTCGAATGTTGATTTTTGAGGTATTAGCAGTGCATTTTTATACGCGATGGTCATTTGCACATTACCGGTTTCACCATGTCGCAATAAGGCTTCAGGGTTTGGAAAAGTTGCCCGAAATGCGATATTGCCGGTTTCGTTATTAAAATCAGCTTCAATTGTTTTAACCGTTCCTGGATACTTAAACAATTGGTTGTTCGCCATCAATAAATTTACCTTTATCAAATTCTCGTTGGTCACTTTAGCCTTGTAATTAAGATATTCGGTTTCAGGAACATTGAAGTAAACCCACATCTGGCTGTTGTCAGACAATGTGGTTACTAAATCTCCCTCATTTAACATGCTTCCAAGTCTCACTTGAAAGTGATCCATGATGCCATCAAAGGGTGCTTTTATCTCCGTGAATTGCAGATGGGTTTGGGCCAGCGACAATTCGGCCTCTGCCTTATCCAACTTGGCTTTTGCCAGTGCCAATTCATTTGGCGACACTACATTTTTGTCGTACAGAAGTTTGGTGTTTTGGTATTCAATGTTTGCAAAATCGGCCTCAGCTTTGGCCTTTTGCGCTTCTGCCTTGTATATAAGGGGCATAATCTGAAACATCAATTGTCCCCTTTTTACACTTTGTCCTTCGTCAACATAAATGCTTTGCACGTATCCTTTTTCAAGGGCGCGTAATTCAATGTGTTGTATCGCCTTGATCTGACAAACGTAATTCCTTGTAACTATTGTATCAGCTAATAAAGCTGAAGTACTCACAAAATTCGTTTCGGTTTTTATTTCTTCCTTTTTTGGATTACATGCTGCAAATAAAAACACAGCAGATAAACTTAGAAAAACAATGGTTCTTCTCATGGTTAGTTTTTTTATTAAATAATAGGTGATAAAATCCGGTGGACACCGCGTACAATAAACCAGAAAATGCTTGCGAAGAAGCAGCGAATGCCTAAATTCTTAACACACGAAGGCGAATGAATTTTTTTTGCGAAAAAACAAATTCGCATTGGAATCTTATTATGTTTAGTGAACTATTCTTATAGATTGGGGCATTTGTAGCGGTTACTGTGTTGAATGCATAAAGTACCTTATGGGTTTCTTTTTTGCCTGCACTTTCATCTTCCGTTTCATTTTCAAATAGAGGCCAAAAATCAGGACAGTTATTTTTGCTTGGTGTAAAAAGTAAATTCAGCAAATGGTTGCTAGACTGATCGCGAATGTCTTCCGTGTGCAGTTGATGTGACTTTGATGCAGGTGAGATTGCTAAATTATTGGCTTTTGGCGCAGACATTGAAACGCAACAGAAGACAGCTGACAATAACAATTTTAAAAATAAGCCATTCCTCATCGGAGTATGCTTGTTCCTATCATTAAATAATTTGAATTGCTTCAACATTGTTAAGCGTTATTTGAGTGCAAATGTAGTTTTCGGAAAGGTTCTTAGCTTATATATATAATTTATCTCATCCATAAACTTTTTATATGCAAACAAGGATAAGGCATGCGTACAAAGACTTGACAACTTAATTGACAAAGATGATTAAGAAAGATTCACTTCTTCACTTAACATTAATTAACCGGAGAATTTTGATTTATAGATTCGAAGAATTCGCGTAAAAAGATTTATTAAAAAGCCCCAAAATTGCTTCAATTAAAGTCAAGCGACAATGTATTGATTTCAAAATATTCAAAGGCCTGTTTCAAATTTAAATTAGGAAATCAATGTAACCAGAAATTTACAAAGTGAATTTTGTGAAAACCGGAAATAGTTTACTGAAATGATTCGTGAATTAACGAAAATTTAAATTTAGATGAATAATTCTAAAAGTCTTTTATAGCATGACAATTAAGGTATAATTTAAAAAATCGAGAACCAAGATTTAAATTTTAAATAGCAATTTAATACCTGTGATTTTAGATGCATTCTGATTTGACGAAACAAGTCTGTATTTTGTGAAATTCGTCGACATCATCATCATCATCATCATATGCATAAGTTGAGATTAAAAAACACTTCAGTAATCATAAATAAAACCATTTATCAAAACGATGTTGTCTACCTAATTTATAGCAATGGTTGAAAAAAGAAGTGTCAACAAAAAGTCAATTAACTTCTTATCATCCTGTTGCTTCGGAAAATCAGTCAAAGAAGGTAAGTTCTGTTTGAAAAAATTTTGTGAATGGGCAATTTCAATGATGGAGCTTGCCAAGGAATGTGGGTATTTGTACTTGGGATTATATTCTTTGATTAAAGCCGCGAAACTTTCACAAAGGTCTTTATAGGGCTTAAAAAGTCGGTCTTTATTATCCTTTCCGATGTTACGGGTTAAATATGTTTTTGATCCTTCCCATATCACCAATTGATAAGCTTCTGTTTCGGTTAAGAAATCGTTTTGCTGCTGTGTTGGTTTGGGTTCTTCGGCAATGAGTTTAATGATGGTTTGTAATTTAATTTTTGGGTCGGTTACATTGTTCAAACCAATGAGTACTTTGTATTCAAGAAAACGCCAATACCAAGTAATGATGTAAACCAACAAGCGGTGTTTGTTCTCAAAATACCGATAAATACTGGCCTCTGTGGTATTTACTTCCTGTGCCAATTTTTTAAAAGTAAAATCTTCAAAACCAATTTTATTAATTAATAATAAGCCGTGCTTTACAATTTTTTTACCCAAAACCGAGTCTTCAGGATTTCGAAGAAAAAGCCGGTCATTCATTTTTATGCGCAAGTCCAAATCCATATTCTCAATTTAAAGTACAAATATAATAAATAAATGCTAAACAATCATAAATGATAGCTTTACTATCTTTGTAAATATTATTGCTATATTTGCAGAAACATTGAAACGATGAAAAAATCTGCCTTACTTTTTAAATGGTTGTTTACCCAAAGGGCCATCATTTATAAAATATACTTATTGGCCCTTTTGCAAGGCGCCATGTATTTGGCCATTCCCTTAGGCATACAAGGCATCGTGACCTACATCATGGCCGGTAGTTTTTCGGCATCACTCATTTTATTGAGCTGCATAACCATTACCATTATTGTTTTTATTGCCTATTTTCAATTGTGGCAAATGCGCATCAACGAAACCTTAAACCAAAGCATCTTTGGTAATTTGACCTCAAAAGTGAATTTTCTTTTGAGTCGTTCAAGCGGATCGCAAGAGATGTTAACACAATTAAACAAATTTACCGAAGTGGTGATTTTGCAAAAAGGAATCAGTAAAATATTACTTGATTTTTCATTCTCAGTCATCAGTATCGTTTTTGGTTTATTTATTCTGCCTGCCTACAGCTCGTGGTTTTTTGTGTTCAGTATTGTTTTAAGTTTAAGTTTTTACTTTATCATTATTTATTATGGCAAAAAAGGCATCGACAGCAACATGGCTACTTCCAATCAAAAATACGACCTATTAGAATGGTTCCAAAAAAATGCCATTCATCCTCAAAAGGAATCAATCACAGCCGGTACCGACCATCATCTTGAAAAATATTTCACAGCGCGCAGCACCCACTTTTCAATTTTAGAAAAACAATTTAAAGGCATCATCATTTTCAAAATACTATTTATTGCGGCTCTTCTTTTTCTAGGCGCATTCTTGGTGCAAAGCGGTGATTTAAACATTGGCCAATTTATTGCCTCCGAAATCATCATCTTTCTTGTGATTAATGCGGTGGAAAAATTGGTGGGCAGCTTAAACATTTGTTACGACATTGTTACAGCCTTGTATAAAATTGAAGGCATGTTCGAAGAGCAAAAAGACCTTTCTTTTATTTCAGAAGATACACTGCCACTTAAAAGCTTGGGTACAATATACAGCCACCCCTATTCCAAGAAAATTAAATTCTCATTATTGGCTTTGGGTTTTACTTTTCTTGTTATTTTATTCATGCCATGGACGCAAAACATACGATCAACGGGCAAAGTAAGCACCTTAAACCCTGAAAACAGACCCCAAGAAATCAGTTCAAGAATAGCAGGACGTGTTGAAAAATGGTTTATTAAGGAAGGTGATTTTGTGCGTAAAAACGACACCATTGCCTTTATTTCTGAAATTAAAGACGAATATGTCGATCCGCAATTAATCAGTCGATCTGAGAAAATCATTCAATCAAAAGAAACCTCATTGTCATCTTATGAATCAAAGATAAGGGCTGTGAATTCTCAAATTGACGCCTTAAACAAAGCCTTGCTGCTGAAGATGGAACAAGCCAGAAATAAAATCCTCCAAAGCAAAATGAAAATTTTAACCGACAGCATTGATTGTCAGGTTGCCGCTAACAATTACAAAGTGGCCGAAGAACAATTAAAGCGTTATGATGATTTGATGGTGAAGGGTGTGATTTCAAAAACCGATTTAGAAAACCGTCGCGTTAAATTACAAGAAGCGCTTTCTAAAAAAACTTCGGCTGACAATAAATTTTTATCGGCAAAAAATGAATTGCTCAATGCTGAAATTGAATTAAACACCATACAGCAAGACTTCCAAGAGAAACTCATGAAAGCGGAGTCGGATAAATTTTCGGCCTTGTCGCTTTTATATGAAGGCGAAGGATCATTAACCAAACTTCAAAACCAATTGGCCAATTACAGCATGCGTAAAGGATTTTATTATGTATTGGCGCCTCAGGATGGTAATATTGCCAAAACATATATTCAAGGTATTGGTGAAATTATTAAGGAAGGAACTGCACTTTGCGAAATTGTTCCAACACAAAATGAAAGAGCTGTTGAATTGTATGTAATGCCAATTGATTTGCCTTTGATTCAAAAAGGTCAGCGTGTGCAATTGCAATTCGACGGCTGGCCTGCATTTGTTTTCTCGGGCTGGCCCGGTATCAGTTACGGCACTTATTCGGCAGAAATTGTGGCCTTCGACAGAACCGTTTCTGACAATGGTAAATTTAGGGTATTGGCGAAAAGTAGCGGTAAAGCATGGCCGGATGCCATTCAGCTGGGCAGTGGTGTGCAAGGATTTGCCCTCTTAAAAAATGTGCCTTTGATTTATGAATTGTGGCGAAAGGTAAATGGTTTTCCGCCTGAATATTATCAAACAAAAACCGAAACCAAATCGAAGTAAAATAAAAGTATATGTATAAATTGTTTTTTTTCCTTCTTGTTGTAATTGCATCACAGGGTATTTCACAAAATACAGCATCAATTACTTACGATTTATTTTTATCGAATGTTTTGCAAAACAATCCCCTTGCAAAAAGAGCAGAAAATGAAAAACAATATGGCGAAATGCAATTACGAGCGGCCAAAGGCAATTACGACCCGGTTTTGAGCGGTTCGTACGACCAAAAACAATTTAATGGCACCAATTACTTTACCAATTTAAACAGTGAACTGAAGCAAGCCATTTTCACCTCACAATATTTAAAATTTGGTTATGACTATGGCAATGGTAACTACATCAATCCCGAAAACAATTCGCTTGTACCCGGACAAGCCTATTTGGGCATAGAAGTAGGTTTATTACAAGGCATGCGCATTGATAAACGGAGGGCCGAATTTTTAAAGTCGAAAGAATATGTCAACTACTATGAAGCTGAACAGCGCATTCAACTCAATGCCTTATTATTTGAATCCTCACAAAGGTATTTTGATTGGTTGTTTAATTTAAAACAATTGGCATTGAATCAATATTTTATGCAAATAGCCAAACAGCGATTAAATGGTATTGAGGCTCTGGCAGGGAGCGGCGAAAGACCAACGGTTGACACCATTGAAGCCGCTATATTTTACCAAGGCCGTTTATCGGATTTACAAAATGCGCTTATTGAAAACCAAAAAGTGAGTAATGATTTACTAGCCTTTAACTGGCAAAAGGATAGGGCTGCCGGTTTTAGTGAAAGCTTAAGCACAAACGACAGCTTGGATTTGTTTTTTAATAAAGCAAAAAAAATATTGACTGAGCAACTCTATCAAAATCAAACGACCAACCCTGTAATTACAAAATACAATTCGTTGCAAAAAGTTTTGGAAGTAGAGAATAGACTTAAAAGAGAAATGATAAAACCCTTGTTAAATGTGAAGTACAATCTTTTGTCGAACAACGCTGTAACGGCATACCCCATGTTGTCGACCAACAATTACAAAGTAGGCATGCAGTTATCTTTTCCTGTCTTTTTAAGAAATCCTTCAAATGCTTATAAAATGGCAAAAATTAATGCCAACAATAACCAATTAGAAGTAATGAATAAATCAAACGAATTGTCGTTTAAAATACAGGCGCTCAAAAAAACAATGGGCATTTTAGCCGACCAGTTACAAAATGCCGAAAAAACGGCCAAGTACAGCAAAATGCTTGAGGAGGCTGAAAAATTAAAATTCTTGAATGGCGAAAGCACTTTGTTTATGCTGAATACAAGAGAAAGTAAATGGTTGGAGTCGGAAATAAAATTGGCGGAGTTTAAATTAAAATTTATCAAAACCTTGGTAAACCTCATTTATTTAAACGGTGATTTAAATTATGCCTTTTAATCAATGATGATCTCTCACCAAACGAGCACCGTAAATAGAATAAATCTCTTCATTTGTTTGCAGTGAAATTAATTCACCACTTACAACCGATTTACGCAAATAAACTTTCAATTTTGATCCATCCTCAGCCACTTCAGCACCTTCCTCCATTCCTACATAATAATTGCACGAGAGATTTTTTATTTGAGCGACTTGCTCATAAATTACATTCAACTCCGCTTCATTAGGCAAACGCCATCTTTCGCCCATTTTTAAGGCCTCCTCTTCGGCTTGCACCACATTCATAATGCCTAAATCTTTGTCCATAATATCTAATTGACCTATGGTACTGAATGTAATTTCCCCTTTATTATTTTCATCCTTACTTCGATGCGATTCTATGCCTGCCTTGTCGGCCATTGTGTCAATAGCCATGGCAAGTTGCACTTCATTTGTTTTCTCGTTGCGACTGCATGCCATCAACATTAAACTAAAAAAAATAAATGCAATAGATTTCATAAGCAATACTTTTAATTAAATTAGACAAACTAGTTTCTCAAATTAAATTAAAAAATGATTGCGCAAACAAATTTTTCTTTTTTGAAAAATCTGACACAAAATGAAGGGAAAAATGTGAAAAGGGCTTAAATATTCGGATGGACTTTACTCCACCTCAATGTATTTAAAAGGCACTTCGGTCATTGATTCATAATCCTTGCCAACTTCCAACCACTCCTCATCATCTTGATCATAAATCCAATTAATATGGGTTTGGGCACCATTGTTCATCAAAACCTCGGTGTTTTTGAATAAATCCAATAAACACTTCGATGAACTTGTATTAAAATATTCTAATTGTAAGGTGATTTCAAACTTTTTAGGATTTGTTTTACCAAAGGCTTCAACGGCATCCAAAAGATTTCTAAAGAATTCGATTGTGTTTTCAGGAATACAACGCCCTTTCATTTCCAAAGTTCCTGCTTTTGGGTCGAGCAAGATAGAGGGTGTTTTGGCTGTGCCATGCACTAAATAAGCTTCCATAATCGTATCGCTTTATATTGTTATAAATATAAGGGCTTATAAAAATATTGTTTTTTTTCATTAATGCAAAGTGAAAAATTATACTTCTTTCACTTTTTGCTACTAAAGGGGATTAGAATGGTGAAAAACAGGGCTATTACTTATTTTTTTTGGTCGAATGCTTTGGTTTAGTCTTTTACGCATGTATTGCCAATACGATTTGGTGTAATTTACAAAAACCTCTTCTCCTGCCATAATATTTCTTGATGCTACAATATAACAACGGTCTCCAAAAATAATATAATCGCTGTTGTTTTTGAGTCCTTTAACCCTTACAATGCCTGCAGCATCATTGGCGTAACGGGCCTTGTACTGTGGGGTGTGCATTGCATCGATGCACAAATCGGATCTTAAAAAAAACAAATATTGATCAACTTTATTGCGGGCTCTTCTGCGGTATTCGTTGTAGCCAATAATTTCGCCCCTGTACTCAATAATTTTACTGTCTTTTTTAATGGCCTTGGTGGTAAACAAACCCTTCCCTGCTCCCGGTAATTTCGATTTTTTGACGATGAGTGCCATATTTTAAGCATGCAATGATACTAAAATCAATTCGCATTTTTATTGATCTTGATTTAAAAGAATACAATCGCCTAAGGGTGCTTGGACATAGAAACGAATCATGCAAGCCTTGTTAATTATTGCTTGCGCGTTTTTTATTTACATTTATTCAATTTAATTAACAACCATGAAGTTCTGCCTATACCTCTTTTGTATTGTTTGCTTTTGCTTGAAACTTGAGGATTCAAATGCACAAAACAACAATTTATGCAAGTATGTAAACACCTTTATCGGCACAAAAAAAATGGGACATACTTTTCCCGGTGCCTGCGTACCTTTTGGCATGGTGCAATTGAGTCCTGATACCGACACCTTACCATACCTCATCAACGGCAAATACAATGCTGATGTTTACCGTTATTGTGCCGGCTATCAGTATGATGACAAAAGTATTATTGGCTTTAGTCATACGCATTTTAGTGGCACGGGTCATTCAGATTTAGGGGACTTTTTACTGATGCCCTCTACCGGCGCAGTGCATCTGAATCCCGGCATTGCCGGCCTAAAAGGTAGTGGTTATCGTTCGGCCTTTAAGCATGAAAATGAAAAAACGCAGCCCGGTTATTACAGTGTTTTATTGGATGATCATCGCATTCAAGCTGAGTTAACTGCCAGCGAAAGGGTTGGCTTTCACCGTTACACTTTTCCGAAGTCAGACTCGGCGCATATAGTGTTGGATTTAGGATACGGCTTATACAATTACCCTGATAAAAGTGTTTGGTGTGTTGCCAGAATTGAAAACGACACATTGATTACCGGCTACAAGCAATGTGTTGGATGGGCCCGCACCAGAACCCTATATTTTGCGATGGTTTTATCGAAACCCATGCGATCTTTTGGATCCAACAATCCCGCAAAAAAAGAAGTCTACAAAGGCTTTTGGCGAAAATTTGATCAATCAACAAATTTCCCCGATTTGGCCGGTCGCGATTTAAAATTGTATATGGATTTTAAAACAGAGGCACAAGAAAGTATTCAAATTAAATTTGCCATCTCGGCTGTAAGCATTGATGGTGCTTTGATGAATTTGAGTGCGGAAATTCCACATTTTAATTTTGAAAAAACCAAACAAGAAGCGCTCAACAAATGGGAGAAAGAACTCTCGAAAGTGAACATAGAAGCGGATGAAGAAGTGAAAACAAATTTTTACACCGCCATGTACCATGCCTTTATCTCTCCGAATATTTTTATGGATGTGGATCAGCAATACAAAGGATTAGATTACAGAACACACCGTGCTGAAAATTTCACGAATTACAGCACCTTTTCTTTATGGGACACTTACCGCGCCTTGCATCCACTTTTTAATATTATACAAATTGAAAAAAACAAAAACATGGTGCAATCGATGATGGCGCATTATCATCAAAGTGCTTTACACATGCTGCCCATTTGGAGTCATTTCGGAAACGACAATTGGTGCATGAGCGGATACCATGCTACATCGGTGATTGCCGATGCGATTGTAAAAAACGGCACTTTGATGGATGCCAAAAATGCCTTGGATGCCTGTGTTCGGACCGCTGAAAAATCAGATTATGAAGGCATAGGTGATTACATGCGCTTGGGTTATGTGCCCATGGAAGCCTCACGCGTTTCGGTGTCGAATACATTGGAATATGCCTACGACGATTGGTGCATTGCACAATTGGCGAGGAAAGCAAACGACACTTTGGTATACAACAGATTTATGAATCGTTCAAAAAATTATACACATGTATTTGACACAAAAAGTGGATTTGTGAAAGCAAAAAATGCCCGCGGGGAATTCACAAAACAATTTGATGCTTTGAGCACAAGTAATCAAGGACTCATTGAAGGCAATGCGTGGAATTATAGTTTTTTTGTGCCACAAGACCCTGATCATTTAATCCAATTAATGGGCGGCAAAAAAAAGTTCAACAGCAAACTCGACAGTTTATTTAATATGTATTTGCCTGGTAAGTATTTTGCCGAAACCGAAGACATTACCCGCGAAGGTATTATTGGCACTTATGTTCACGGCAATGAGCCGGCACATCATGTGCCCTATTTGTATAATTTTTCTGGCGAAGCTTTTAAAACACAGGCCATTTTAAGAAAAATCATGAGCAACCAATATCGTGCAAGTGCCGATGGCTTGGGTGGAAATGACGATTGCGGACAAATGAGTGCTTGGTATATCTTTAGTGCTTTGGGTTTTTATCCCTTTGCACCGGCCTCAAACACCTATCAATTGGGAAGTCCTGTTGTGCAAAGTGCGATCATCCATTTAGAAAATGGCAAACAATTTAAAATTTTAGTCGAAAATCAAAGCGCAAAAAACATTTACGTAAAATCAGTTTATTTAAATGGACAATTGATGAGAGGCACCAACATATCGCATCAAGATATTATGCAAGGCGGCACGCTTAAATTCATCATGGATGAAAAGCCTTTTAAATAATTACAAATCTTAAAAAGTTAACAACCGCCTCCTCCGAGCGAAATACTAAATTCTTCCTGAACCGGAACTCCTTGAGCGTTTTTAGCCATTTTCCAAGGTTGCATGGTTGAAATTACTCTTAATATGGCTTCATCTATTTTTTTGTCAGAAGAACTTCGAGTCAATTTTGCCATTATAATTTCTCCTTTGGTATTCACTGAAAATCGAACCGCGGCTTGCGCTATTTTATCAAAATTATTTTTACCCGGAAACGGTTTAACCAAATGTTCATTAAGATAATCGGAAAATTGAGTATAACCACCCGGCATCATGGCTTCTTCGTTGGGTATAACAGTCAAGGTGTATTCAGCCTCCTTAATGCCATTATCTTTATCGGCATTGCTGATCCATTCTTTGTATTTGAATTTTAACTTCACAATCATATCAGTGCCTAAATCAGCCTTTAACAAAAGCTCTTTTTGTTGTTTGTTTAAAGCGTGACCCGTACCAATGGCATTTTGGTATTGTCCATCACATTTAACAACAAGTTCAATACTTACATAATCAATTAAATTTTCGTAATCTGCACGTGCATGCACGTAATTATCTTGCGCAAATAATGTGATATTTTCTTTAGCGCGGTTTATTTGTAGAAGGTCATTTATTTTGGTGTATGTTTTCGATTCTGCCCTAAAATTACGTTCAAAATCAGGCATTAACTCACAAACAAAACTCAAACCTACTATTTTATCATATTTCATTACCGGTGTATATCTGCCGGTATAATTCAATTTTTGATTTTGTGCGATTAGGCTGCTTAAGCTGTAAACAAAAAGAATGATGAGGAGAACATTTTTCATAGGTGTATTTTTTTACTTATTACTATTAATTGGCGTGGTTTTAATTGCTAAAATATATTTTACTACAACGTCTTTTTCAACATCGCTTAAGTGTGCACGCATCGACATATCACCAATAATTTGCGCCCACTTTACTTCATTATAAGCCTGAATGTTTTTAGCAGGGTGGCATTTAATACAAGCACCCGAATTGTAAATGGCATGTCCCTGTTCAAGCGTACTAAGTGTTACGGCCGTTAATTGCGGGTATTTAATCATCAATGTTGTGAGGTGCAGTTCGGTGGGCACATAATCAAAAACGGGTAATTTGTTTATTGGAAAAGGATAAAGACTCACCGAAGGTGCTGCATTTTGAACTGTGCCACTTGATGTTTCTGCAGGCTTAATAATGTCTTGAGAGGTATTCGTTGAAGTTTGCGATTGATTTATTTTCTTATGTGTAGTACACTGCACAATGATGAAAATGGATAAAGAGAGCAAAAACAATAGAGTGCTTTTCATCGATTAAATTTTTATCAAGTTAGAGAAATAAAATTATTTGCGAATCCTTCGAATTCGTTAAAAATGCAAACAATTGTTATTTTTAAACAGGACAATTTTTTATGTTCGAATCGCCATTCATCAATGAAACCTAATTCAGTTGAGCAACAAATCCTTGTTTTGCTTCAGCACATGCTATCCACAGATCAAAATCAAGCATTTTAAGCCTAAAAATTAAGCCATACGCACATTTATTGAGAATCGTTATATTTGTTATTCATACATTAAAATCAATTTTTTAAACCATTAAATACATGAAAAAATTAATTCATTATTTCATTTTGTTATTTATCTCCGGCAACATCTTCGCGCAACAAACTGGCGACACCATTGTTGTGAAAGGTTTTAAATACGGCAGCAATACCCGCGACACGGTGATTAATTTTCCGAGTGGCAACACCACTTACGAGAAAATTATTTTAAAATACAACATGCGTTGCAAAAATAATTTGGTTTCAACCCAAGCAGCACCCAACCAAGGCTGTGGAGAATGGGATTACTCGTGTAATACTTATATCGTTGATTCGTCAAAAATTGAGAATGCCTTGTTTACCAACCCAAACTACATGGTTTCTAATTTCACCGGTTCTGTTTTTCCGTATACCAGTCAGGCCCTTTATGATTATTACAATTTTTCGCAAACAAGCGTAACACTTAATTCAGTGGTTTCCGAAAACCAATATACCCTTGGCAATGGCAGCAATGCCATGAGCAATGTGATCAAGCCCAATGTAAAATCGGGCCGCACAATGGTTTTATTTACAGCCGCAGAGTTAAGCGCAGCCGGATTAACCGCAGGCAACATCAATGGCTTGATGTTAAATGTTTCGGGCAGTGGTGCTTCAGTAAATTTTTTAAAAATTGGTATTCAACAAACCACCTTAACAGCCTTAAATGCCAATACAGTAGCGGTGAGTGGTTACAGCACCTATTACCATAGCAACTATACTTTTACCACCGGTGTGAACCGTATACAATTTCCGGCGCCGGCTTTTGTTTGGAACGGCAGCAGCAATTTATTACTCGATATTTCTTACACCAATACCAATCCCAACAATCCTTTATTCATAAGCGGCACCAATACTTCATCGGTAATGACCCTATTCGCCAATAACAATTACGCCTTGGATTTATCTGCTTTGGGACATGTGATTTTAAATGCGCCAAGTTTATCGAACATCAGCAATGAAATGACGGTTTCTTTTTGGGCATATGGCAATGCTGCTTTATTGCCAAACAATACCTCCATTTTGTATGGCTACGACAGCAATCCAAACAACCGTAATTTTAATTTGCATTTACCATGGAGTAACAGCAACATGTATTTTGATTGCGGTTTTGCCAATGGCGGTTATGATAGAATTAATAAAGCCGCGGTACCTGCCGAAATCAGCGGACAATGGAATCATTGGGCTTTTACCAAAAATGCCGTGAGCGGTGATATGAAAATTTACTTAAATGGTTTTCTTTGGCATTCAGGCACTGCCATGACCAAAACCATTAGCATTTTAACGATGATTTTAGGTAAAGACAATGCTTTACAAAACAACTGGAAAGGAAAAATAAATGAATTGAGCATTTGGAATAAAGAACTGAGTCAAAGCGACATTCAAGCCTGGATGAACAAACAAATTAATAACACGCATCCATTTTACACCAATTTGATGGCTTATTACAAACTCGATGAAGGAACAGGTCAAGTTGTGACTGATTCAAAAAACAACCTCACATCAACCGGTGTTAACTTGCAATGGACTTATGACAGAGGAACTAATCTCTTTAAGTCCTTTACTGAAAGTAGCAGCAGACCTAATGTTGTGTTTTTAAGGGGGACATACAATTTAACGACGGCTACTGTTACTGTAAAAGATTCAATCAGAAGAAATGCCAATGTGGTTCAACAATATTCTATTACTTCAAATGCAGGTATTAGTCCAATGACCGATGATCAAGTGGTTTTGGTTTCAACACAAAACTTATATCAGGCATCACCAATTTATACTTATAACGGCGACACTGGGGTATTAACAGGCACTACAGCCGTAAACAATTTCAGCGTATTAAATATTACTGATTTACCTTATTACAAACGTTACCCATATTTCAACGAAATCATGTCCTTTGTAACCCCATACGGCAAAGGCCTTTCGTTGGGTGCTAACGGAAAAAGTTGGTATTACGACGTGAGCGATTTTGCACCTATTTTAAAAGGAAAAAAACGATTATTGATGACATTAGGCGGCGAAAATCAAGAACAAATGGATTTGGATTTTTGGTTTATTGTTGGAACACCGCCACGCACTGTATTACAATACGATCAATTGTGGCAAGGTGCTGCAAGGGCCGGCGGAGCTGCAATTGCAAGTATTAACAACGATACACGTTTCCCTGTTTTAACCCAAAGTATTTTACCTACAGCACAAAGTTTTAAATTACGTTCTACCATTACTGGTCATGGCGCGCAAGGTGAGTTTTCGCAGAATGGCGGTACCATTTATCATAATTTTAATATAGCGGGTGGAGCCCCTGAGTTTACATGGCAGATCACACAAAAATGTTCTGATAACCCAATGATTGCACAAGGTGGCACTTGGGTTTATCCCCGTCAAGGCTGGTGTCCGGGACAAGCATCTTTATTAAAAGAATTTAATTTAACACCGTTTATCAGCCCGGGCAACACTGTTACATTGGATTATGGTTGTTCAAACCCACCGAACATTACTGGTGATTATCGTTATATCGTTGCCAACCAATTTATCAGTTATGGCGCCATGAACAAAACATTAGATGCCGCGGTGATTGATGTGTTGCAACCAAGTGATAAATTTTTGTATTCTAAATTCAATCCAATTTGCTCAAATCCGGTAATCGTTGCGCGAAATACCGGCTCAACAACTTTAACCGGTATGACCATCGATTATTGGATTAACAATGCATCTGCCAAAGAAACGTATACATGGACAGGTTCATTGGCCTCGATGGACACTGCTATTATTGTATTGCCTTTGGGTAATCTTTGGAAAGCACCAACCTTATCAAGCGGCAATAAATTTAATGTAGATATTAAAAAGGCCAATGCAGCAGTTGACCAATATACATACAACAATGTATACCATTCTGCATTTGAACTACCAATCAGCATTTCAAACTCTTTCACCATTGTTTTTAAAACCAATAATTATCCTTCGGAAGATACATACACATTAACCGACGATGTTGGTAATTTAATTGCCGTAAGCTCTTTAACAGCAGCCAACACAGTATTTAATGATTACTACGAATTAATTGGCTGTTTTAAATTAAAGGTTGAAGATGTTGGCGGCGACGGCGTGCAATGGTGGGCCAATGCTGCACAAGGAACAGGTTATATTCAATTAAAAGACGCAGCAGGTAACATCGTGAAAACTTTTAATCCTGATTTTGGTAACGGATTTGAATTTAGTTTCACAACCTATGATGCCAGCAATTTGGTGGGCTTACAAGACAATGGTTTGACTTATGCAGTAAACATTTATCCAAATCCTGCACACGATAAATTTATCCTACAAGGCAATATACCTGATGGCGCTGAAATAAAAATCACCAATATGCTGGGTCAAATGTTTGAAGTACCAAGCACCAAAACAGCCATTGGATTTGAATTTGATGCCGGTAAATTAAAACCCGGCGTTTATGTGGTTTCAATTTCAAAAGACAATCGAACAAGCATTAAAAAAATTGTGATTCAATAATACTTCTCTTAAGAGACCGTGAATAAACTAGAGGTAATCAATAAAGTTAGTCGAATTACCTGGTTGTTCTGGTTCATGAAAATTGTTGCCACTACATTGGGTGAAACTTTGGGTGATTTTCTTTCCATGACTTTAGGTCTTGGTTACATGATTGGAATTGCCATCACACTAAGTTTATTCAGCATTCTTATTGTATTTCAATTAAACTTAAAAAGGTTTATACCACTCGTTTATTGGTTGGTTATTATAGCAACAACAACATTGGGCACTGAAATCTCAGATTATTTAGATAGAAGCTTAGGATTAGGTTACAGCTTGGGCAGCAGCATCCTTTTTTGTTGTTTAATATGCACACTTATAATCTGGCGATTAAAGTTCAAAAACTTGTCGGTTTATCCAATTTCTGACCGATTAAAAGAAATGTATTATTGGATGGCCATTTTATTCTCAAATTGTTTGGGTACAGCATTTGGCGATTATTTAGGAGATAATTTAGGCTTAAGTTATTTATGGGGTGCGGCTATCACCGGATGCATTATTTTAATCGTCATTGGCTTGCATTATTTCACACAGTTAAACCAAATCGTATTGTTTTGGATTGCCTTTATTTTCACAAGACCCTTTGGTGCCACATTTGGAGATTTACTGACCAAACCAATTGCGAAGGGCGGTTTAAATTTTGGCACTGCACAAGCCAGTTTAATCGCCATTTTAATCATGGGCATATTAATATACTATTCAAATCAAATGAATCAAAAAGAAGAACAAAGGACTATCTAAAAAGCGAATAATTAAAAAACTAAAAAGGCAGATTTCTCTGCCTTTTTTTTATGATGATGAATTAATTATCGCCAAACAAATCTGAATCACTCACGCATTTGCATTTAGGATTCGGTCGTGGATTAATCACAATTTCAAACGGTTTAAAGGCTTTGGTTTCGCGATCGAATTTTAAAGTAATGCGAACTTCAGATTTAATGGTGACACCGTTTTTTACAGCTGCATTCCAAGCATTCATGCCATTGGCAGCTTCTAAAACCAATTTATTTAAATCGGCATTGGCACCTGCAACCATGGCTTTTTTAATGCTTCCATCGAAATTCAATTGTAATTTGAGTTCAGAGCTTGCAGACTTCCATTTTTTCTTTTGCTTTTTACTTAGTGTAATATTGTCTTTAAAAAAAGCATTTAAATCTTCATCTCCTCCGCCGTAACATGCCGGGCGACAAGCCTTGGTGTCTTTCGAACGTTTAGGTTTGTTAGCGGTAGGACTTGCTTTTTTCTTGATTGTTGTTTCGGCAGCCGCACTACTCTCTTCAGGATCCGGCTCTTTCACTGTTTCCTTTTTTGGTGTTTCAACAGGCGCCTCGGTTTTGGCAACAGGCTCTTCTGCCTTGGCAACCGGCACTTCAGCTTTCGCGGCAGGCGCTTCTGTTTTTTTCACAGGCGCTTCAGTTTTCGCAACAGGTGTTTCTGCTTTTTTGGTTTCAGCTACCGACTCTGTTTTTGCTGGCGCAGGTGCTTCTGTTTTTACGGCAACCGGCTCAGCCTTTTTCGCCGCAGGCGCACCGCCTTTAGGTACGTAATAAATGTAGAAACCTTGCACCGATTTATATTCATCTCCGCCGGCATTTTCACTGCATTGGCACATGTTTTGGTAAATTGTTTTGGCTTGAAAAAATTCAGGATACGTCATGATTAAATTTTCCCAACGCTCTTGGTTGTATTCTTCTCTATTCGCAATATCATCAGGTGAAGATTCAGTATAAACCAATACTATTTTAGAAATGCTAAAAGTCTTTACCGAGTCTGCCGAACTTGTTGTATTCATTCCACTTGTACCACGCTTCGATCGCGCAAAAACATAATTGTTGTTATGCATTTTATACGGACTCGTGATTGAGTCAGCTTGAAAAGTCAAATCATAAAATGAAGGACCTTGACCAAAATAAACATTGGCCGTTAAAACGGTGGCTATTGCCAAAAAAAATCTGAAATGTTTCATATGCGTTAATGGTGTAATATTAAAAAATATATTTGGATAATTTATTTTTTAAAGGGGAAAAGCAATTATTTGACAAATAATGGTTTCATTTACACTTTAAAGTAAACGACCTTGGTATGACGGAAAAAAAAGATTTAAAACTAACAGTCTTGTTTTATCTGTTTTTGCTCATTATAGTTGGCACCCGTGTGTTTATTTATTTCGAATACAATTTAAAAATTATTGATACCGACCAAGCGTATATGTGGTTGGGCGCTAGCGATTTTTCAAAAGGACATTTTTACGAACCCCGTTATTACGGCCAAGACTATAACACATTTATGGAAGCCTTCTTGGCCTCTTCCCTGCTTCACTTCAAATTAAAGGTTTATCAAGTGTTGCCCATTGTTACCAATTTCCTTTCCTTGTTTCCCTTTCTTTTCATGGCCTTTTATCTGTTTCTTAAAAACAGAAAAATGCATGCCTTAATCGTGTTAAGCATACTGATATGTTTGCCCTCTCAATACGACTTAATGAATACTTTACCAAGGGGTTTTGTTTGTGGCTTATTTTTTACCTCATTTTTTATTCTAAGCATTAACGATCCACAAAATTTGTTTTTGCTATTCATGAATTCTGTAATGGCCATATTAGGCTATTATGTGAACCAAAATTCTGTTCTGGTGAGTATCCCTTTCTTATTTTATTTATTTCTCATTCACCGAAAACACAAAACATATTATTATGTAAGCGGCACAGCATTATTAACGGCCTATCCCATCGACCTCTTCTTCAATGCTTTCTACAGAGCTCATCCCGAATACGTTTGTCAATCAACCTTCAATTTCTTTTCACCAAAATATTTTATTCAATCGATCTGTCATCTAGACGAACGCTTTCAGCACATCAGCTTTTTCCTTCCGAACCAATGTTATTCGCTGCTTCTAAGTTTTATAATTCTAGGGATAATTTTTTATCGCCACAATAAAAAAGCCTTAATGGCATTTGGTGCTTTTTTGCTCATCATTATTTTCTCCTTCTTTGCCAGCAAAATATCCGATGGAAGCACTTGGGTATTTATGTCATACAGCCGAATGTTTTTAGGCATACCCATCCTCTTTTGTTTATTACTTTCAAGTATCCAATTTAATCCGAATAAATTCAGCAAGGTTTTCATCATTATACCTTTATTATTTTCCATCTATAAAATTTCTACTTTAAAATCTAATTTAGACAAAGAAGATATTCGTGATATTGCAAGAGGCGTAAGGGTTTTATCGATTGAGTCGGCCATTAACATGAGCCATTTTTACAAAAACCAGTGCACCAAAAACAATTGCAATTTTTTACTGGTTTCGAGCACTTTTTGGCTTAATACCATTGTGAGTTGTGCCGGCCCGGCCCTTGACGAAACTTATCCCGAAACACAAGAAACTAGATTTGAAAAAAGATATTGGGTTAGAAATAAAAACAAAAACAGACTGATCAACACATTTGTTTTTTTATCGAGTGATTACGAGTTAGATAAAATCACGCCTAAAGAAAATGGATTCAAATTAAAACGCTTGGATGATTACGGATTATTTTTGGTCACAAACAACCAATTGCCAATGGGTACATTCATCAATACCATCAATGCCATTGAGCCCGGATTGAATGATTAATGAATAATTACGCGTTATTGAAAGGGAAATTAACGCTTGATGCACGTCAATAGAAATTCAAAATCGTTGTTTTATAACGCTTATTTATCTTGAATCATGCGCACAATTTTTAGCACCAAACTTCTTGGTGCAAAGCGAACTGAATTTGCCATGAGATAATTCATCATGCCGTGAATGGCCACAACCTTTCCGTTCATCATTGCGCGATAACCGTATTCAGCCACTTCTTTAGAGCTTGGTAAATTTTTATTCTTAAACAATTTACTCTCTTGTAAATCGGCAGCATCTTTAAATCCACTAATGGTAGCACCCGGGCACAAGGCCGTTATCGTAACTCCGGTGTTGGCTATTTCGTTACTGATGGCCTCGGTTAGATGCAATACATAAGCCTTCGTAGCATAGTATACCGCCATGGTTGGTCCTGGCTGAAAAGCCGCCGCTGATGCAACATTCATGATCTTACCGTTTTTGTTTTGCACCATTTCAGGCAAATACAAACGTGTTAATTCAGTTAAAGCTACAATGTTTAATTGCATCATTTGTTGCATTTTTTCCTGACTCGACTCATGAAACAAACCAAAATCACCAAAGCCGGCATTGTTAATCAAATAATCAACTTTTAAATTCTTAGCTTTTACATCATCATATAATGCTTTTGACGCATTGGGCTTCGACAAATCCATTTCAATGGTGCAAACCTTTATTTGATATTGTTTTTCCAATTGTAATTTTAATTCATTCAATTTTTGAATGTTTCTGGCAACCAATATCAAATCATCGCCATGTGCTGCGTGAACAATTGCCAATTCTAAACCTATACCACTTGATGCACCTGTAATTAAAGCTGTTTTTTTCATCATAAATCTTAACGAAGATAGAATCTTTTCATCGGTGTTTAATACGTTTTATGAAAATTTAATTTTGTTTCTTTTCATACAGAAATGCCATTGGCGGCGTGTAGCGCATGAGTAGTTCAAATCCGCCATGATTTCTTGAATAAACACCAATTGGTGAGAAGCTAAAATCATAGCCTAAACCAATGGCATATTGCTCCGATTTTTCATAAATGTACTGTAATGATATGCATTGTTGACTTCTGTAAAATGCGCCCAAAGCCATGGAAGAGCGTTTATTTAAACCGGTGTATTTTGAGTTTTCACTAAAATAATAACTAATAAAACTTCCGGCGGCAAAGTAAAGCACCGTGCCTTGCAAACACACATTGAACGAAGGTGAAAACCCTACATTGGCTTTAGGCGCCAAATACACAAGCTCCCCATGCACATTAAAACGGTAATCACTGTTTTGTTTTTGAACAAAAAAACCTTGTTTCGCGGCAGCTAAATGATACATCGATAAGCCAACATTCATGCGTTTAAGGCCATACTCCCCCACCCGTTTATTGCGTTCTTGTAAGGCCCACAAAACACCGCCCGCAAAATCAGGATACACCTGATAAAAAGAATTGAAACTTTCACCCGACGACAAACTTTTATCATAGGTACTGCCATTAAATTGATTTGAAAAAATAAGTGATTCGTTTTCAATTTGTTTTTGATACAAACCCGCTTGTATGCCGAAAGATAAAAACTGCTTGGCGCTTAAAGGCACAAAATAAGCCACATTTAAATTTGTTTGTAAGCTACTGTATCTGCTGATGCCGGCTTTATCGTTGTATATTGAAAAACCACCTGCCAATCGACTCAGTGAGCGCTCTTTAAAAGTCATTCCCCGGTGTTTGTCAACTTGTTGCCAATTATCGGGTTTAAACTTCATGTCCAAATTCATTCCAAAAGTTTTATAAGGAAGCGTAATGTTTCGCCATTGGTCTTTATACGATATCGAAGCCCTTAATACATGGTTTGCCCCGGTTAATGCCGGATTTAATAAAGATGGATTTTCGTTGTACATGCTGAATTGTGGATCTTGGGCCGAGCAAATACCACACATAAAAAGCAAACACAACAAATATTGTTTAATACTTCCCATTATTTAATCAAGGTGATATTACCTGCTCTTTTAAATACTTCTCCCTCTTTGGTTTTGGCCTTTATCACAAACATGTAAATGCCATTTTCAAGCACTTGCCCTTTATAATAACCATCCCAACAAAAATCAATGGCATACGACTCAAAAAGCAATTCGCCAAAACGATTAAATACCATCACCTCAAATTCATCTACACATTGATCCCATCCCTCCAAACAAAAACGGTCGTTTTTACCGTCGCCATTGGGACTAAAAGCATTGGGTGTTTTTAAGGATTCAATGGTGCATGGTGGGTGATGAATGAATATGGGTGAAAAAACAGAATGAAATACGGCAAATGATTTTTGAACAAAAATCAAGCTAAAAAAAATGAAGTAAATAATTTTTCTAAATTTGAAACTAATCATTCGTCAAATTATAATGGCTTCAATCAAATATATCAATTCAAAAGAATCCTATTGACATGAATGAGGGAAAGGATAAATTATTGCTTAAAAAGAAATGTTTGCTCGAAAAATTTCCCGGCAAAGGTGGCTGGACATTTACCCGACTTCCTGAAATAGACAAGAATAAAAACAAATCATTTGGTTGGATAAAAGTGAGGGGATTTATCGATGGCATTGAAATTCGAAAGTACCACCTCATGCCCATGGGAGACGGGCATTTGTTCCTTCCTGTGAATGCACAAATTCGCAAAAAAATAAAGAAAGAAAGCGGTGATACCGTTGAAGTAATTTTGTATACTGATCTTGAACCACTCGACATTCCGGAGGAGTTTTTAATGTGTTTAAAGGATGAACCTGAAGCAAACAAATTCTTCAAATCATTGAGTGAAAGTGAAAAAAAATTTTACATCCAATGGATATATTCTGCTAAAAAAACAGAAACTAAAATCAGCAGAATGGCCACCTCGATTAATAAACTGAAGAAAAAATTAAAATTATACGCCCCCGAAAAAAATGAAACTTATGAGCAATGAAAAAATAATCATTTCGAAAATAGAGATCAACGCAAACACACAAAAAGTGTGGGATGTCTTAACAAATCCAAATGAAACAAAAAAATACATGTTTGGATGTGAAACTGTTTCAGACTGGAAAGTTGGCAGTGATTTGTTGTGGAACGGGGAATACCAAGGTGAAAAAATGACCTTTGTGAAAGGAAATATTATTCAACTCACCCCTGAAAAATGCTTGGTTTACAGCGTATTTGACCCCAATAACAAAAACATGGAAGACATTCCTCAAAACTATTTGAATGTTACTTATCTTTTGGAAAAGTCAGCTTCCGGCACAGTACTAACCGTTACCCAAGGTGATTACAATAAAGTGGCTGATGGCGAGAAGCGATATGCCGAATCGTATAATAACGGTGAAGGTTGGAATCCCATTTTAAAAGAAATAAAAAAAATTGCTGAACACAAAGACGAATAAAATGGTCTACAGTTTAATTTTAAGCAACATTGCCAAGCATATACAGTTAACGAAAAAGGAAGAGGATCTTTTTTTGTCATTATTGGAAGAGAAGAAAATAAGAAAGAAACAATTTCTTTTGCATGAAAATGAAATCAGCAAATTCACCGCCTTTGTAAACAAGGGCTGTTTACGTTCCTATTCTATTGATCGCAATGGCTTTGAACACATTTTACAATTAGCACCGCCAAATTGGTGGATTGCCGATTTGCACAGCTTAATCAGCAAACAACCGGCCAAATTAAATATTGATGCATTGGAAGACAGTGAACTACTTTTACTTTACAGAGAAGATCATGAAAAACTTTTTTCGGATGTGCCCAAATTTGAAAGGTTTTTTCGAATCCTCACCGAAAACGCCATGGCGGCAACGCACAGCCGTTTATTGGATTATATGGGACTCAACGCCCAAGAACGTTATGAAGGATTTTGCAACAGATACCCATCTCTCATGCGCAGTTTGCCGCAAAAGCAAATAGCCGCCTACATTGGCGTTACGCCTGAATTTTCAAGCAAAATGAAAGCAGATCTTTTAAGAAAGCAGAAATGACTTAACGTATATTAACGCAATTTCTTAACCTAGATTATTAGTAAACCAGTGCTTCATGGTTTAATTTTGATCTGCATGAATCGATTGGAATTTATTCGGAAAGGCTTTTTGGGAACAGGCATTTTTATGTCGACCACTAACCTTGCGAAAACAATTCAACCCAACATTGAAGAAATAATTCCTTTGGATGTTGTGGGATTTAATCACTTGCCTGCATTAAAAAGTAAAATCATGGAAAACACAATTATACACAAAGCCGACACACGTGGTCATGCCAACCATGGCTGGTTAAACTCTTATCATAGTTTTAGTTTCGCAAATTATTACAATCCTGAGCGTATGCACTTTGGCGTGTTACGTGTTTTAAATGACGATTGGGTTGATGCCGGAATGGGATTTGGCACACACCCTCATGATAACATGGAAATTATTTCAATACCGCTTGATGGTGATTTGGAACACAAAGACAGCATGGGCAATTTAGCTGTGATCAAAAACGGCGACATTCAAGTGATGAGTGCCGGCACAGGCATTACGCATAGCGAGTACAATAAAAACCAAGATAAGCCGGTGAAATTTCTTCAAATTTGGGTCTTTCCAAATAAAAGAAACGTAAAACCACGCTACGATCAAATCACCTTAAAAGCTGAAGACAGGCACAATCAATTGCAACAAATCGTTTCACCAAATCCGGATGATGCAGGCGCTTGGATTCACCAAAACGCTTGGTTTCATTTGGGTAAGTTGGATGCCGGATATAAAACAGAATACAAATTGAAAGCCAAAGAAAACGGCGTTTATGTTTTTGTTTTAAGCGGTGAACTTAACTTAAACAAGCAATTGCTTAATCAACGCGACGGCTTTGGAATTTGGAACATTGATAAATTGGAAATTGAAGCAAAAACCAATGCCGAAATATTAATTATGGAAGTACCTATGACTTTATAATTAAGAATTAAGAATAAGTAATAAATAATAAACAATAAGTAATAAGTAATAAGCAATAAGTAATAACCAATAAAAAAATAAAAAATGAGCAAAGTAACATGGAACATGGACCCAACACACAGTGAATTGGGCTTTAAAGTAAAACACATGATGGTAACAAACCTAAGCGGTAAGTTCACCGATTTTAGTGTGCAAGCAAGCAGCGATGATGATCAATTTTCTAATCCTGCCATTTCATTTAGTGCAAAAATTGCTTCTGTAAACACAGGCCAAGAGCAACGCGATACGCATTTGCGTTCTCCTGAATTTTTTGATGTGGAAGCACATCCTGAAATGACATTCAAAGCTTCTAAAATGGAAAAAATAAGTGATGAAAACTACAAAATGCATGGTGATTTAACCATTAAAGGTGTTAGCAAACCGGTGCAATTAGATGTTGAATTTGGTGGTATTGGTAAAGATCCTTGGGGAAATACCAAAGCAGGTTTTACAGTGAATGGTAAAATTAAACGCAGCGATTTTGGTTTAACTTGGAATGCACCGTTGGAAACTGGTGGTGTTTTGGTGAGCGACGAAGTACGCATCAACAGCGAAATACAATTGGTAAAAGGCGCTTAATAGAAAACATATATAAAATAGAAAATCCCGCTTATGGTGGGATTTTCTATTTATTATACATTTCAAACCAATACACCTATCACACAAATATCATCTACTTGTTCGTGGTTAGTTCCTTTCCAAAGCTCAATTGTTTGATCCAAAATTTCCCTTTGTATTAATGCAGGTTTTCCCGCCATTGATAACAACACATTTTCAAATTGTTTATACCTAAATTTTTTGCCATCCGGTCCGCCAAATTGATCGGCGTATCCGTCGGTAAAAGTGTAAATCGCGTCGCCGCTTTGTAATTGTAATTGCTGCAAACTAAAAGGCTTTTGTATAACATGTTGTCCGCAGGGTTGGCGATCAGCTTTATGAATCGTTAATGCACCTTCTCTAACCATATACAAATCATTATTGGCTGAAGCAAAAGAAAGCAATTTGTTTTGTTTGTTCAGTTTACAAATACAAATATCCATGCCATCTTTGTTTTCAGTGCTTTGTCCCGACTGATTCAATGCGGCAATGATTCGCTCCCTTATGCGATTTAAAATCACTTCGGGTGAATGATACTTTTGTTGCACAATCACATCTTCTAAAAACGATAATGCCAACATGGTCATAAATCCGCCGGGTACACCATGACCTGTGCAATCGGCAGTAACATAAAATATCTCTCCTTCGGTTTCATGCACCCAATAAAAATCACCGCTCACAATGTCTTTTGGTTTGAACAGCACAAAACTATCTTTAAAACATGAATTGAATTTTTGTTCCGAAGGAAGCAAGGCGCGTTGAATATTCTTCGCATAATTAATACTGTCGGTTATTTCACGGTTCTTATGTTCTAGTGCATCTTTTTGATCTTGTATTTCTACTTTTTGCGCCAGTACTTCAATGTGTTTTTGTTCAATCAGCTTGTTCGAAAATTCAAGTTCCAAACGAATGCGAATATCATTGTAAATTAATCGGTAACGCGAACGTATCACAAAAATGCTAAAGATGCCTACAGTAAAAGTGATGAGGGTGCCGTTGATCAAAAATTCTTCAAAGCTTAAAGGACTGTTGAAATAAAACAAAATTAAATTCACGGCTATGGTAATCGCGGCTACCATCAATGATAATTGGATTTCCCACAACACCAGCATACCAACACCAATAAATAAAACCATGTAGGCAAAGGCATGTTTCTGAAAGTGGGCCAAATCCATTAAGGTCCACATGTATGCATTTTGCACCGAAATACCCAGCACCAAAATAAACATGCAGTAATAAATACTCATGCCAATTTTTTTTCTGAATAACAAGGCTAACGAGGCAACGACGGCAACACTAATTCTAAAAATTAAAAAGGAAAAAATGTGTTGAGGAAAAACAAAATAGTCACTGATAAACCAAAATAGGTTTAACACAATGCCTACCCATGCAGTAATCTCCTGAAATTTTTCAGTTGACTTGTCAAACTCAAGTTTAACAATGTGATCGGGGATATTAGAATGTACTTTCAATTTTACAGAAGCATCAAAACTTGGTTTGTTTTGATGCTTCTATAAAATTAGAAAATATTAGGTTTGTAAAACACCTAAATTAAATTTCTTTGTAATTGGGGCATGATTTGCCATTTCGATACCTTGGCTAATCACCGAGCGTGTTTTTAATGGATCAATGATGGCATCAATCCACAAACGGGATGCTGCATAGTACGGTGTGGTTTGCACATCGTAACGATCCTTGATTTTGTTAAACAACTCGTTTTCTTTTTCAGGCGTAATTTCTTCGCCTTTGGCTTTTAAACTGGCCACTTCAATTTGCACCAATACCTTAGCAGCTTGCGCACCGCCCATCACGGCAATTTTGGCAGTGGGCCATCCAACAATAATTCTTGGGTCGTATGCTTTTCCGCACATGGCGTAATTGGCGGCACCATAACTGTTACCGACAATAATCGTAAACTTTGGCACTACCGAATTCGACATGGCATTTACCAATTTAGCGCCATCTTTAATAATACCGCCTTGCTCTGAACGAGAGCCAACCATAAAGCCGGTTGCATCTTGAATAAACACCAAGGGAATTTTTTTCTGATTACAATTCATGATAAAGCGTGCAGCCTTATCGGCACTATCGCTGTATATAACGCCACCAAATTGCATTTCGTTGCTGTTGGCAGGTTTTTTAGCTTTTACAATTTTTCTTTGATTGGCAACAATGCCAACTGCCCATCCGTCGATGCGGGCCAAGGTGCATATAATTGATTGCCCGTAATGTTCTTTATACTCTTCGTGTTCGCTGTCATCCACCAAGCGTTCAATAATTTCATGCATATCGTATTGCTTGTCGCGCGAATCGGGCAGGATGCCATAAATTTCATGCATGTCTTTTTTAGGCGGCAAACTTTTTTCGCGGCTAAACCCCGCTTTATCATAATCACCTACCTTGTTCATGATGTTGCGAATGCGTGTTAAGCAATCGGCATCATCCAAACACTTGTAATCGGTTACCCCACTCACTTCGCAATGTGTTGTTGCCCCGCCCAAACTTTCATTGTCAATGTTTTCGCCAATGGCTGCTTTTACCAAATAACTGCCGGCCAAAAAAATGGACCCTGTTTTATCAACAATCATGGCTTCGTCGCTCATAATTGGCAAATAAGCTCCACCCGCCACACAACTACCCATTACTGCTGCTATTTGCAAAATACCTTCGCTGCTTAAAATGGCATTGTTTCTGAAGATGCGTCCGAAATTTTCTTTGTCAGGAAAAATCTCATCCTGCAAAGGCAAATAAACACCGGCACTGTCAACCAAATAAATAATCGGCAATCTGTTTTCAAGCGCAATTTCTTGGGCACGTAAATTTTTCTTGCCTGTTATCGGAAACCACGCGCCCGCCTTTACTGTAGCATCATTGGCAACAACAATACATTGCCTGCCACTCACATAACCAATCACCACAATCACGCCACCGGCCGGACAGCCACCATGTTCGGCATACATTTCGTAACCGGCAAATTCACCAATTTCAAAACGCTCTGTTCCTTTGTCAAGTAAAAAATCAATGCGTTCACGGGCCGACATTTTACCTTGTTCATGTAATTTATCGATGCGTGATTTGCCACCACCCAAATGCACTTTATTTAAACGGTTTTGCATTTGGCTCAACAAGAGCTTCATGGCATCTTCGTTTTTATTAAATTCTAAATCCATATTCTTTATGTTTAATTCTTTATCATTTTAAGGTATTTAACCAACTCTTCAAGGTAATCAATTGTTTTGTTGTTTACAGAACGTTTAATCACCAAATTTGAATCCTTCACTTTTTCTGAAGTTGCGCATTTAAAGTTGGCTTGTAGCGCCGCGGCAATACTTTGCGCCACCGCATCGTCTTCGTTGCAGGCATTGATCACCAAATCAAATTGTTTTTCGTGCCATTTATGCAACAAGGTGCTTTTTGGCAAATGCAAAAAATTCAAATCATGTTTAAGAACACTTTGCCAATCGGCATAGGTAGCGGCTTTCGCTTGATCTTCCACATAATAAACCTCCACATATTTTTGCAGTTTTACAATGAATTGATCAATCTGACTTTTATTGATGTTTTCTTTACTGTTTAATACCAAAGCGATTTTTTGGATGTTGGTCCAAGTTAAAAACTGTTTGTTTTTTGAGGACTCAAAATTTTTAATGATCGACTTTAGTTGAATATCTGCAAGAAACTTGCGCATTAGAACAATGTTTTAATTGTATTGAGAAATAATTCCTCGGTTTTACTTAAACTGATATCACTTCTGCCGCCGGCTGCATTCACATGTCCGCCGCCATTAAAATAAGCCCTGGCAAATTTATTCACATCAATTGTTCCTTTACTTCTAAAAGATACTTTGATATAATCTTTTGTTTCGTTGAACAAGGCGCACACTTTAATACCCTTGATAGAAAAAGGATAGTTCACGATGCCTTCTAAATCGCCTTTTTGATAATCAAATTGTTCAAGTTCTTTTTCAGTGATTAAAAAATATGCAACAGGATGGTCTTTTAACACCACCAATTTTTCTGATAGCGCATAACCCAATAAACGAAGGCGATCATAGCTGTAGCTATCGTATACATGACTGTGAATTTCACTGGGTTGGATGCCTGTTTTCAACAATTCAGCAAGAATAGCATGTGTTTTTGCACTCACACTCGGAAATTTAAACGAGCCCGTATCAGTCATTAGTCCGGTATATAAACAAGCGGCAATTTTTGCATTGATTAATTTCTTTTGGCCTAATCCAACAATAAAATCATATACCAATTCACAAGTGCTACAGGCCTTAACATCATGAAAATAATAAGCAGCATAATCTTCAGGTTGTTGGTGGTGATCAATCATCACTTTAGGGGCTTTGGCCTTGCTCACTAATTCGCCTAAACTTTCAATCCTTTTGAGTGAATTAAAATCGAGGGTGAAAATTAAATCGGCCTTTTGCAGGGCTTTTGACACTTTGTTGGCATCGGTTTCAAAATTTAGCACCTGTTTATTGCCAGGTAACCAGTATAAAAACTCAGGATATGCATTTGGAACAATTACTTTGCATTTTTTCCCCAAGGCAGTTAAAAATTGGCTTAGGGCCAAACAACTACCCATGGCATCACCATCCGGACTCCAATGCGCCAAAATGGCTATTTGTTCGGTTTTTTTTAGCAGGGCTTTAAACTTCGGGAATGAATCTTTACGCATAGTTTCGGTTACAAGGGTAAATTTAGGCTTTAGGGTACAAAAAACCACTAAAATCTCAAAATAATTTGCTTTAAATACATTTTTTTAGCTATATTTGCCGCTCTAATTTTAAAACAAAAGAATTAAACATGTTAATAGTACAAATTAAAGAAGGCGACAACATCGAAAAAGCTCTTAAAAAGTATAAGAAGAAATTCGAAAAAACAGGCGTGGTAAAGGAATTACGCGAACGTTCAAAATTCACTAAACCGTCTATTCGTCGTCGCGAAACTGTAATTAAAGCTGCTTATAAGCAAAAATTGCAAATCGGCGCTATCGAAAAATAGTAGCCAATTTATTTTAAATATATTGCAATCCTAATTTGAAATTATTAATTTCGAGTTAGGATTTTTTATTGCTCAATGGTGGACGGTGTTGTAAACGGATTTTATGCCTACTTAAACCTTCAAAAACGGTTTAGCCCTCTAACCTTGAGAAGTTACCGGTCTGATTTAGAACAATTTTTCAGTTTTATAGAATCAGAAATCCAACTCAAAGATCTTAACAGCATTCAACATCATCACATCAGGGGTTACATGGGGCAATTAATGCAAGATGGTTTATCTCCTGTAAGTGTGAACCGCAAACTCAGCACCCTAAAATCTTTCTTTAAATACGCCCTTAAATCGGGTCACATTCTTCTCAATCCCGCACAAAAAGTAATTGGTCCAAAAAAACCAAAACGTTTACCAGTATTTGTTGAAGAACAGCAAATGGACAAGGTTTTTAATGAATTACAATTTGTAGATGATTTTGAAAACAACAGAAATAAGTTATTGGTTGATGTTCTATATCAAACAGGCATACGCAGGGCAGAACTCATTGAAATAAAAGAAACAGACCTTGATTTGTATGGCTTAAAATTAAAAGTGTTGGGAAAACGCAACAAAGAACGCATCATCCCTTTTGGTTTAGGTTTAAAACGTAATTTACAAAACTACCTAAACGATAAAAAAGCAAACAATTTTGATAGCCCTTATTTGTTTGTGAATAAAAAAGGACAGCGTTTAAGTGCCCAAAACGTGAACAAAATTGTAAACACCATTTTAGCAATGGTTACTACCAATAAAAAGAAAAGTCCACACGTTTTGCGACACAGTTTTGCTACCAATTTATTAAACAACGGGGCCGATTTAAATGCCGTGAAGGAACTTTTGGGACATGCCAATTTAAGCGCGACCCAAATTTACACCCACAATACCATAGAGAAATTAAAAAAATCATATAAACAAGCTCACCCAAGGTCGGGTGAGTAAAAGAAAAAAGGAGGAATCATATGACTATCAACATCCAATCCGTGCACTTTGATGCCGACAGAAAACTACTCGACTTTGTAAATGAAAAAGTTGAAAAACTGAATGTGTTTTATGACGGAATTATTACCAGCGAAATAACACTCCGTTTAGATAAAAGCAGCAATGCTGAAAATAAAATTTCAGAAATACGCATGACAGGTAAAGGGCAAGAATTTTTTGCCAAAAAACAATGCGCCTCGTTTGAAGAAGCTACAGATTTGGCTTGTGAGGCCCTAAGAAGTCAAATTACCAAACACAAACAAAAAAAGATAATTCACGGCGGACATTAAACGGTGTTCATCATAAATTAAGCCGTTGCAAGGCGCAACGGCTTTTTCTTTTCCATAAATCAATTACCTTTAAGATCTCTATGAGGCCAATTGTGATATTGTTATTTTTGGTTTTAACCGCCAATTTATTTGGGCAAGACAAAACCAAACAAAATGCCGCCTTTACCATTCGTGGTAATGTGGGCATACCAAAATCTGTATCAAGCCAAGTATTCAATACCTGTTTTAAAGGTGTGGTTGAATCAAATCTGAGTGCCAACGCCAGGGTTTTTAAAAACATGTTTGTAGGCGTTGGTTATCAAAATTCATTTTTTCAAAACAACAAATTAATTTTCCTCAATCACATTTCACCAAGCGCAGCAGTGCCATACGACACCAAGCTCATGATCAATAGCGGTTTTCTGAAAATCGGTTACGATCAATTCTTTTCTGAAATTGGTTATTTTAGTTATGCACTCAATGCGGGTTATGCCTTTGCCCAGTATAAAAATGTAATCCCCGATACTTCTTTTAAAAACATGCCTGCAGTGGGTAATAAGTTTAGTGCACCATTTCTTCAACCTGAGTTTTCAGTCAATTTTATAGCAGAAGATTTGCTCAGTTTTTCCCTCATGATTTCTTACAACAATTTATTTTACAACTTCGATCCAAAAGCCCCGCGAATGGCGCATTTTCAAGCTGTGAGCGATTTAATGCAGGGCCATCACAACAAATACATCATGAGTTGGATTAACTTTGGATTTGGATTTAATATTTTGATTAATTAAAAACACAAATGATTACAGCAGAAACACCCATAAAATTCGACCGTAAAAAACATAAAGACGCAGCCCTTTTAGAGCTTTACCACAACATTCTCAAGCCTCGCATGATCGAAGAAAAAATGCTGCTGCTTTTGCGCCAAGGTAAAATTGCAAAATGGTTCAGCGGCATTGGCCAAGAAGCGATATCTGTAGGTGTTGCCGCGGCGCTTGCGAACGACGAATACATTCTACCCATGCACCGTAATTTAGGTGTTTTCACCACCCGTGAAATTCCTTTAAACCGTTTGTTCTCGCAGTTTCAAGGCAAACCGGGCGGCTTTACCCAAGGCCGCGACCGTTCATTTCATTTTGGTACACAACAATATAAAATCATCGGTATGATTTCCCACTTAGGTCCGCAAATGGGCGTGGCCGATGGCATTGCCTTAGCGAACAAAATAAAAAAAGAAAAAAAAGTTACCGTTGTTTTTAGCGGCGATGGCGGCGCCAGTGAAGGTGATTTTCATGAAAGCATCAACACCGCAGCCGTGTGGGATTTACCTGTAATTTTTGTGATTGAGAATAACGGTTACGGGCTTAGTACACCCAGCAACGAACAATTTAAATGCAAATCGTTTGCCGATAAGGCCATTGGATATGGCATTGAAGGTGTTACTGTAGACGGCAACAATATTTTAAAAGTTTTTGAAACCGTTAAAAATTTAGCTGAGAGCATCCGCGAAAATCCCCGTCCCGTTTTATTAGAATGTGTTACCTTCCGCATGCGCGGTCATGAAGAAGCCAGCGGAACAAAATATGTACCAAAAGAATTACTTGAAATTTGGGGAAGAAAAGATCCTGTTATGAGTTTCGAAAAATTCTTAATTGGTGAAGGAGTATTAACCGACGACATCATCGAAAAAGAAAAAGCGATGATCAAAAGAGAAATTGAAGAAGGTTTAGAAATTGCTTTTGCTGAATTAAATCCCAAACCCGATACACAGAAAGAATTATCTGAACTCTTTAAACCATTTGAATTATCAAGGCCAATTCCATCGTCGGCAAAAACAAACATGAGGTTTATCGATGCAGTGAGCAATGCCTTAAAATTGGCCATGCAAAAGCATCCTAACCTGGTGCTCATGGGTCAGGATATAGCCGATTATGGCGGTGTGTTTAAAATCACCGAAGGATTTGTAGAAGCGTTTGGAAAAGAACGTGTGCGCAATACCCCCTTGTGTGAAAGTGCCATTCTTGGTGCGGGCTTCGGCCTTTCAATCAACGGTCATAAAGCCATGGTGGAAATGCAGTTTGCTGATTTTGTAAGTGAAGGCATGACGCAAATTGTGAATAACCTGGCCAAGAGCCATTACCGTTGGGGACAAAATGCAGATGTGGTGGTGCGCATGCCAACAGGTGCTGCAGTGGCTGCGGGACCATTTCACAGCCAAAGCAATGAGGCTTGGTTTTTTAAAACGCCTGGTTTAAAAATTGCCTACCCGGCTTTTCCAAATGATGCAAAAGGATTACTACTGTCTGCTTTTGAAGATCCAAATCCCGTAATGTACTTCGAACACAAAGCACTATATAGAAGCATTACTGAAGACGTGCATGATGATTATTTTACCATTCCTTTTGGTAAAGCCAAGCGATTAAAAGAAGGATACGACTTAACAATAGTAACCTATGGATTAGGCGTGCACTGGGCCTTGGAAGCCTTGGCTGAAAATCCTGATATTGATGCCGACTTAATTGACTTAAGAACATTGGCACCATTGGATATGGATTGTGTGTATCAATCAGTTCAAAAAACCGGCAAGGTCATTGTATTTCATGAAGACACTTTAACCGGTGGTATCGCTGCCGAAATAGCCGCGCTCATTAGCGAAAATTGCTTCGCTTATTTGGATGCCCCTGTGATGCGCGAAGGAAGTTTAGACACTCCGGTGCCAATGAATGTGGATTTAGAACATAACTTTTTACCCAAAGAAAGATTCAAAGAAAAATTATTAAAACTTTGGAGCTATTAAATTAGCCTAACAAGATCCTACTAGTACACATTTAAAAACAAACACCCATTTGGCGTAATTGTAAAGTTTTCAGTGCGATTTATCCAATTACCTGCATGAGAATAGAAGAAATGTAAACTGTGTACACCTGCATCAAGGTTAAAATTTGTATACCCGGTTTGAGCGCAATCACTTGGCATATTTGGTAATAAGGTGCACGTTCCTTGTTCAACGCCATCCAAGGTTAAATGAATTCCTTGGTACCACCAATGCGAAGCCGAATAAAGTGTTATCTTCCCTTTTGGCATAAAAGTGCTAAAACTCTTCTCTATCGCGTTTGATTTCAAACCGCTTTTTGAAAATGCTTCTAACTTAAAAATGTAATCCTTGGCGGTATTGGTGTCTGTTTTAAACGTTACAACATTTCCGGTTGCATTTGTGCCATCAGGTAATGTCCATAGCAAATTGGCCGCATCTGCACTGGTATTTGTTAAATAAATTTGCTCCCCAACAGTATAGGAAGTTTTATCACTTGTAAAATTGGCCGTAGGCTTTGGCTCATCTGTTAAAACAACTGATGTATGCTTCTTGCCACATGTCAAAAAAATAACGGCTATGAGAAGTAAAAATGTTTTCTTCATTGAAGAGTTACTGAAGGAATTAACGAAAAATAAACTGAAATTATTGTCTTAATTTACGATTTTTGAAAGACTCTTTGACTAAATTTGAATTTACAATTTTTACCATGATAGACTTACGAAGTGACACTGTAACCAAACCCTCCAAAGCCATGTTGGATGCCATGATGGTGGCGCCTGTAGGTGATGATGTTTTTCATGAAGACCCAAGCATTATTGAACTTGAAACATACGGTGCACAATTGTTTGGCAAAGAAGCAGCTTTGTATTGTCCTAGTGGCACCATGACCAATCAAATTGCCATTAAGGTGCACACACAGCCCGGTGATGAATTATTATGTGATGTAAATTCACACATATACAATTATGAAGGTGGTGGTATTTCTTTTAATTCGGGTGTGCAAGCAAAATTATTAAACGGACATGAAGGCAGACTGAGTGCAGAGATGATTGAACAAAACATTAATGCAGAATTTGACTGGTTAACGCGCACTTCACTTGTATGCATCGAAAATACTGTAAACCGAGCAGGAGGCAGTTATTATACAAGTCAACAAATTGAACCCATCACTGCACTTTGTAAAAACAAAAATTTAAAATTACACCTCGATGGGGCACGTATTTTTAATGCCTTAACCGAAACAGGAGAATCCACTTTATCGGTGGGCAAAATGGTAGATTCATTATCAGTATGCTTGTCAAAAGGTTTGGGTGCTCCTGTAGGATCACTGTTGATTGGCAACAATGATTTCATTAAAAAAGCACGTAAATACCGAAAAGTATTTGGTGGCGGCATGCGCCAAGCGGGCTTCTTAGCAGCCGCCGGTTTGTTTGCCTTAAAAAACAATGTGAAGCGCTTGCATGAAGATCACCAAAAAGCGAAAACACTTGAGCTTACTTTAAAATCCCTTCCATACGTTGAATCTGTTTTGCCTGTTTATACCAACATTGTTATTTTTAATCTCAAAAAAGAAATGACAGGTGAAAAATTTGAAAAGATTTTGGCCTCGCACGATATAAGAATTTCAGCATTTGGTAAGCAAACCATTCGAATGGTGACCCATTTAGATTTTACCGATGCCATGTTAAATCAAACCATTGAAATATTAAAAAAGATAAACCAGTAAATTGATTCCTAAGAACACCATTGATAGTATTTTTGAAGCTGCCCACGTTGAAGAAGTGGTTGGAGAATTTGTGACGCTTAAAAAACGCGGCACCAACTTACTAGGTCTTTGCCCCTTTCACGGCGAAAAAACACCTTCATTTACTGTATCGCCGGTAAAAGGCATTTACAAATGTTTTGGTTGCGGTAAAGCCGGCAATTCAGTCAATTTTATCATGGACCATTTAAAGTTATCTTATCCTGAAGCTTTAAAATGGTTGGCCAAAAAATATGGCATCGAAATCATTGAACGCGAAATAACCCCTGAAGAAAAGGAACAACAAACCGAGCGCGAGAGCATGCTCATTGTGATGCAATATGCACAAAGGTATTTCAGCGACATCATGATGAATAACGATGAAGGCAAATCAATTGGCTATTCATATTTTATGGAGCGTCAATTGCGTCATGATATTGTAACTAAATTTCAATTGGGTTATAGTTTAGAAGAAAGAAATGCCTTTACAACAGCTGCCTTAAGAAATGGTTATGCCCCAAAATACTTGGCCAAAACCGGCATGAGTATTGTGAGTAATCGTCATGTTGAAGGCACTGAAATTACTGCGCAAGATTTATTTGACCGTTACGCCGGAAGGGTGATGTTTCCGATTCATGACGACGGAGGCCGTGTGGTTGCCTTTGGTGGAAGAACCTTAAGCAGCGATAAAAAAACAGCCAAGTATATTAATAGTCCTGAAACCGACATTTACAACAAGAGTAAAATTTTGTATGGATTGTGGATGGGAAAAAAAGCCATTCAAGAAAAAGATTCATGCTTTTTGGTTGAAGGATACATGGATGTGATTGCCATGCATCAAGCGGGCATTGAAAATGTGGTGGCCTCCAGTGGTACTTCATTAACCATTGATCAGATAAAATCCATTCATCGATTCACAAAAAACATTGTGGTATTGTATGATGGTGATGAAGCCGGACAAAAAGCCAGTAACCGCGCCATTCCTTTGTTATTGGAGGAAGGCATGAATGTGCGATTGTTGATGTTTCCTGATAATGATGATCCGGATTCATTCAGCAGAAAAGTAACAGCAGAAGCATTTCAAAATTATTTGAATGAAAACACCACTGATTTTTTATACTTCAAAGCAAAAAAATTAAAAGACGAAACAAAAAACGACCCGATAAAAAGAGCAGGTGTCATTAAGGACATTGTTGACAATATTTCTCTGATTCCTGATAACATTATTCGCAGCATCTATGTAAAAGAGTGTGCCAACATTATGGAAATTGAAGAAAGCATTCTTCAATTGGAAGTAAATAAAATAAGGCGAAAAGGTAATTTTAAAAACAAAGAGGCTGAACCGACAACGCCGGCGGCAGCAACTGAAACCGAGCTGATTGAGAACCTCGACAAACCGGTACAGGAAGGCACTACATTTAATTTTGATGCAGAGGAAGAAAAATTACTGTGCATATTAATTGAATTTGGCGGTTTACTTGTAACAACACAGGCTGAAGATGAAGTTCAAAAAGAGCACGAATTACAAATTACACTTGGTGAGTTCATTATTTTTGAACTTTGGCGTGATAAAATCACATACGAAAACCCAATTTACAATACAATATTGGAGGAGTATATTGGATATCTGGAGCGCCAAATATTGCCCAAAATTGATGATTTTAAAAATTCTCCTAACCCAATCATTTCGAACTTTGTTGTGAATAAAGTAATTGAATCACACGAATTAAGTAAAGGTTGGAGTAAATTTGGCGTCACCGTTCCTTCGCGTGATCGCCTTGCAAAAAAAGACGCCGACAAAACCTTGTTTAGTTATAAAAGCAAACGCTTAAATAAACTAACATTTGAGCTTAGAAATAGATTAAAAGAAATTCAAGACGAAGAGGAACTAGAGGTATTAAAAGAAATACACTATTTGGATACGCTTAAACAGCGAATAAACAAACTATTGGGCAGAGAAGTAATACGTTAACAACTGTTCATTCCTCAAAAAACTTCTTGTTCGCTATTCACTTCTGTTAATTATTAATTCATGGAAGTTCAATTAATTTAATTACATTTAATTGGTAAAATCCTGTCGGTAGCTAATACAACTAAATGAATGGTGATTGTTTCAATCAAACCGTTTCATTTTTGAAAACTATTTTTCCTTTGTACCAATGGTTTTTACTTCGGAACCTATAGAAATATAAATTGAGCAATTTTAAAACACAATAGAATCAGATAACTCAACCGCTTAAAAAATAAAACTATGAAAAGAAAAATTTACCAATTATTATTTAGTGCAAACAAAGCGCTTTTAGCCTTAGTCATGACTTTATTCGTAACTGGGTCGTTTTCGCAAAACACTTACACCTTTAATTATACGGGTGGTCAACAAACAATTAACCTTCAGGCCGGCACCTACACAATTGAAATGTGGGGGGGCGATGGCGGCGATAATTTGGGCAATGGAAGCTCAACGGTTTTTCAATCCGGAGGAAAAGGAGGTTATTCAATTGGCACCTATACCTTGGCAAGTGCAACAACCCTTTACGTAAATGTTGGCGGCAAAGGCAGTAATTCAACAAGCACCTTAAATGTAACTGTTCCGGGCGGCTATAATGGCGGAGGTTACGGAAGTTTAAATACAACAAGCGGTAAAGTAAGCGGTGCTGCCGGTGGCGGTGCTTCACATGTTGCAACGGCAACCGGAACTTTGGGTGCATTATCAACGAACACATCAGCCGTGTTAATTGTGGCAGGCGGCGGTGGCGGTGCCGGTGAAAGTAACTATGCAAATAGTAATACATCTTATAATTCAAACGGCGGCGCCGGCGGCGGATTGTCGGGTGCTCAAAATATAGCAACCGGCTATCAAGGTCGTCATGGCAAAGGTGGCACACAAACTGTTGGTGGTACCGGAGGCGACAATGGTAGTGCCGTGGCCGGTATACCTTTACAAGGTATTTTTGGTGTGGGTGGATATAACACTGCTTCAGGCACAAATAGCAGTGCAGGCGGCTCAGGTATTGGCGGCGGTGGCGGTGGCTGGTATGGCGGCGGTGCAGGTTGGGGCGGCGCAGCCACAGCCTATCAAGCCGGTTCAGGCGGCGGCGGCTCAGGATATGTTGGCGGTGTAATTAGCGGTGTAACATATAGTATTGGTCAAACCGGATTTGTAACTAGTCCAATCACCACTGGCAATGGCTTTGTTTTAATTAAAGAATTATGTAGTATCACTCTTAGTAACAATGTTACAGGCAACAACAATGTAGCAATTTGCGCCGGAACCAGTTTAACCTTAACAACCAACGCCATAAGCAATTATTCTTGGAGCAATGGCAGTACGGCTTCTTCAATTGTAGTGAATCCGTCAGGGTCAACCATTTATTCTTTAACCGCCACTTCACCTTCAAATTGTATTTCAACCAGGGTAATGTCGGTAAACGTAAGTTCAGGTCTGCCAAGTTTATCAATCACTAGCAGCACCAACACTACTTGTTTAGGAAAAACAGTAACACTAACTGCCAGCGGTGCAGTAACGTATACATGGACCAATGGTATTGTGAATGGTGCGGCCTTCACCCCTTCTGCTACCCAATCATACACGGTAACCGGACAAAATGGTTGCGGCACATCCACAGCCGTAACAGCCGTTAGTATTGCTCCGCTTGCCGTTTCATTGATTAGTACCCCTACCATTGTGTGTGCAGGTAGCACTTCTACACTCAATGCATCAACGGCAGCCACTTCATATTCTTGGTATCCGATTTTATCTACTGCTTCCAATTCACTTGTGGTGAGTCCACAAGCAAACACCATTTATACAGTTGCTGTTTCTGACGGTACCTGTTTTGGTGCAGCCACAGTGGCTGTGAATACTAACCCTGTACCAACTGTTGTTGCTACACCAAGTTTGGCCTCCATCTGTTCCGGTGATCAAATTGTTTTATCTGCAATTGGCGCCAACAGTTTTACTTGGACACCTGGAAACATGAGCGGCAATTCAGTAACCGTTAGTCCAACCGCCCCTACGCCATACCAAGTTGTTGGTACCAATAGTTTTGGTTGCACAGGTGCTGCAAATCTTGCCATTATTGTGAATCCAAGTCCAACCCTAAATATTGTTGCCTCCACCAATTTCATTTGCGCTGGCGATCCTGTTACCCTTACAGTGAATGGCGCCAATTCGTATACTTGGAATTCAGTTTCTAATAACACTTCAATAAGTGTTAACCCTTTGGTAAGCACCACGTATAGTGTAAGTGGACTTTTAAACGGTTGTTATGGAGATACAAGTGTTCAGATTTCGGTGTTCATTCCTACTTTGTCGATCAGCGGCAATACTTCTATTTGCTCGGGGCAAACTGCAACCATTATTGCGACCGGTGCCAATACTTACAATTGGAGTAACGGCTTTAACACAGCAGCCATTCAAGTATCACCAAGCAGCAACACCGTTTATACTGTTTCAGCTTTAACCACTTCAGGAAGCATTAATTGTGCAAGTGCCGGTTCGGTGCAAGTGCAAGTGAAACCGCTGCCTAGTGTAACAATTACAGCCTCAAAAAACGAAATATGTAAAGGTGAAACTGCAACTTTAACGGCAAGCGGCGCCAATACTTATACATGGAGTAATGGTTCGAATGGCACAAGTATTTCGCCTAGCTCATCATTGGTTACAACATTTGTGTTTACTGTAACCGGCAACAGTACATTAAATTGTATTAATACTGCCACGGCTCAGTTTAAAGTTAATTCATGTAATGGTTTCGATGAAAACAAAATCTCGAGTGTAAGCTTTAACGTTTACCCTAATCCTAATAATGGCAATTTTAATGTTATTTCAACTTCAAATTTGCATTTAACCATCACAAATGAATTAGGTCAGGTTATAAAATCTTTTGAATTAAATTCAGATAATCATTTTACGATATCGATCGACGAATTATCATCAGGTATTTATTTTGTAGTTGCAAACGATGCCAACAGCACTCAATACCAAAAAATAATTATCAATAAATAACTGATCCATTTCAAAATTTTAAAATTTAATTGACCTAAAAATTAAACCAAGCAATAACATGAAAAGAAAATTTTTCGAATTCTTGATCACCGGCAAAAATTTCAGTTTTGCGCTCGTATTTGTTTTAATTTGTGCCTATTCACAAGCACAAACCACTTATACTTTTAATTACACAGGCAGTCAACAAACTGTTAATTTAACACCCGGCACATACGATATAAAGGCTTGGGGTGGCGATGGTTATACGCAAACAAGTGGATACAACGGAAAAGGCGGTTACTCAAATGGCATTTTAACGCTAACTTCTGCACAAACCATTTATGTTTATGTAGGCGGACTTGGTTCATATCCATCAAGTGGTGTTTCAGGAAATGTGTGGACATTTAATGGTGGTGGCGTTGGATATCCTGCTAGCAATACAGCGTATGGAAACGGAGGCGGCGCCTCTGATGTTAGAACTGTTGGTGGTTTATGGGATAATAGTTCTAGTTTGGCAAGCAGGGTAATAGTAGCAGGTGGCGGTGGTGCCGGCCGAAATACTTCATACATTGGCGGTAACGGCGGTGGCCTTGTAGGTGGAACAGGAACTTATTTTAGTCCGGATCAAACCGGAGGACCTACGGGAGGCACCCAAACAGCCGGAGGATTAAACACAGGTTACACTTCCGGACTTACAACAGCCACTTTAGGTAAAGCAATGACTTGGGATGGTACCACATTAACCGCGAGTTTTCTTGCAGGCGGTGGTGGTGGTTATTATGGCGGTGCCTCAGGAAGGGTGGCCGGCGGCGGCGGTTCCTCATACATTGGAGGCGTTAGCAGTGGAACCACCATCATGTTTGGTCAAACCGGTTTTGTGACCAATCCCGTTGCTTCAAGCGGAAACGGAATGGTCATCATCACTGAGTTGTGTAACATCACCCTCAACAATAACCTTACAGGAAACAACAATGTGGCCATTTGTGCAGGAACATCTTTATCCTTAACAACCAATGCCATCAGTAATTATTCCTGGAGTAATGGAAGCACTGCGTCTTCAATTGTTGTAACACCAAGTGTAAGTACTGTATATACCTTAACAGCTACATCGCCTTCAAACTGTGTAGCAACGCGCATTTTAACAGTAACTGTTAGTTCCGGTAATCCTACCCTTTCAATTAATACCGGCACCAACGTGATTTGTGCTGGTCAATCACTAATTTTCACTGCATCTGGAGCCAACACTTATACTTGGTCGAACAGCATCGTAAATGGTTCAATTTATACACCAAGCGTAACTTCAACCTATACAGTATTAGGGCAAAATGGTTGTGGTATTTCTTCCGCTGTAACCACAATTAGTGTTGCACCATTACCTGTTAGTGTGATCAGCAACCCTACTGTAGTTTGTGCAGGAAGTACATCCACTTTAACAGCTGCCACTTCAGCCACATCTTTCACTTGGTTCCCGGTTTCGGTGAATGCTTCATCCATGATGGTTAGTCCCATCAGCAATGCGATTTATACGGTGGTTGCCTCAAATGGCACATGTTTAGGTGCAGCCACAGTGGCGGTAAATGCCAATCCGATACCAACCATTGTTGCTACACCTTCATTGGCTACAATATGTTCGGGCGATCAAATTGTGTTAAGTGCAACCGGCGCCAATAGTTTTACATGGTCACCGGGCAATACAAGCGGTAGTTCGGTAACCGTTAGTCCAACCGCACCTACACCCTACCAAGTGGTTGGCACCAATAGCTTTGGCTGTTCAGGTGTAGCGAATCTAGCCATTATTGTAATTCCAGGTCCAAGTTTATCAATTGTATCAGATGCCAATTTAATTTGTAAAGGATCGGCCGTTAATTTGAGTGTAACAGGTGCTAATTCATATACATGGAGTAGTGGTTCAAACAATTCGACCATTAGTGTGAGTCCAACGGTTACAAGTACCTACAGTGTTATCGGTGATGTAAACGGCTGTTTGGGTAATACAGTCATCAGTGTGTCTGTATTAAACCCGAGTGTAGCTGTTAGCGGCAATACTTCCATTTGTTCGGGTGAGTCGGCAACACTTATTGCTTCAGGTGCCACTTCGTACTCTTGGAATACAGGTGCAAGTGGCAATAGTATACTTGTGAATCCTACAAGCAACACCACGTATACTGTTTATGCTTCAACCAATTCAATTAGTATAAACTGTCCGAGTACAAAATCGGTAACTGTAAATGTTAAACCTTTGCCCACCATCATCGCAAGTATTAACAGTACCAATGTGTGCAAGGGCGATGCTTGTATTTTAAATGCCTCCGGGGCAGCAAGCTATACATGGAGCACAGGCAATAATACACCTAGCATTACTTTAACGCATACCCTTTTAACCACCGTAATTTATAGTGTGAGTGGCACAAGCACACTTAATTGCGTGAACAATGCTACACTACAAGTAAAGGTAAATGCTTGCACCGGTATTGATGAATTAAACAAGGATAAAACATTACTACAGGTTTATCCTAATCCGAACAACGGTAGTTTCTTAATTGCGTCGAAATACAACGGTGAAATATTTATATTAAATCAACTTGGTCAGCTTGTTAAACAATTAAAAATCAATGAAGGCGAACAAGTAAACGTTAGTGATTTGGCGCCGGGCGTTTATTACATCAATGTTTCAAGTAGAATAGAACAATCTAGTTTAAAAATTATTGTGACCAAATAATTTTCAGTAATTCGCATTCACAATATTTTATTGAATATAAAATCATAAAAAAGGCTTGGTGTTGTACCAAGCCTTTTTTTTAGGAATAAATAAAATAAGATTACACCTCCACCAAGGTGCCTACTTTTTCGCCAGACACCAAGCGACTCAAATTGCCCTTCTTGTTCATATCGAACACAATAATTGGTAAGTTATTTTCTTTACACAGTGTAAAGGCGGTCATATCCATTACTTCAAGACCTTTGTTATACACTTCTTCAAACTTAATTGTATCGTACTTGGTGGCATTTTTGTCTTTTTCAGGATCTGCAGTATAAATACCATCTACACGAGTGCCTTTTAGAATCACACCTGCTTCTATTTCAATTGCCCTTAGTGTGGCCGCTGTATCAGTTGTAAAATATGGGTTTCCGGTGCCTGCACCAAAAATCACAACACGGTTTTTTTCTAAATGACGAACGGCTTTACGGCGAATAAATGGTTCGCAAATTTGTTCCATTTTTATGGCGCTTTGCAAACGTGTTTGTACACCCAATCCTTCTAAAGCACTTTGAATAGCCATACTGTTAATTACTGTAGCAAGCATGCCCATGTAATCACCATGTACTCTATCCATGCCGCCTTTTTCGGCTTGAATGCCTCTGAAAATATTTCCACCACCAATCACAATCGCTATTTGGCAACCCAATTCATGTACCGCTTTAATTTCTCTGGCATATTCCATCAAACGTTCTTGATCAATACCAAATCCTTTGCTTCCCATGAGGGCTTCTCCGCTTAACTTTAATAATATTCTTTTGTATTTCATGTGATTTTATGTGCTGTTACTAATTGGTAATTATATTCGGTTCATTGAAAATAAAATTATCAAAAAAAATCCCGACTGATAAGGTCGGGATTAAATGATTAAGCTAATGAATAGCGTTTTAATGCTGAAACGGTGAGGTCTTTTTCAACGCTTTGCAAATACTGACGCACTGTCATTTTGTTATCGATAAAATACTCTTGGTTTAACAAAGTAGATTCTTTGTAAAATTTGTTCAATTTACCTTGTGCAATTTTTTCAACCATGTCTTCAGATTTTCCTTCAGCACGGGTAGTTTCGCGGGCAATGTCTAATTCACGGTTAATGGTGGTTTGATCAACATCATCTTTATCGATTGCAACCGGTGCCATTGCTGCTGCTTGCATGGCGATGTTTTTTGCCACTTCGTCGCTCACAGGTTTATTGAAACCCAAGGCTACTGCTAAACGGTTACCCGGATGAATATATCCTGACACTTGAGCAGCTGTGATGATTGAATAATATCCGATGTCGATTTTCTCTCCAATTTTACCAACTTGTTCCATGAACTTATCACCTACAGTGATGTCGTTGTTGTATGGCAATGCTTTTAATTCATCAATAGTGTTTGGATGTTTCTCTAAAGCGATTTGTGCAACTGATTCTGCAAACGCGATAAAATCAGCGTTCTTAGCCACGAAATCTGTTTCACAATTTACACTTATCACGATTGCTGTTTTACGGTCACTTGTAGCCTTAGAAAGCACAACACCTTCTTTAGCATCACGATCCTGACGGTTAGCCGCTACTTTAGCGCCTTTTTTACGAAGAAAATCTACTGCGGCTTCAAAATCACCGTTACTTTCTTCTAATGCTTTTTTACAATCCATCATGCCGGCACCTGTTTGCTGGCGTAATTTATTTACTTCTGCTGCTGTAATAGCCATTTTTCTTATTGTTTATTAATTATTATTTATTTCGTGTTCGGTACTATTTTTGTGAAGAATGTTCTTCATCAATCAAAAAAAACGGTCAACCTGTTTTTCAGAATGACCGCTTTAATAAATTTAATTTAAAATTATTTTTTTGCTGCCACTCTGCGACGTGGTTTTTTAGCACCACCTTTTTCTTCTTCTTCTTCAGCACCTTTAATAACAACACCGTGCGCCAATTCTTCTGCTTCTGAAGCGCTCAATTCTTTGGTATCTTGTTCTTCAGCGTTGGCTTCTTTATCCATTTTACGATCAGCCAAACCATCTTTGATAGCGCTTACCATTAATTCAATGATATAAGCGATAGATGTTGAAGCATCATCATTTGCAGGAATTGCGTAGTCAACTTGATTAGGATTTGAATTGGTATCAACAATTGCAAAAGTTGGAATGTTTAAGCGTTTTGCTTCAGCAACTGCAATGTGTTCCTTGGTGATATCAACAATAAACAAGGCAGATGGTAAACGGCTTAAATCAGCGATTGAACCAAATTGTGTTTCTAATTTTGCACGCTCGCGAGAAAACTGTAAACGTTCACGCTTAGATACATTAGAGAAAGTACCATCGGCAAACATTTTATCGATTTGACCCATGCGACGCACCGATTTACGGATGGTTGCAAAGTTGGTTAACATACCGCCCGGCCAACGTTCAGTAACGTATGGCATGTTTACGGTTTTAACTTTTTCAGAAACGATATCTTTTGCTTGTTTTTTGGTAGCTACGAATAAAACTTTACGACCTGAACGCGCAATTTGTTTCAAAGCATTGGCTGCTTCTTCAATTTTCGCAACAGTTTTGTTTAAGTCAATGATATGAATACCATTTTTTTCGGCATAAATGTAAGGAGCCATTGCTGGATTCCATTTGCTTTTAAGGTGGCCGAAATGTGCACCTGATTCAAGTAATTCGTTAAACGATGTTTTTGTTGACATTTGTTTTTCTCTTTCTGTGTATAGCTTAATATTAACGTTTGCTGAATTGGAAACGGGCACGTGCCTTCTTTTGACCAAACTTCTTACGCTCAACCATGCGTGGATCACGGGTAATTAAACCTGCAGCACGTAAATCTTTCTTTAACTCAGGATTCATTTCAACCAAAGCTTTAGCAACCGCTAAACGAATGGCTTGGGCTTGACCTGTAATACCACCACCGTTTACATTTACTTTTACATCGTAATTGTTACGCACATTAGAAACTACCAATGATTGGGTAACATAAAAATGTAAAGTTGGGGTTGTAAAATATTCTTTGTAATCTCTGCCATTCACAACAATATTACCTGTACCTACTGTAACGTAAGCACGAGCTACTGAAGTTTTTCTGCGACCTGATGTATTAATTACTTCCATTTAATTTATTTATTTGATTTTGCTTAGATCTACTTTTTTAGGTTGTTGTGCATCATGCCCGTGGTTAGTACCGGCAAAAATGCGCACGTTTGTATTAAGGGTACGTCCCAAACGTCCTTTTGGCAACATACCATGAATGGCATGTGTTAAAATTTCGGTTGGTTTTGAAGCCATTAATTCTTTTGGTGTGGCAAAACGTTGACCACCCGGATGACCGGTATAACGAACGTATTCTTTATCGGTTAATTTCTTACCGGTAAAACGAACTTTATCAGCATTGATGATAATGACATTGCTGCCTGAATCAGAATGCGGTGTATAGCTGGTTTTATGCTTACCACGTAATAACATTGCTACTTTAGAAGCTAAACGTCCAACCACTTCATTTTCAGCGTCAACAAGCAACCACTCTTTGTTTGCGGTGGCTTTGTTGGTAAATTTTGTTTTATAACTTAATGCGTCCACTTTATTAAATTTTATTGTTTTCCCTAAAATAGGGGGTGCAAATGTAGGAAGTTTTTTTTACTGAACAAAACTTTTTTACAAAAAGAGAGGTGTTTTTCAACAATTTAAAGCACCGAAAATACAAAATCGGCATTTTTGGTAGTTATTTCTGCCACTTGGGCCATGCTGCAGTTTTTAAGTTCAGCTAATTTTTTTGCAATTTCCAACAAATAAACGGGTTCATTGCGCTTTCCTCTAAATGGCACCGGTGCCAGATAAGGCGCATCGGTTTCAAGTACCAAATGTTCTAAGTCTATTTGCTCTACAACCTTATCCAAGCCGGCATTTTTAAAGGTGAGCACCCCTCCTATCCCCAACTTAAAGTTTTTTAAGGCCAGTATTTGATTGGCTTGTTCTAAATTGCCCGAAAAACAATGAAATATACCCTTTGGTAATTTTGAATAAGACTTTAACACTTCATAAATCTCATCAAATGCATCGCGACAATGGATTACAATAGAATAGTTGTATTGTAATGCCCAATTGATTTGAATTTGAAATGCCTCTATTTGCGCTTTGATAAAGGTTTTATCCCAATATAAATCAATGCCAATTTCGCCTATAGCCGCAAATTTTCGTTTGGCCAACCAGGTTTCCATAACAGCCAATTCTTCCAAATAATTTTCTTTTACGTCGCAAGGATGCAAACCCATCATGGCAACACAATGATCGGGAAATGCGGCTTCCAAAGCCATCATCGCGGCTATTGAACCACTGCTGATATTCGGTAAATAAAATTTAGAAACACCGTTCGCGAGGGCTTTTTGTATCAGTGCATTGCGATCGTGATCAAATTCAGTTGCATATAAATGCGTGTGTGTATCAACAAACATCACTAATGCAGCGCTTCTACGGTTACTTTCGCAACGTTTAACAGCTCATTTTTTGAGGCACCACTTTGGCTTAACACCTTGAGTCCGCATAATGCATTGAACAAAAAGGTACTGTATGATTTTACCGGTTTCGATAAATGCAAAACTTTCTTGTTTTGTGCATCCATTAACCATTCAGAAAATATTTCTTGCAAGTTTTCTTTGTTGTTGCAAATAATCTCTGATGTTTGAATACACAATTTACTCATTTCAGCGGCGGCATTCACCATTAAACAACCGTTTTCTTTGGGATGATTAATGAGGTGATTAACCGCTTCTTTAAACAGAAACTCAATCTTCTCTAAACCATTCATCTCTTTCTTGTCAACACTTTCAAAAGCGGCTTCTTGATTTGATTTATAAAACTCAAGCGATTGCAAATACAAACTGTGCTTGTCGCTGAAAGAATCATATAAACTACTGCGACTAAGGCCGGTGGCTTTCAAAATCTCGTCGATAGAGGTGCCGTTATAACCTTTTGTTTGAAAAATGTGCGCTGCTGCACTAAGAACTTCGTTACGATTAAATTGTTTTACTTTAGGCATAATGTTGAATAAAATGCTAATATAGTGTAACGGAACATACATTCCAAGAAAATCATATTTTTTTTCTAGGGCTTTGGTGCAAATTCACATAAGGTATCTTTTCTTTTTTACTATCTTAGCGCCTCAATTTTTGTAATTAATACAGCCATTATGTGGAAATACTTTTCGGGCATTTTGTTGAGAAATAAACTGGCTTTTTTTATCGGCATTTTACTGAGTACGGCATTTATGGCTTACCATGCAATAAAGGTTGAGTTATCGTACGAATTTGCTAAAATTTTACCTGCAAACGACAGTACTTTTATTGATTACCAAGACTTCAGGAAAAAATTTGGTGAAGACGGGAATGTGATGGTGATGGGATTTGCCGACACCAATTTGTTTCAGTTGGAAAAATTTAAAGATTGGGTTGAGGTTAACAAACAAATCAAAAACATTGCCGGCGTTAAAGAAATTTTATCCATTCCTACCATTTTCAAATTGAGTAAGAATGACAGTTTACATAAATTTCAATTTGTTCCATTAATTCAAAACCCCATTCAAAGTCAAGTTGAAGTTGACAGCCTGAAAAAAGAAGTTTTTACGGCGAAATTTTATGAGGGGATCATATACAACCGTGAAACTGGCGCCAATTTGATTGCCATTACTTTTAAGAAAAAAGATTTGGATTCGGAGCGAAGGCTTAAAATGGTAAGTGAAATTAAAACCATTGGAGATGCCTTTGCAAAGAAGCATGCTTTAGATATTCACTACTCAGGTATGCCTTATATTCGTTCAGCTTTGATGACCAAGGTGAAGCACGAAATGACGCTGTTCTGTATTTTAGCAGTGATTGTTACGGCCATTATCCTTTGGTTGTTTTTCCGTTCAACTGTAATTGTTCTCTTTTCGTTGGTTGTTGTTTTGATTGGTGTTGTGTGGTCGTTTGGCGTGATGCAGTTATTTGATTACCACATTACCATGTTGTCGAGTTTGGTAGCCCCATTAATCATGGTGATTGGATTACCAAATTGTATTTTCCTCATCAATAAATTTCAGTCGGAGTTTGCCGCACATGGCAATAAAATTAAGGCTTTGGCCAGAACCATTGAAACCATTGGTGTAACCTTGTTTTTAGCCAACATTACCACTGCCATTGGTTTTGGCGTGTTGTATTTTACGCAAAGTAATTTATTGGTTGAATTTGGTGTTGTGGCTGCCATAAGTGTTATGTTAACTTATTTAATCACCTTAATACTAGTACCGATTATTTTAAATCAGCTGCCATCACCAAAACCAAAACACATTAAACACCAAGATGGTAAACGCATTAATATTATTTTAGATACCATTGATTACTTGGTTCAAAACCACAGAAAGGCTATTTATAGCATTTCTGCCGCACTCACACTCATTTCATTTTGGGGCATGACCTTTATTGATATGAATGGTTACGTGGTGGATGATTTGCCTGAGAAAGATCCGGTGTATACAGATTTAAAATTCTTTGAAAGTAATTTTAAAGGTGTATTGCCATTTGAAATTTCGGTGGATACAAAAAAATCAAAAGGTTTATTTGAAAACAATGCCAAAGCATTGTATAAAATTAAGCGTTTAGAAAAAATCTTTTCTGAGTATCCTGAATTTTCAAAACCTATTTCCATTGTTGAAGGCATTAAATATTCATACCAAGCTTACAAGGGTGGTGAAGCAAAATTTTATAAAATGCCTTCTGTAGATGATTTAAAAGAATTGTCAGATTTTTCGGGTTCTTTAACCGGCCAAAACAACCGATTAAAAAACTTTATCGACACCAATAAACAAAGCACCCGCATCAGTTATCAAATGGCGGATGTAGGTTCTAAAAAGATGAAATCATTAATGGCAGAAATTCATCCTAAAGTTGACTCCATATTTGATCCAAGCGAATACCATGTTGTGTTTACCGGACACAGTTTAAATTATTTAAAGAGCAATGATTATTTATTATCCAATTTACTTGAAAGTTTAGTGATAGAAGTCGTGTTAATTGCATTGGTGGGCATTGCGCTATTTCGTTCAGTAAGAATTATTGTGCTATCGAAACTACCTTGTTTAATACCTTTGGTGATAACAGCAGGTGTGATGGGCTTTTTGGACATCCGTTTTAAACCATCCACCATTTTGATTTTTAGTATTGCCTTTGGTATCTCGTCCGACGGCACAATCTATTTTCTTACCAAATACCGCCAGGAATTAAAAAAGCACGGTAAAAGCGCAGCAGCGGCCATTTCAGCGGCCATTCACGATACCGGCTTAAGCATGATTTACACATCCATTATTTTATTCAGTGGCTTCGCCATTTTCACTGCATCTAGTTTTGGCGGCACGGTGGCTTTGGGTGTTTTGGTATCCTTAACCTTGTTATTGTCGATGTTTACCAATCTTATTTTATTACCCGCCATTTTATTGTCGATACACCGTAAATCGCTCAAAAAGGAAATTATTGAAACGCCATTAATCGACATTGATGATTCGGTTGAGTGATGAGATATTCATGCTGCGTAATAAATTTATTTTATTATCAAAAAACTGTTTTAGCTGTTGTCAAATCTTGATCAATACTAAGCACTGAAAAAAAATAATTCATTAAATTTTTAATCAGAAATTTGTTTTTTTGTAACTTCACTTGATTAATCAAATAATTAAAACTATGAAACAAAAATATCTAACTAAAATAATCCTCAATCAATTTGGGTTATTGGGTTTTGTGCTGTTTGCCACTGTAATTATACCCAACTCATCAATGGGCCAATTATCGTATACTTTTACGCCTTGTGGTGCAACTGGCGCTAATGGTCCTACTCAAACACAAGCAAATAGCACTTATTCAACTGGCAACAGCTTAAATGGTTCGGTTACTATCACAGGAAACGGCATACAGCAGTTTACAGTGCCTACAACCGGCATTTGGAAAATTGATGCCCGTGGAGCATCCGGTTATCCTTTCGGATCAGGTGGTAGAGGCGCAAGAATTTACGGTGAAGTTAGTTTAAATGCAGGTGACGTTTTAAAAATTGTTGTTGGACAATTGGGTAATTTCTGTAACAGTAGTGGTAATTTACAATATGGCGGAGGCGGTGGTTCATTTGTGGCACGACTTAATAATACGCCGCTTGTTATTGCAGGTGGTGGTGGTGGCTCGCATGCAGGATCGTACGCAGCAAGTTCTGCGGATGGAACAGTTGTGACCACTGGTAATACCGGTGCAGGTTCAACCGCCGGTGCAGGCGGTAGTGGTGGGTCTGGCGGCGCAGCTTCATCTTCAGCCAACGGTGGCGCTGGATTTTATGGTGATGGTGGCGGTACAACAGGACCTGCTTTATCGTTTACAAACGGCGCCCAAGGTGGTAATGTTGGTTGCGGAGCATACACTTATGGCGGCGTTGGCGGTTTTGGCGGCGGCGGCGGCACGCAAAGTTATAATAACAACCGCGGCGGCGGCGGCGGCGGCTATAGTGGCGGCGGCGGCGGTCAACTTGGCCAGCCTACTTGTTGGGGCGGCGGCGGCGGCTCATTTAATTCAGGCGCAAACCAAATCAATCAATCTGGCGCTAACACCTTCAGTGATGGTATCGTTATTATTACCGAAGCTTGTAATATGAATTTAAGTGCTTCAACGAATACCAACGTGAACAATACAAGCACTACCATTTGTTCGGGTCAAACCTTAACATTAACCACTAATGGCGTTAGCAGTTATTCGTGGAGCACAGGCGCTACAACCTCCTCTATTGTTGTTACGCCAACTGCCAGCATATTATATACCTTGTCAGCCACCTCTCCTTTTAGTTGCACAGCATCCAGAAGTTTAAGTGTGACAGTGAACAGTGGTTTACCGGTTCTTTCAGTGGCAACAACACCAACCAATAATATTTGTCTTGGTAAAACAGTAACGCTTACAGCCAGCGGTGCCAACTCCTATTCATGGACAGGCGGCGTAAGCAACGGAACAAGTTTTGCACCAAGCACCACATCTAATTACATTGTAACAGGTCAAAATGCATGTGGTACTGCTACTGCTCAAGCGGGTGTAACTGTTGCACCATTGGTAGTAACAGCTATTACAAGCAACTCTAGTGTTTGCGCAGGCCAATCAACTTCTTTAATTGCTACTTCAGCGGTTAATGGATATACATGGACGCCCTTTAATTTTATTGGATCTACTGTTTTGGTTAATCCGGTTGTAAATACCATTTATACTGTCACTGCCTCTGATGGAACCTGCGCTGGAACAGCAACTGTTAGTGTGTCGGCATTACCAATCCCTACCATCACAAGTGTATCAAGTTCAACAAACTTTTGTGAAGGCAGTTCTGCGACCTTAACAGCCGGAGGAGCGATTGCGTATACTTGGCAGCCAGGCAATGTAACCGGTAATACTATTGTTGTAACGCCTGTTGTACCTACACTCTACACCGTTACAGGTATTGGCAGTAACAGTTGCTTTGCCAGCGCAAATCAAATTGTGATCGTTAATCCATCTCCTACTTTAAATATTAGTTCAAGTAATCCACTCATTTGTTTAGGAGGAAATGCCACCATAAATATTAACGGAGCTTCAACTTACACATGGAACAGCGGGGCCAATTCAAGCAGCTTGGTGGTAAGTCCAATTCAAAACACAACCTATACAGTGGTTGGTGAAGATGCAACAACCAATTGCAAAAGCACCAGCACCATTGCTGTATCGGTTTTCAGTCCATCCTTAAGCATTACCGGAAACACGGCCATTTGTATCGGCGCATCGGCTACTTTGCAAGCAAGTGGCGGCAACACTTATAATTGGAGCAATGGCGGACCAAGTGCAATTAATATTGTTAATCCAAGCAGTACAACCATTTATTCTGTGAGCGCACTTACTAATTCAGGAAGTATCAATTGTTCAAGCAGTGCTAGCATCCAAGTAGTAGTGAAACCAAATCCAAGTATTACTGTTGTGCCAAGCAGAAGTGTAATTTGTAAAGGTGAAACTGCAAATGTTTCAGCTACAGGCGCACAAACCTACACTTGGAGCACAGGTGATATCACTGCTTCGGTGAATGTAACTTCAAGTTTAGTCACCACTATTAATTATACAGTAACAGGCACCAGCAGTTTAGGTTGTGTTGGCAGCAATTCAACCTCAGTAAAAATTAATTCATGCATTGGTTTGGAAACGTATACCGGATTAGACCAAAGTTTCATCCTTTTTCCAAATCCCAATCAGGGTCATTTTGTGATTGAATGCGCTACAGATATACAAGTATCAGTTTACAATCAAATTGGAGAACTAATTGTGACAAAACAATTAAGTGGGGCTAAACAATACGATATGGATTTAAGCCAGTTGAATGCAGGCGTTTATTTTATTTCTGCCTTTGACGGAAACAATCGCATCTACAAAAAGATGATTGTAGAATAATTTCAATTGATACCAATAAAAAAGCCTCCTAAATGGGAGGCTTTTTTTTTAATTTAATTTCTGTATCGCTAAGAGAATGTTTTTTTCTTGATCATTGAAATGCAATCCTCGTCGCTCGAAAACCTTTGTATTGGTTTCGAATAATTTTTCATTTTGATAACGCTCAAAGCCCTCGCTCCCACCCCAACTAAATGAAGGAATGTATGTTGGCGGAAAACCACCGCCAAAGATATTACAACCTACACCTACAACAGTTCCGGTATTAAACATTGTATTTATACCTGATTTGGAATAATCGCCCATAATTAATCCGCAAAATTGCAAACCTGTATCAATGGCTTTTTTTAAGGGATAATTGTACAGTTTTACATTTGCGTAATTGTTTTTTAAATTGCTGTTATTGGTATCGGCACCTAAATTGCACCATTCACCGATCACAGAATTTCCCAAAAAGCCATCATGTGCCTTGTTGCTGTACCCAAAAATAACGCTGTTATTTACCTCGCCCCCTACTTTGCTATGCGGACCTATGGTTGTTGCCCCATAAATTTTTGCCGACATTTTTAATGCACTGTGCTCACATAAAGCGAAAGGACCTCTAACCACCGAGCCTTCCATGATTTCGCTATCTTCTCCCAAATAAATAGGTCCGCTTTGTGTGTTTAAAACACAAGCAGTTGCTTTGGCGCCTTTTTCAAGAAAAACCAAATTGCGGTCACCTATTACGGTCACAGAAGCATCAAGTTTTTCGGATTGGCGTTGATTGGTGATTAAATGAAAATCTGCTTTTAGGGCAATGTCATTTTTTGTAAAAATATCACTTGGCGTTGAAATGCTTAATACTTCGGCATCAAGTTCTTTTTTACTGAGGGATTCGTATGACTGAAGTATTTCATTGTGTTTATAGGCAATCAACAATTGTCCACTGTACAAAGCTTCGTTGTTTTGCAAGCCTTGAATGGCAGCAAGTAATTTAGCATCAGGACAAACAGAGGCATTGATGAATAAGTTGTTTTGACTTAAATTCAATTTGTATTTTTCGCTCAGATATTCTTTACAATGATAAGAAATCGACAATCCAAGGGCTTTTTCCCATTTTTGGGCAATCGTTAAAATACCAATTCTAATTTCAGAGATGGGTCTAGTGAAAGTTAAGGGCAAAAGATTATTCCAGGTTTGTTCGTTGTCAAACAAAACTACATTCATTTTTTCAATCTTTTTTTGGCTTTAATAATTTTGAATTCAGTACGACGATTTACTGCATGTTCAGCATCGGTACATGGTACATTATTAAAACACTTATTAATAATTTTTGTTTCGCCGTAACCAATCGGTTTTAAGCGATCTTTGCTAATGCCTTTGGCTACAAGGTAGTCGACCGCGGCTTGTGCTCTTTTACGAGAAAGATTTAAATTAAAACCGTAACTCGATTGGGCATCGGTGTGTGAGCTAATTTCCAAATCCAGTTTAGGATTTCCGTTTAATACTTCGAAAGCTTTATCCAATACTTTTTTGGCTTCATCTGTTACTTCAAATTTACCATAGCCGTAATAAATATTCTCAACAATGGTAATGCTAATTTCCATGTCGATGGCAGCCTCTTCGTCTTTTTCACGCTGTAGGCGCTCTTCTTCATCTTTACGGGCTTGTTCTTTTTGCGCCAACAATTCAGCTTCTTTTATGCGTTTGGCTTCTTTAGCGGCTTCTTCCTTAATACGTTTTGCTTCAAGCGCAGCTTCTTCCTTATTTTTCTTTTCAAGGCCGGCTAATTCTTTAGCGGTTTTCTCGGCCAATTCACGTTCTTGTTTGGCGACTAGGTCGGCAGCTTTTTTCGCAGCCAATTCTCTTTCGGCTTTGGCGCGCATTTCGCGTTTTTTGGCTTCCGTCATTTTTAACCAAGGATCATCAACTGAAAATTCGCCCATGGCATTTTTATCGGCCTCTAAAATTTTAAAGGTGAACATACCCGATTCAAGTTCTATCACGCGGTAAACCTTTCCTTTGCTATCTGCCAAGCGAATTGATTTTACACCAACCATACCCGGGTCGTTTGGATCTGATTCAAAAAGATAATTCTTTTCGGCACTTAAATTTTTGAAACTAAACTTACCATAAGGAGAAGTAACGATTTTACGGGGATTCGTTCCGTCTTCGTCTTTCACTGTTAGATGTGCATTGGCAATTGGTTTATTGTTTTGATCATATAGATAACCATAAATTCCCATCACCATGTTTGCATCGCCTGCATCCATATCGGCCATCAAGTTCTTGTCGGAGCTTAAGATTTTAAAATCGAAATTCTCTTCTTTATCTTTTACGATCGATTTAACCTCTTTACCTGATTTATTGGTGATGGTAATGCGAGTACCCGGCGGCAATTGCACATCACCTTCATCGATTGATACAATGAAATTTTGATCGCCCGGAATATTTCTAAATGCAAAAGCACCGAATTCGTTGGTGGTTGTTTCACCAATTACTTCACCGGCTTGATTCAAGATTTTCACTTTAACGTTTTTCATGGCTTTAGAAGCCTTGTCGCCCGACATTAAAGTACCTGCAAATGAAATATCTTCATCGGCTGCCATATCGTTGATGACGCTTTTTTCGGAAGATAAAATTTTGAAAGCAAAATCTTCTTTTGTTTTCACATAAGATTTCATCTCCTTACCAGCTCTGTTTGTGAGGGTAATTTTTGTACCATCCGGAAGATGTAAATCTTCATCATCCACGGTTACAATATAATTTTGATCACCCGGAATATTTTTAAAAGTAAAGTTTCCGTTTTCATCGGTTTCGGTTTCACCCAATACTTCACCCGATTGGTTCACAATTTTTACCTTCACTTTTTTCATGGCCACATTGGCCTGATCACCTGAAAATAATTTTCCGGCAAATGAAACATCTTGCGCTTCGGTATCAGACATTGGCACCACTTCTCCACTCACATTTTTAAATCCAAATTTTCCGTTCGGCAATTTGGTGGCAACACCGGTAATAACCGTATCTTTTTGGGCAAGGTAATATTTCTTTCTGCCGATCATTTGGGCATCTACCTCATCAACCACTGCCATGTATTTTTTCTCACTCGATAAATTTTTGAAAACAAATTGCCCTTTATTATCTGTTACGGTGCTATCAATTTTTCTACCGTTTTCATCGTATAACACAACCTTCTTTTCGGCGGCAACGTCTTTTACATTTTTACTAAGTAATACTGTTCCTCCTAATTGGAATGACTTATCCTTAAATCTGAAAAAATAAATATCATCTTTTCCTTTACCACCGGTGCGGTTAGATGAGAAATAACCGCTTGAATCGGTTAAAAAAGTAACGCCAAAATCATCGGTACTGCTGTTCAGTTGAATGCCTTCGTTACGATTCAAAATCCATTTGTTGTCAATTCTGTTTGCAGAGTATATATCTAATCCACCAAAACCAGGCAGACCATTTGAAGAGAAAAACAATTTACCATCTTTACGAATGGTTGGAAACATTTCATCGCCGCTGGTATTAATATCGGGACCAAGATTCACGGGCGTTCCCCAATTGATTGAATCATTTTTAACGCACATCCAAATATCTTTGCCGCCAAAACCACCGGGCATATCGCTTGTAAAGAAAAGTGTTTTATTATCGGCGCTAATGCTAGGATGCGCAATTGAATAATCATCGCTTGAAAAAGGCAATACTTTAATGTCTTTCCATGAGCGGTTTGATCCTTTTGCGGTATAAATTTTTGAGCGATTTACAAAGCCTTTCTTTTGTATGTTTAACACCCTTGTGAAATAAAGTGTTTTACCATCAACGCTTAAACAAGCTGGACCATCGTGGTATTCGGAGCTTAGTTTTTTAGAAAGTGTTTTTGATTTTTTTAATTTCTCGCCTTCAATTTCAGAAACAAACATTTGAATATAAGGCAAACCATCGCTGCTATTTACTTCATAGTTTACAAAATCGAAGCTTTCGTGTTCGGCCACAAACATTAGTTTGTTATTGGCTACATAAGGCGAAAACTCAGCTTTTTCGGTGTTTATTCCGTCGATGTTTTGCACACTGTATTCAACCGGCTTGGCAAGGTAATAATTGATTTCTGCACAAAACTTGAGTGCTTTTTTCGCATACTCATCATTTGGGGCCTTTTGCAAATACAGATTATAGTATTTTGCGGCCTCTTCGTATTTGGTATTTGATTTTAATACTTGTGCAAATTTATAATACACATCATTTTCGAGTGGTGCTGCATCTGTTATTTCAACTGCTTGGCGATAACAAGCCTCGGCATTGGCGTAATCATTTAATTTAAGGTAAATGCTACCAAGTTTTAGGTTGGCGGCTTGACGCTCGGTTGCTATTTTTGATTTCTGTGCTTTTTTATAAAACGGAATTGCCTCGGCATATTGTTCGTTGGCAAAAAGCAAATCACCTTTGGTTAATTGGGCATTACCAATTAAAGAACATACTACGAGAAAGGCAATGGTATAAAGTTTTGATAATCTCATATAATTCTTACAAGAAACGTGGATTGATTAAACGTGATGTTTTCTTGGCTGCCAGGTCATATCCCAACATTAATTCATGACTGCCTCCAAGTCGACGTGAATCAGAAATTCCTGAATCGTAAGAATAGGCAATTCTAAAATGATCTGACATGTAGTATTGAAACAACATACCCGGACCATAGCCTGCGCGATAAAATGCGCCAAGCCAAAGTTTTTTATGCAAGAAAAAATTAAGATTTAAGTCTAATCCGAAATTATTACCTACTTGTTTCATTAAAATGGTTGGGGCGAACACGGTGTTTTTATCGATAATAAAAGAATAACCGGCGGTTAAAAATAAATGTGTTTTTAAGCGGTATTTAAAATCGTTTCCGCCGGCAACAACAGGGGCGTATGTGTAAACATTCGGATTGTTAAGATGGGTGGCGCTTAATCCAACAAAATATTTGGTTGAGCGCAAATACATACCGGCATTAATATCCAAAGCGCTTGGCGTTTGATTTTGCATTAACTGAGAAGGCACTTCACCTTCTTTGAAATTAATTTTACTGAAATTAAATTGGTAGCGGTTATAACCGGCATTTAAACCAAAGCCCAATTTGGTTTTGCGGTCAATTTTTAAAATATAAGCGGCATTGCCATAGGCTGCAATAACGTTGCGCGGCCCCATGATATCATTCACAACTGTTAAACCAACACCAACATTTTTTTTCACAATTGGTGAGTGCACACTAAAGCAAGTTGTTTGAGGGGCTCCATCGAATCCCACCCATTGTTTTCTGGTTGAAACAGTTGCCGCCAAACCATCGCGGGCACCGGCATAACCTGGATTAATGACCATTTGGTTGAACTGATAAAGGTTGTACTGAGCATCTTGTTGCGCCTTGCCGGCCAAGAAACCCATTAAACTTAAAAGTGTAAATAATTTTTTCATTCTTGTTTTTATTTATTTTGGTGCTTTATCAGGTTAAGTCAACAGAATGTTTTTTGTGATTTTTATTGGTTTCCAAATCTATTTTTAACATCACAATATTACTAAATTATCTGATAAAACAAAATTTTTCTTTTACTGCAAATCAAGGATTTAAGCGTGATTGATTAACATTTTGATTTAATCTTTAATGAGTTCAACCCAACCTTTTCGGGGGCTAGTTCCATTACCCAAATCAATGATATAAAAATAGGTACTGGAAGCTAATTTAACCAGTTGGTCTTTTGTTGGCCAAACATTGTTTTTATTGTCGTAATTCTTGGTTTTGAATATTTCGTAGCCCCAACGGTTATAAATGGTGACTTCATTGTTGGGATATTTCTCTATGTCTTCGATGATCCATGTTTCATTTACACCATCGTTGTTTGGGGTAACACCATGATAAATTGTAATGTTACAATCAACTGAACTGTTTACGATGTCGTAACTGGCATTAATGGTTGTATCTGCCCTTACATTTCCTTTTTTATCTATACTTTGAAGTAAAACTTGCACGGCATATTTACCGGGGGCTAAACTATCGATCATACTGCAATTACCTTTAGGGCAATAGGCACTTGAGGCCCAGATAAATGTTGGTGTAAAGTTAAGCGCAGAGGAAAGCACCTCTAACTTAATAAAAGCATCCGCGTTTTTATCCCTACACAATAGTGAATTAACAAAAGCTGACAAGGTATAACTCGGTTTGATATCCGGAATGGTTTTTTGAATGATGATGGGCTGTAGATAACCTTGTGTAATCATCATATTGGCGGCGGGACCAAAAGTTTGCACAAAAGGTTCGCCAACGTTATCACTGATGTAAACACCGCTGGTTCCAAGTTGATGGTCGCCACCGGCCGAGTTGATGACTTGTTGGGCTTTATTTTGCAGGGTTATAATGATGAAGCAAAATAAGACTGTTTCTTTCAATACTTTTAATTTCATATTTTTATTTTTAATTCAGGTCCGTAAGATTCTTTTTTTTTATAGCTCAATACTATCATTTTTATTTACTTTTTGATTAGCGTACAATATTATTTTATTTGTAGCCAATTGGTTCCATCAGAAATAATTTCGATTCCGAGATTATTACCAAGACCAACAGCGGCAGTTCCAGTTAAATCAATGTAGGATGAAACTGTTCGAGCACTTCCTGAACGATTAACTATGACATACCTTCTATTTGGACAAGTGCTTGCGGCAGGCAATGTAATTGAGCTAACGGCAGTAATAACATAATATACTGAGCCGGTTCCGTCAAGGGTTAGCACTCCCGTTCCGCTGGATTTAATTATGGTTGAAGCAAACGAACCTTTTATATCCATGGTGCTTAAGGCTGTAGTTGTACCTATGCCTAAATTTCCTGTAGAAAAATCACCATAAATAAGTGGTGTTACACTGGTTGCGGAATTGGCGATGTATAATTTATTTGAATTGGTTTCGTAATAACCAGCTTGCGAGCCAATGAATACGTTATTACTGCTATTGCCTGATTGGTAGCCGGCAAAATTTCCCATTATTACGTTTGCGCTTCCTGTATTTCCATAACCCGCAGAAGTACCCACATAAACGTTACCGGCCCCTGTTGCTTGATCACCTGCTGAGAATCCGAAGGCTACGTTATTGTTACTTGTGGAATTTGTTCTTAGCGCGTACATACCATAAGCTGAGTTAAAACTTCCGGTGGTATTGTTATGCAATGAATAATAGCCTGAAGCCACATTATAACTACCGGTGCTATTGGCATACAGTGCCAAGCTACCAAGGGCTGAGTTTTGTGAACCTGATGTATTAAATATTAATGCTTGGTTACCTATTGCTGTGTTATCAGAACCATTGCTGTTTGAATTTAAAGCACTTGACCCGAAGGCATTATTATTGCTTCCTGTGCTATTGTTTCCCAATGCAAAATAACCAAATGCGCCATTTGATGAACCCGAATTACCCGAATACATTGCGAAGTTACCTACGGCGGTATTAAATGAACCGCTACCACTATTATTCAAAACATTGTAACCCACGCCCACATTGCTACTGCCTGTAATATTTGAAAGTAAGGCATTCATGCCAATTGCTGTATTAAATGATCCGACAGTATTTAATTTCAAAGACTGACTACCAAATCCTGAATTTCCAATTCCATTGGTGTTTGCACTTAATGACATAAAACCAAATGCAGAATTGTTGCTAGAACTTGTATTGCTGTACAATGCGCCACTACCCGATGCTGTGTTGAACGAACCTGTAGTGTTTGACAAGAGGGCTTGATTACCAAATGCTGCATTTTCTTGTCCGAAAGTATTTGAACCTAAACTTAAGTAACCTAAAGCTGTATTGAACAAAGTATTATCGATGGTACCGGACTTTTGATTGTTCACTCTAAAATTAAGTGCATGGTTATCGCTTGTACCAATAAAATTAAGCGAGGGTGTTGTACTGGCATTTCCGGTTAAACCCCATCCGCCACCTCCACCTGAAGGGGTTTGCCAGGTGGCATTACCACTGGCATCGGATGTGAGAACCTTTCCGCTTGCTTGGTTACCATCTTCAAAACGCATGGTACCTGACACGTGCAAATTGGCCGATGGCACAGTTGCACTCGCTGTACCTACGGCTATGCTTCCTCCAACATAAGTATTATATGGGGTGTAAATACCCCACACATTGAAGTTAGCATCTTTAAACGCCAAAGCGGCCCAGTAATTACCATTGTATTGTGCTCCTAATACCCCGGCGGAGTTTGAATAATCGTTAAAATTATGACCAGCCATGCCTGCGGTGAAAACATCTCCCCAGTAACTTGCACCTTGAACTGCAGCATCCACTTGATTATAGGCCCAACCTGTTCCTCCATTCACACTAAAGGTTGAACCTGTGCGCCAACCGGCAATTGTTGCTTTACCCGGACCATAATCATTTACGGCAGAAGCATCGCGGTAAACATATAAATTATAATTACTTCCGGTATTTTGACTATTAATACCTACTCTACCATTGCCTCGAACGCGCATTAACTCATTGCTTGTACTTGATGAAGTACCTGCGTAAAACACATGGTCGGCGCCGGTGTAATCAACATGATATTGAAACTCAGTTGAAGAAGAACCTAATCCGTAGAATTGATGATCATCATTTGAGGCTTCAAATAAAACAAGTTTTCTATTCGCAAAGGTATTGTCAAATTGTAAAGGTGCATTTGCGTTGGTGGTGCCAATTCCAACAAAATTACTATTAAAATCACCGTAAATTAAAGTGTTGGTGCTACTATTTGCTATATGTAAAACCCCTGAATTTGTTTCATTTGAGCCGGCATCATAACCGATAAAAACATTGTTGCTTCCTGTTGCACTTGAACCTGCATTATAACCCAAAGCTGTGTTTTTTTCACCGGTATAATTATTACTTAAAGCATTTACTCCAACTGCGGAATTAAAACTTCCAACTGTGTTATACATTGCATTGTTACCCAAGGCCAAGTTATAACTGCCTGTTGTATTTGAACGCAATGAATAACCACCAAGCGATGTATTGTTCGCACCAGTAAAATTAAAGTGTTGTGATTCTGAACCTATAGCAGAGTTGTAACTACCGGTTGTTAAATTCATCAAAGTCCAATCACCTAAGGCGGTGTTCTCATTTCCTGTGTCTATACTTTTTAGAGCGTATTCACCGTAAGCACTATTCCATGTAGAAGTTGTTGTTTCATTACCTGCGGAATTTCCAAAATAAATTGAACTGTTGGCAGAGTTGATTCTACCTGCCAAACCGTTATTCACGCGAAACATTAAATCATTATTATCTGTTGTACCAAGGAAATTTAATGATGGGGTGGTTCCGGCATTACCTGTTAAAGACCAAACATTGGTACCTGTTGCCACAGTTGTCCATATTGGTGCAGTATTGGCGCCTTGTGAAATGAGGAACTCACCTGCGCTGCCTGAAAGTCCACCGGGCATGAGGGCGTCAGAAAATTTCAAATTACCATTTACATCCAATGCTTCTGTAGCACTGGCAGTGTTAATCCCTAGTAGTCCATTTGCAAAATCACCTTTCATTAAAGGTGTTGTAGAATTAGAAGAATTCGCAATCCACAAATTATCGCTGCCTGTTTCGAAATAACCTGCATCTCTACCTAAAAATACATTACCAGTGCCGGTTGTTACAGTACGACCAGCGCGATAACCAAGGGCAACGTTATAACTACCGGTAGTTACAGAGGCCATTGCTTGTGAACCCAAAGCGGTGTTTAATGCACCACTTGTGTTAGAGAATAAAGCTGACTGACCAACAGCCGTATTTTCAAAACCGGTTGTATTGGCTTTTAGTGCTGAAAAACCACTTGCTTCATTAAAACTTCCAGTTGAGTTTGAATACATAGCCTGCGAACCACTGGCATTATTAAACGAACCGGTGCTGTTAGCATATAAAGCCTGCGAGCCATTACTTGTATTTGAAGAACCGTTGGTATTTAAATTAAGTGCTAAATAACCAGTAGCAGTATTTTCTTGTCCCGTGGTATTTGAATACAAAGCCTTAAAACCTTGGGCAACATTATAAGAGCCGGTGGTATTTGAATACAAAGCTTGAGCGCCATGGGCTGCATTATATCCTCCGCTGGTATTTAATAGCATAGCTGTATTACCAGTTGCGGTATTCCAGTTACCGGTGAGATTACTAGCCAAACTTTGTTTACCATTTGCTGTGTTGAATGAACCTGAAGTGTTGGCATTTAAAGCAACAAAACCAACCGCTGTATTTTCAACACCGGTATTATTAAATTGAAGAGCAGCCATCCCAAATGCTGCATTATAATTTCCAGTTGTGTTAGCATTTAATGCTTGAACCCCAAAGGCTGCATTTTGAGAACCGGTGCTTATTGCAGAACCTGTTTGATAACCAAAGAAAGTATTTGCCGCTGTAGAAGGATCTAACAAACCTGATTTTTGATTATTCACCCTAAAGTTAAGTGGAAGATTATCGATTGTTCCGATAAAATTCAATGAAGGTGTAGTGCCTGCGTTTCCGCCTAAGGACCATGAATTCGCACCCGGCAAAATAACTGTATTTCCGCCATTAATGCTTAAGCTCGAACCACTAAGACTTAGTGTTGGATTTGGCACGGAGATGGTGAAATTATTTCCTGATGCACTTGAGGTAACGATGCCTTGCGTGTTTAGTGTTGCATTGTTGGCAGGCAGTGTAATGGTGTTTCCACCATTGATGCTTAAACTAGCACCAGAAATACTTAATGTAGGATTTGGCACATTGATGGTAGCGGTGTTTACACCATTGGTTACTTGCGCAATACCCAAAGGCGTTATGGTTTGTGCGACCTGAGCAGGTGCATTGATCGTAAAACTATTTACACCATTGGTAACTGACACAGCACCTTGGGGCACAAGTGTTTGCGCGACTGCTGAAGGCAAAGTAATTGTATTGCCGCCATTGATGCTTAAACTGCTACCTGAAATACTTAAGGTAGGATTTGGCACGTTGATAGTGGCTGAATTGACACCATTCGTTACTTGCGTAACACCCAATGGCGTGATGGTTTGGGCAACTTGTGCAGGTGCATTGATCGTAAAACTATTTACACCATTGGTAACTGATACAGCACCTTGGGGCACCAATGTTTGTGCTACCGATGATGGCAGAGTTATTGTGTTACCACCATTAATACTTAAACTGCTTCCCGAAATGCTTAAGGTAGGATTTGGCACGCTGATAGTGGCTGAATTGACACCATTCGTTACTTGGGCAATACCCAAAGGCGTAATGGTTTGAGCAGCCCCGTTTGGTAAGCTAATTGTATTACCTCCGCTTATACTTAAAGTATTGCCCGAAATACTCAAAGTTGGATTCGGCACATCAATCGTATAGTCAGGTGCAGAACCTATAACGGTTGCCGCATTTACGCCAGTAAGATTGGTTGCAGGAATATTGATGTCAAAACTATTTGTTCCTGTACTTGTCACTGTACCTGAACCTGAGCTTGTTAAACCTGTAGGGGGCACAGGAGGCATCATTAATGAGGTACCATCAACATTAAAGTTAGGAAATGTACCAGTAATATTTATGCCACCTGAGCCGGTTACATTGGTTGCTGGCACATCTATACTGAAAGAATTAACAGCTAAAGTAGTTGTAGTTGCTGCGCCAGATGAAACAATGGAAGCGTCTGCAGCTGAAGGTAAAATAACCGTATTGCCTCCATTAATACTTAAACTGCTGCCTGAAATTGTCAGAGTAGGATTTGGCACATCAATACTAAATGAATTGGCTCCTAAACTTGTTGTAACTGCAGCACCAGAAGATACAATAGATGCGTTGGCTGCTGGCGCTGCGGCAATGGTGTAATTTGGATAAGCACCTGTTACTGTTGCGTTGCTTCCTGAAATGATGTTTACCGTTTGGTTCGGACTCGTATTTGTGATTGAACCCGATGCAAGAGAAATGCCATTACCGGCCGTGTAAGTTGTTGAAGAGGCATTAATGGTATAATTTGGATAAGCACCATTTACTGTTACGTTAGTGCCTGGGTTAATATTTACTGTTTGATTTGGAGCAGTATTCGCAACTGTGAAGTTTGGATAAGTTCC
>CANGGP010000007.1 GCA_947453445.1 Sphingobacteriaceae bacterium
AAAACAGGACCAAGAGAAGGTTCGCGTAAAACCACCATGGCTTTTTTACCAATTTTGTTTAAGCCGTCGGTAAGGCCTATGGATACAGTTGTTTTACCTTCGCCTGCGGGAGTAGGATTAATGGCTGTCACCAAAATTAAATTGCTATTGGCTACTTTTTTTTCATCAATTAAAGTGAGTGGCAATTTTGCTTTGTATTTGCCATAGTGTTCAAGTTCTTCGGTATCGATGCCCAATTTTTTGGCAATGTTATTGATGTGTTCAATTTTGGCGCTTTGGGCCACTTCTAAATCTGTTAAAACTTTTTTTGTTGCAGTTTTTGTTTCCATAAAAGAGATATAATTAGTTAATAATATTTGCCTTTAGAATGACACACCAAAGTACTAATTTTCTGTTACAAAAGATAATATGTTGAACAGAATTAAAGGATTTTAAAGCTGAGCACCTTATTATTCACTTAATTGCGAAAAGAGATGATTTATCTCACATAAAAGAACATTCATTTAACCAACTTTTTCAGTATTTGTGGCCTTAATTTTGTTTTAAAACCAAGTTTAAAAAAATAATTAAGTGTGGCTTTTTATGAGTAATTGATTTGTTGTATATTGACTCTTTTTACGGATATACTTTTTAGGTTATGGGCAGTGTAAAAATATTTTTAGTGGAAGACGATTCGTGGATTGGCGAAATGCTAAAACACCATCTTTCATTGAACCCTGATTACCAAGTTTATTTATTTAAAACAGCTAAAGATGCTTTAAGTAATATGCACTTAAAGCCTAGTATTATTGGCATTGATTTTAATTTGCCGGATATGAACGGCGATGTTTTACTCGAAAGAATTCAGGCCATTGATAAAAGTATTCCTGTAATTGTGATTAGCGGGCAAGAAGACATTTCGGTAGCCGTTAATTTCTTAAAAAAGGGGGTTAAGGATTATATCGTAAAAGATGAGAACACCAAAGAAATGCTTTGGAATGCCATTTTACGTATTAAAGAAAAAATTGATCTCCAAGACGAGCTCGAAGATTTAAAAGAGCAACTTGAAAAGAAATTCAATTTTGAAAAAACCATTATTGGCAACAGCGATTCTTTAAAAAAGGTTTTTCACTTGGTCGACAAAGCAATTCGTTCAAACATTAATGTGTCGATTACCGGTGAAACAGGCACGGGTAAAGAAGTTATTGCCAAGGCCATTCATTATAATGGCGAACGAAAAAAGAAAAATTTTGTGGCTGTTAACATGGCCGCCATTCCGTCTGAATTGATCGAGAGCGAATTATTCGGCCATGAAAAAGGCTCTTTTACCGGCGCCAGCGGCCGTAAAATAGGTAAGTTTGAAGAAGCCAACGGTGGTACCATTTTTTTGGATGAAATTGCCGAATTGGATTTAAGCTTACAAAGTAAAATTTTAAGGGTTTTACAAGAGCGCGAATTGGTGCGTGTTGGCGGTAATGAAAGTGTGAAATTAAATTTAAGAATTATTTCGGCCACGCATAAAAATTTAGCAGAAGAAGTTAAAAGCGGCAAGTTTAGGGAAGATTTATATTATCGAATCATGGGTTTACCAATTGATTTGCCGCCTTTAAGAGAAAGGGGTGATGATGTATTGATATTGGCAAAGTACTTTGTAGATGATTATGTAAAGGAAAACAAGTTAAAATCAATAGGTATTCAAAACAAAGCGAAAGATAAATTGTTAAAGTACAATTACCCGGGTAATGTTCGGGAATTAAAATCGGTGATTGATTTGGCATGCGTGATGAGCAACGGTACAGAAATTGTGGAGGATGATATACGTTTTAATCAATTAAAAGCCGAACAAACATTTACGCAGGAAGAAAAAACATTAAAAGAACACACACATGATATCATCCATTTTTATTTAAAAAAATATCAAAATGATGTGTTGGAAGTGGCCAAGCGATTAGATATCGGCAAATCCACCATCTATAATTTAATTAATAAAGGAGAAATAAAAAAGTAATATGTACGGAATCGTTAATAAAGCCATAGAGGAGTTGGTGACCGAAAATTTTGGCGCCGATAAATGGGAATTAATTAAGGAACGCAGCGGAATAGACATTGATATGTTTGTGAGCACCGAGCCGTATGATGATGATGTAACTTTTAAATTGGCCATTGCGGCCAGTGAAGAAATGGGAATTGGATTAAATGAAGTGTTGATGGCTTTTGGCGAATGGTGGATTTTAAGAACCGGTAAAGAAAAATATGGTTATTTGTTGGAAAGTGGTGGCGCAAATTTGAAAGAATTTTTAATTCACTTGCCATTGTTTCACAATCGCGTTAGCATGATTTATCCTAAATTAACGCCACCCGAATTCAAGGTGAGCGATATATCCGACAATTGTTTGCATTTACATTATTATTCGAAGCGCGTTGGCTTAAAAGATTTTGTTAGAGGTTTATTGAGCGGCTTAGGAAAATTTTATTCGTGTAAGGTGGAAACAGAATTAATTGAAAGCCGCGATGAAGGCTCTGATCATGAGATTTTTAAGGTAACATGGGAGTAGGCAATAACATGCATTTTACAAAAGCGCAGGTTGATCGGATTTTTCCGTTTCATTTCGAACTAAGTTCAGACCTGAAGTTCGCCTATTTGGGACCGAGCATCAGGAAGATATTGGGTGACATAATTGGAGCGCGCTTTTTGGATACATTTGTGTTACTTCGTCCTTATATAAAAGAACTAAACTGGGATAAAATTCTTGCTTCTAGCAGTGAGTTATTTATTATTCAGCACCAAAATCGAGAAATTGTTTTACGTGGACAATTTGAATTTTTAGAAGAAAGAAATTCAATCATTTTTTTGGGTTCACAATGGGTGAACAGCGTTGATAAATTAAAAGAGAATAAGCTGCACATTGGTGATTTTGCGGTTCACGATCCAACATTTGATTTATTGCATATTCTCAAAAATGTAGAAATCAACAACGATGAAATTAAAACCCTTTTAAATAAATTAAGAGAGAAATCCGAAATCATTAAGCGTTCGGAAGCACAATATAAAATTACCCTCAACATGGCTTCGGAGGTAATTTATCGAACCAATGAGTTGGGCTATTTTACTTACGTAAACTTGGCATCCGAAAAATTAACAGGATTTAGTTCTGAAGAATTGTTATCGAAACGCTTCATCGAATTAATTCGTCCTGATTATCGAAAAAAAGCACTAGCCAAATATGCTTCGCAAATTAAAGGCAACCGCGAATCTACTTATTTTGAATTTCCGATTGTAAATCGTTTTGGCGAAGAAAAGTGGTTGGCGCAAAGTGTTCAATTGTATCACAATGCAGATAGTATCGAATTTATTGCATTGGCCATCGATATTACACAACAAAAAATCAACGAGCAAGCATTACTTGAATCGAATCGGAAATTAAAACTTTTTCAAACCTTAATCGATAATACGAAAGATGGAATTCAAGTGGCCTTAGAAGATGGTCAAATGGTTTATGTTAACCTAGAAGCATCGCGAAGGCTTGGTATTCCTATTGATGAGGTGTCAAAATATTATGTTACCGATTTTGAGAAAACAATTCCTGATTCTAAAGCATGGTTTAAACATTTAAGAACAGTTCGATTAAAGGGTCCGCTTATTATTGAAGGCGAAAATGTAAACCTCGTGACCGGCGCCAAACTGCCGGTTGAGGTAACAGTTGGTTTTTTTGAAATCAATAATGTTGGATATGTGATTGCAAACTCACGTGACATTACACAAAGAAAATTAATTGAAGAAAGTTACCGTAAGCAAAAAGAAAAATACCAAAGAATTACGGCCAATATGAATTTGGGATTAATGGAGGTTGATTTAGCTGACAGAATTCAATATGTCAATCCTTGCTTTGAGCAAATGTGTGGTTATAGTACTGATGAACTACTGGGACAAAAAGCGAATAAGTTGTTCCTTCCTGAAAAGACAAGGGTTTTGATGGATAATAAAATTCAAGAAAGAATTGATGGGCGATCAGACATGTATGAGATTCTTGTCAGAAATAAATTTGGTGAAGAGCGTTGGTGGATGATCAGTGGAGCGCCCAATTATAATGAATTGGGTGAATTAATTGGTTCCATAGGAATACATTTAGATATTACCGAATCAAAATTTCTCGAATTAAATTTAGAAATTGCTAAGGAGAAAGCAGAGGAATCATCGAGAGCCAAAGAAGCTTTTTTGGCGAATATGAGCCATGAAATTCGAACACCTTTAAATGCCATCATCGGCATGATTCGTGAATTGAATAAAGAAAAACTATCCGACAAACAAGCTTATTTTGTGAACAATACTTCGGTTGCTTCGCAACATTTATTGTCGGTATTAAACAACATTTTAGATATTTCTAAAATTGAAGCGGGCGAATTACAAATAGATGCCAGTGATTTTGATTTAAAAGATATTTTAAATGAAGTAAAATCAATCATGATTGCCCGTTGTTTGGAAAAGAATTTATACTTCCAGATCAATCAATTGAATAAAGCCGATACCGTTTTTATAGGCGATGCATCACGCTTGCGTCAGGTGCTGATTAACTTGGTGGGCAATGCCATTAAGTTTACTGAAGAAGGTGGTGTTTTGATTGAGTACTCAATTCATGATTTGAATAACGGCAACAAAAAATTAATGTTAACCGTAAAGGATACAGGGGTGGGTATGGACCATTCTTATTTAGAAAAAATATTCAACAAATTCTCGCAAGAAGACGGCTCAGTTTCTCGAACTTACGGCGGCTCAGGTTTAGGAATGGCCATTACGAAGGAGTTAACACAATTAATGAACGGCAGCATTGAAGTGCAAAGTAAAAAAAATGTGGGTACTTCAATGATTTTAACTTTCGAATTACCGGCGGGCATATTATCCTCTGATGCAATCGATAGTGTGGTGTTGAATTCGGATGTTAAGGTAAAAGTGTTGTTGGTTGAAGACAATGAATTTAATCGCATTGTGGCCAGAAATACCCTCGAGAATTTTAATTGTGAAGTATTTCAATGTAACAATGGTTTGCAGGCAGTCAATATTTTAAAAACAGGTGAAGAATTTGATGTGATTTTAATGGATTTGCAGATGCCGATAATGGATGGATTTGAAAGTACCATCATTATTCGTAATGAACTTAAAATAAATACGCCAATCATTGCTTTGTCGGCCAATGCTATTAAAAGTGTTTTAGAATACTGCAAAAAAATTGGCATGAATGATTGTGTTACCAAGCCTTTTGAAGAAATTGTTTTGATGGAATCTATTTACAAGTTAATTGATGCCGATCAAACTGTTCTGCAAAAACAAGCAGCTGAAAAAAATAATGATCAAGAGCCATTGTTTAAATTGGATCGTTTGAATAATTTATTTAGAGGCGACCAAGCACAAATTAACCGCATGATTAGCATTTTTATTGAGCAAACCGAAGAGGCTTGTCAGCAAATAGGGGAGGCTAACTTAATGGGTAATTTATTATTAATATACCAAATCGTTCATCGTATCAAGCCTAGTATTGATAGCATGGGTATAGTTTCCTTAAAAGAACCCATTCGATTAATCGAAAAATTAACCAAGGAAAACCAAAGCTCAAATCATTTGCAAGATTTGCTAACACAACTTTTAAGTACCCTTGAATTGGTGCTTTCGCACTTAAAACGCTTGCCAAAAAATTAGCCTGTTTAATTGTGGAATTCCTTTCCATTTCTTGGAAAAAAAAACGATTCTATTTTATTTTAAATCATTGATATTCAGCTGATTGAAATTTTGGTATGACAATGGTATACGGCAGTGAAAAGTATTATGCAAAATTTAAAGAAGATATTCGTTGTAGATGATGATTTGTTCAGTTTGAATCTATATCGTCAGGAATTAGAAAATTTGGGTCAAAGTGATATCTCTACTTTCCAAAATGGATCCATCTGTTTATATAATTTGTTTCAAAAACCAACCATTGTGTTTTTAGATTATTACATGAATGATATTTCAGGTTTGGAAGTTTTAAAAAAAATAAAGCGATTTGACCCAAACATTCATGTGGTGATGATTTCGGGCCAGGAAAATGCGCAAGTTGCTGTTGAAGCCATGAAATATGGTGCCTTTGATTATTTGGTGAAGGGTGACAATGAAGGAGAAAAAATCTCTAAAGTATTGAATCGAATCAGCACCATTGAAAGTCAATTAAAAAGAAGCATGCCATCTTTTTTCCAACGATTCTTTGCCTCAAAAAGCGCGAATTAATACATGCATGCTTGGTCATGGCATTGTGTTTAATTGCCATTTTTCGCCTTAAAGCTTTTGAAATGATATTTCCATGCAAGGCCATTGCAGGTGTTTATTCATTTTGTAAATCCCATTCAAATAAATCCGAATTGTTCATTGAATTAGTCTTAACTTTAAGGCGGATTTGAACTTTACCTGTATTCAATTAAATTGATCAAGTGATGAAAAATGAAAGAAGTATTTTTTTGGTTGATGACGATATGTTTAGCATAAATTTTTACCGTCAAGTCATTGAGAATTTAGGTTATTCCAATGTTTCCACCTTTCAAAATGCATCCATTGCCTTATATAATTTAGATAAAAAACCTTCTGTTATTTTTTTAGATCAACACATGAATGATATTTCAGGCGTGGAAGTTTTGAAAAAAATTAAACGTTTTGAGCCCAACACCTATGTGATTATGATTTCGGGTCAAGAAAAAATTCAGATTGCCTTCGATGCCATTAAATATGGGGCTTTCGATTATATTGTGAAAGGTGATACTGCAGAAGAAAAAATAAAAGAGGTATTGGAGCGCATTGAAAAATCAGAAGATGCCAATGCTACGCCAACACCAAATTTCATGAACAAATTAAAAGGGATCTTTAAGAAATAAATTTCTATTTAACGGCCCTTCATCAAGCAATAAAATTTATGCTTCTTTAAGCGGGATGTTTTTCAAAATCTCGATCACAAAATTCCAGTATTTTTGAACTGAAGCAATGTTCACCCTTTCATCGGGCGAATGCGCACCTTTAATTGTTGGGCCAAACGACACCATGTCCATTTTAGGATAATTACTGCCCAATATACCACATTCCAATCCCGCATGGCAGGCCACAACATGGGCTTTGCTGTGATATAATTTTTCATACAAATTTACCAATACTTCCAAAATTGGCGAATACACATTTGGCGTCCAACCCGGATACGAACCGCTTAATTTAACTTCACAACCGGCCATTTCAAAACAAGATTTTAATGCTTGTGCTAAATCCATTTTAGAGGATTCAACCGATGAGCGGGTTAAACAGGCAATGCTTATTTGTTCATCTTTTATCAGCACTCTAGCAACATTATTGGAAGTTTCAACCAAATTTGAAATATCGGCGCTCATGCGATAAACGCCATTGTGCGCGGCATATAAACTTTTAATAATTTGTAATTGCACTTCATAGTCCATTACCTCTTTTGGTAAGGCACAAGGATGTAATTCAATTTGCAATTGGGGTTCCATGGTTTTAAGCTCAACTTTTATTTCGTCGGCTACCTTGGCAAATATTTTTTTGAAAGTTATTTCATTGTTGTTTGGAACAACTACTGTAGCGCTGCTTTCGCGGGGAATAGCATTTCTTAAGCTGCCGCCGTTAATGTCAGAAATTCTCAAAAAGAACTCGGTACTTGCCATGTACAACAAACGGTTCATAATCTTGTTGGCGTTGCCCAATCCTTTGTGAATATCCATACCAGAATGGCCGCCATTCAATCCCTTCACACTTATTGTATAAGCAGTGTGTTCCTTCGGGCATGTTTCGTTTTGGTAGTTTCTTGTTGCCGTAACGTCGATGCCGCCTGCACATCCGATGTCAATTTCAGAATCATCCTCAGTGTCTAAATTCAATAAAATTTCTCCGTTTAAAATACCACCGTCTAAACCCAGTGCGCCTGTCATGCCGGTTTCCTCGTCAATTGTAAACAAGGCCTCAATGGCGGGATGCGCAATGTCTTTGCTTTCCAAAATGGCCATGATTGTGGCAACCCCAATACCGTTATCTGCGCCCAAAGTTGTACCATTTGCTTTTACCCATTCGCCTTCAATCAGCATCTCAATACCTTGGGTGTTAAAGTCGAATATTGTATCGTTGTTTTTTTGATGCACCATGTCGAGGTGCGATTGCAATACAATTGTTTTTCTATTTTCCATGCCTTTGCTGGCAGGCTTTCTGATAATCACATTTCTTACCCGGTCCTCAAAAGTTTCTAAGCCTAGTTTTTTGCCAAATTGCATCATGAACTCAATCACCTTTTCTTCCTTCTTTGAAGGACGAGGCACTGCGTTTAGGTCTGCAAAATTATTCCAAAGTGATTGTGGTTGTAATTGTCTGATTGGGCTGCTCATAATTTATGTGTTAATTCTTTGGCAAAGGTAGGAATGATAAACGATTTAGCAATTTCACCTATAGAGGGTCATATTTAACCGCATTTGATTCAATTTGAGTGGTGTAGGCAATAATTTGATTAAATTTGTAATGCTTAAATTTTAAAACCAAAACCAATTACCAAGCGTATGAAAAAAATAATCGGACTTAGCATTGTTGCCTTATTGTGTTTATTTAACCAAAAGACCTTTGCCCAGCAAGCTCCAGTTGCCAATTTTACAGTTAGTCCTAATCCCATTTGTAGCGGCGCAATCATTACCATACATGATTTATCAACCAACAATCCAACTTCATGGTCGTATACAGTGGCCGGTGTGATACCATTTCCTCCGCCTCAAGTTTACACAACACAAAATCCTACATTAACTTTTAATGGTCAGGGTACTTATTCCATCACTTTAATCGCCACAAATGCAAGCGGTAATAGTGTGCCTGTTGTGCATACCATCACAGTATTGCCTGGTGCTAATGGGAATATCAATCCGGCGAATTCAAATATCTGTTTGGGAAGTACAAATCAAGCAAGCATTACTGTTGTAACCGGCGGTGGTCCCGGCGGCGGAGGTGTAAATACCTACAGCTGGTCGAATGGCTCAACTGCCACACAAATTGCCGTTTCACCGAGTGTTACAACTGTTTTTACTTGTGTTATTTCTGCCACCAATGGTTGTTCGGTTTCACGCACCGCAACAGTAAATGTTACGCCTGCCACTGCAAGCATTTCAAGTAATCCGGCAAATATTTGTCCGGGTACCACCAGCACCTTGCAAGTGAGCGGAAGCGGCCCCGGGCCATGGACATACACTTGGTCAAACAGTTCAAACAACAATACAATTACCAGCAATGTGGCCACTATCGTAAGTGCTACCATTCAAAATAATTCAGGGTGCTTGGCCACTGCAACATATAGTTTAGGGTCTTCATCTACTTTATCGTTAACTGCTACTTCAAATCCTTTGGCCTTATGTGCAGGCGGCACAGCTTCTGTTTCTGTAAGCGGCGCTTCAAGTTACACATGGAGTAATGGAACCACTACTTCAAACGTGATTGCGGTTACGCCTTCGGCTACAACGGTGTATTCAGTGTTTGGCACTGTTGGCACTTGCACCGGTTTAACTTCTTATACCTTACAAGTAAATCATATTCCAACCATCACAATTGTTGCTTCTGCCACAACCATTTGCGCAGGAGGAACAGTTAGTTTAACAGCCAATGGCGCCAATAATTACACTTGGACACCGGGTAACTTTACCACAACTTCAATTGTTACACCTACGCTAGGTGCTAATGCAGTATTTCAAGTGCGTGGTGTAAACCAAGGTTGTGCGGCAAGAAATAACACAATTTCAATTACTGTGGCACCAAGTCCGGTTGTAAACATTATTAGCAGTTCTACATTGGCATGTAACGGTGATATCGTTTCTTTAACTGCTTTTGGTGCAACTTCATACACATGGAGCACCGGTGGAACTGGCGCTGTAACAATTCAGTCGCCAAGTGTATCTACTACTTATTCTGTTTTAGGTGCAAATAATAATAACTGTATTAATTCGGCCGCGGTAACCGTTTCAGTGAATGCTTGTACCGGTTTAAAGGAAGTAAGCAATGGTAATCAACAAATTTTGGTTTATCCTAACCCAAGTAAGGGTTTGATTCATTTTCAGAGTAATTATTCTGGTGAATTTTATTTGGTGAATGAATTTGGTCAAGTGATAAAGACTTTTACCATGGATGCAAACAAGAATGAAAAAACAATTGAAGGATTAAACCAAGGTATTTATTTTGTACTGAGCAAAGATCAATCCATCAAACAAAAAATTGTAATTATGCCTTAAGCGCTAAATCAAATGAATGAAAGCCAAACTTAATCGTTTGGCTTTTTTTATTGCCTTTGTTTTTCAATTATTTTGATGATTTCATAATAACGGCTACGGCGCTCTGAATCATGAAAGATAGAATCGAGGCATTGCTTGGCAGCAATGATATTGTTTTGATTGATATGAATGGAAGCTAAATTTAATTTTGGTTCATCAAACCGCGGACTGATTCTTGCTGCTTCGGTATACATTGAAATAGCTGCTTCTGTGTTGCCCAACATGGCATCACTCGAAGCCAAATCATTTAAAACATTTCGTTGATAAGGATTTTGCTTATAGGCCAATTTAAAATAGTTGTTGGCTATGAAATAATTTTTTTGATTCGAATAGGCATTGCCAATGTACCACTCAATAGGCACTGAGGTAGGATCGAGGTGATAAGCAAAAGAACGGGCACTTAGGCCATGTTGAATTATTTTAAAAGCATTGGCCTGATTTTTGGCATTGTACATTTCGCGTGTGAAGTATTCGCCACGGAACCTTAAAAAACCAATATAAACAAGGCCTGCGGAAAGCAATATAAAAATTCCGAATTGCTTTGCCCTACTTTTAAGTTGAATTTTTAAAGGTAAATTAGATTTCACATCATGATGAAGAAATGCCAACAAAATGTTCAACCAAATGATGTGTTCTATACGCTCTTTTGGGAAATCAAAAAATGAAATGCACAGGAAGCCCAATAAAAAATATAAAGCCACATGTTGTATAGATATAGATTTTGCATTTCCTGCAACATACTTATTAAAGCCGTAAACAATCAATCCAATCAAAAAAATCAAGTATAAATTAAAACCAATCAATCCCGATTCACGCATGATCCATAAAAAATCATTGTGTGGTCTTTGAAAACTTACACCCAAATCTTCGGCACGCCACAAACCACTTAAGCCAACTGAAGGAAAATAAATTTGCCAATTACCGCTTCCTATGCCAATGAATGGGCTGTTTGTAATGGCGTATGTTTTTTGCCAAACCGTTAAGCGTTCAATATCCATGAGCGGTGAAATAATTTTGTTCAAGAGCTTTGGTGTTGCATTATTTTGAATGAGCTTGTAACAAATCGGGTTCAATAGGAATATAAAAAAAACGTTTACGGCAATGAATAAAAATGCAATGCTTAAAATTGGTTGTTTTGTTTTAATGAATTTATTGAAGATGAAACGTAAAATGAAAACGGTAACAAAAACGAAGGCGGAGAAAATAAATGCCAACCAAACAGCTTTGGTGCGCAAGAATAAAATTAAAATAATATTGATGCATATTCCCACAGAGGCATATTTTTTCATCATGCCGCTTTCTTTAAAGTAGGCCATGAAAAGAAAACAAAGCATTAAAAACAAAAAACTAGATGCCAAATTTTTGTGGCCGTTTAAGCCACTAATGGCATATAGATTTTCATGATCAAATGATTTAAGCGCGCTTGCTTGCCAAATGATGACGACTGCAAGGATAATTGAAATAATAATGGCGCTTGAAAAAACACTTCTCAAAAATTTTTCAAAATGTTGTTCCAAAAAATAGCTCGAAATAAAAAACATGCCTAAGCCCAATATTAACTTTCCATTTTCAAAATAAGATACACCCGGGTTTATTGAAAAAAATGATGTTAAACATGTCCAAAAAACAAAGAATAGGTAGGCAATTGATAAAATTGTAAAGTTGATGGTCAAGCTTTTTTTTTCACGCCACATCACATAAACAAAAGCGAGTAAAAATAGGGCGGTTAGAATAAATCGAGGACTTAAAGTGTCATCTAAAATAAAAGGAGAATAAGCAATTGCAGTAACAATTAAGATAAAGGAGAGTGTTTTCCAAACATTAAAAGTAAAGTGGATGTTGTTTGGGCTTGACATCAGATTTTATTTCGCTTGAGCCAAATGTAAAGAAATTATGTTTGAATCGGCATTTTGAAGCCTAAATCAATGGTTAATCAGCACAACAACACAAATTGTTGATGTGTTTAATGATGGCCCAATTAATTAACGAACGATTACCTTGAGATTAAGATGATCGATTTTTACGAGGTACAAACCCGGCATCAATTGATCGATATTCAATTCTGATTCATTGACATTTTCAAACGAACGAATTAACTGCCCCATTTCATTGTAAACATAAATGCTTTGGTTGAGTTTTAAATTCTTTATTGTAAAACGGCCATCACTTGGATTGGGATAAATCAAAACGGATTCATTCAAGCGCTGTTTGTCATCCAAACCAACTGTACAATTTCCAACCGAAAAGGTAATGGACGCCGATGATTGGCAACCGAACGCTGTTTCACCGGTAACTGTTATTAAATAACCACCCGATACCGAGTAATTCAAGGTGCTTAAAGTAGGCGTTAAAGCACCCGAAATAGAATAGGTGGAGGCATTGCCAAGTATGCTCAACGTTTGGCTTGATAATCTACAGAATAAGGTGTTGCTGATAACAGGTGTAAATGAAGGCGGCGGATTTACTGTAACAGTAATGGTGGCCAAGTTTGTACACGTAGCGATACTTAAAAATAAACTGTAGGTTGTTGTAGCATTAGGATTGGCGACTACATTTAATGAATTGGTGGTGTTTAAGCTGCTGCCCGGACTCCAACTATAAGATAAACTTGAACTAGCGGAAATGATGGTAGGACTGGCCGATAAATTTGTGGATGAACCCTGGCAAAAACTTTGGGCGCCAGAAAAGGTAACAGTTGGTGTTTCATACACTTTGACGATGAGTACGCTTGGTGAACTGGTTCCAGCGGCATTACTTGCAGTGCAAACCAAAGTATAGGTTAAGTTGGTGTTGGGAAAAGTGATGAGCGTAACACTCGATGTTGGATTGGCAATAATCACACCAGTTGAAGGGCTCATTACCGACCATTGATAAGAAGTTGGGCCATTGCTGGCATTGCAACTAAAAGTACTGCCGGCAGCAGGAAGTGAACAAACGTTTGATGGTCCCATTATAGGCCCCATTACCGGAATAATTTGTGCTGACATTTGCAATGCAAAAATGCCAATGATGTACGCAAAAAGCTTTCTTTTAATCATGGTAGAAAATTCCATTAAAATTAAACAATAATTCCATTGCTATTTCAAATCAATTACATTTTGCCATTTTAACATTTATAAAAAAAATGGAAATAAATTGTAAGATTTAGGGGCAATTCACTATCTTGTATGATTATATTTTTAAAATGAAGAACCTTTATTTGACCATTGTTGCGCTGTTCATTTCCTTCCTGGGATTTTCACAATCAAAAAATGCCATCGAACAGATTGCCGTTGAAACTTACTACAACCAATCTAAACAATTGAATTTCGCCAGAATCAACCCTTCGCTAAACATTAGCAATATACAGATGGAAGCAATTGTGCAAAACCTCATTTCAAGTGATGGTAAAGCAAAACTTCAACTGTTGAAATCAGAACAAGATGAACTTGGTTATACTCACAAAAGATACGCCATTTATTATGGCGGGATTAAGTTGCACAATAAAATGATTATTGCTCATTTTTTACAAGGGCGATTAGAATCCTTAAATGGCGATTTATGTGCTTTGCAATCAGCGTTTATCACTTTTTCAATTGATGACAAAACCGCATTGACCAATGCTTTGGCTAAAATAAAGGCAGAAAAATACAAATGGGAAAACAAGGAAGAAGAAAACCATATGCGTGAAATTTTGAATCAGCCAAATTTCACTTATTATCCTTCTGCAAAAAGAGTATTGTTTGAATCGAAGGGCCTTTTTAAAGCGGCTTATCAATTTGAAATTTATGCTGAAATTCCTTTGTTCAAGGCCAATGTATTTGTGGATGCAAATTCAGGAATTGTATTGGCTGAGGAAAATTTGATTTGTAACATCGATGTGCCGGGCACTGCCGCTACGAAATACAGTGGAACACAAACACTCACATGTGATCAAGTCACTACTTCGAGTTACCGTTTGCGCGAAACGCAGCGTGGTTTAGGTATTGAAACCTACAACATGAATCACACCACATCGTATTTGGCAACTGATTTTACTACTACCAGCACATCTTGGACCACAACCGGAGCTGATCAAGCGGCCACCGATGCCCATTGGGGTGCCGAAAAAACCTACGATTTTTACATGGCTCGTTTTAATCGTAACAGCATCGATAACATGGGTTATAAGTTGAGAAGTTATGTGCATTACAGCAACAACTATAACAATGCCTTTTGGGATGGAACCAGAATGACTTATGGAGATGGTAACGGTTCGCTCTTTACCATCTTAACAGCCATTGATGTTTGCGGGCATGAAATTACGCACGGTTTGGTGAGCAATACATCCGGTTTAAACGGCGGTGGCACAGGTGAGGCAGATGCATTGAATGAAGGGTTTGCCGATATTTTTGGCACAAGTGTTGAGCGTTATGCTAGACCAAGCAATTACAATTGGAAAATGGGTTCTGATATCACGCCGGGAGGAAATGGTATTCGTAACATGCAATTTCCGAAATTGTTAAGTGATCCAGATACATACTTGGGTCAGTATTGGGACCCAAATGGTGAACCGCATAACAATGCCGGTCCTGCCATTAAATGGTTTTATTTATTGGTGAGTGGCGGGGCAGCTACCAATGATTTAAATAATGCGTACAACGTGGTTGGCTTGGGCAATATTGATGCTGAAAAAATAGCGTATAGGGCCTTAACATATTATTTTACTTCTTCTACCAATTATGCAGCAGCCCGCGTAGCAGCTATACAAGCAGCCAAAGATTTATTTGGTTCTTGTTCAAATCAAGTGGTGCAAACCACCAATGCATGGTATGCCGTTGGAGTGGGTGCGCAGTTTGTGCCCAATCAAATTGCTCCGAATTTTTATACATCAAATACCAGTTTTTGTGTTTTACCGGCCAGTGTTATTTTTACAAATTCTACTAACAGCGGCATTACCTATACTTGGGATTATGGCGATGGTTCTGCAATTTCTACTGCCACCACTGGTTTTCACACTTACACAGCAAATGGTTCATACAATGTGAAACTCAAGGCAAGCGGTTGTAATAATACCATCGATAGCATTATTAAAAACGCTTATATTGTTGTGAATGTTCCTTCTTATCCGGCGGTTTCTTCAGCCACCATTTGCGAAAACACATCGGCTGTGATAACTGCATCAGCCAATGCAACCATTAAATGGTACAGCAGCAGTAACACAACCACTGCTTTATATGTTGGTAGCACCTTTACAACACCTTCTTTAAATCAAACAGCCATTTATTATGTGGCCAATACAATTACAAATACCCCTGTGTTGGGTGGAAGGTTAAGCAATTTAAATGGTGGTTATTTAGCCAACGCCAATCAATGGTTGATATTTGATGTAGTGCAAAGCGGCATGCTCAATTCGGTGGTAATGTACGCGCAAACAGCCGGTAACCGTTATATTGAATTGCGTAACGCTACAGCTAACATTATTAATTCTACTGTTGTGAACTTAAGTGTTGGAGCCAATACTGTGATTTTGAACTTTCCGCTCACACCGGGTTCAAATTATCAATTAGGACTCACCAACGGGTCAACATGCGATTTGTACCGCTCAACGGCTAGCAATGCTTTTCCTTATAATATTGGTAATTGTGTAAACATCACAAGCTCAAGTTCAGGAAGCGGTTTTTATTATTGGTTTTATAACTGGTCGGTAACCAAAGATGATTGTTTAAGTTCGCTTGCGCCTGTATATGTAAACGTAAACGCCTCCGTGCCATCTACCATAAGCGTGCCATCCATTTATTTGTGTAAGGATGACGCTCATGTTGTGCCTACAGCCACACCGTCAGGCGGTAACTTTTCAGGAACAGGATTTTCCTCAGGCGCTTTTAATCCATCGATCGGCGCTGGCGTTTATTTTATTCATTATAGCACCAACGATGTGAACGGCTGTTTCCGCAGCGATAGTCTCGAAATTCAAGTAACCGAATGTTTGGGCTTTACCAAGGTAATTCAGGATGAGGCTTTGCAAATTTATCCGAATCCAGCCAAAAACATTTTAGTTGTGAAGCAATCCAATCCATCAGCTAAAAAGATTGTAATCACTGATATGCAAGGACGAGTGGTTTTAATTGAAGACAATGTAAACGCGTCGAATAGCATCCGCTTACCATTATTGGCAAGAGGAATGTATGTATTGAGTTTGCAAGATCAAAACAATGCGGTGTTGCATTCTCAAAAGTTGTTGATTGACTAACGTTTAGCGTTTAAAAAACTGACTTAACTTTCTTAAAGGTTTTAAATACAGGGTAAAGAAATAGGGCTTAAGGCCATTTATCTGCCAAGCTTTTCGGTCTTCTTGATTGGCAAAGAGTCGGTTTTTAATAGAGATATTGCTCTTACCGCCAACACGCATTTTAACTGTAAAATATGGCAGGTAGCCGATTTTAATTTGCTGCTTAAAAATAAAACGCAACATCAATTCGTAATCAGCGGCGCTTTTAAAGGATGTATTAAACACGCCGTATTTTTGATACACTGATTTTTTTACAAAAAAAGTAGGGTGTGGTGGCATCCAACCATATAAAAATGAGGAGGGATTGTATTCGCCACTTTTCCACGTTCTGATGATTTGATTGGTATTGTTTTTGTCAACATAAAACAAATCGCTGTACACCGCATCGCAATTTTCTTTCAAAAAAGTTTCTACATAAAGGCGAACAACACTAGGATGTGTGTAAAAGTCATCGGAGTGAATAAAACCAATAATGTCGCCACTTGCCAACGAAATGCCTTTGTTTAAGGCATCGTATAATCCTTCATCTTTTTCAGAAACAATTTTTGCAATTTTATTTGTATGTGATTGCACAATTTTTAAAGTGTCGTCCTTCGATTGCCCGTCAATTATGAGGTATTCTATTTCGGGATAATCCTGCATCAGCACCGATTGAATGGTTTGTTCAATGGTTTTTGCAGAATTATATGTGACAGTTATAATGGAAACTTTCAAGATTGTAAACTTAAAGCAAATTCAATGAATGATGTAAAATTAAAATCAATGTGTTCATGCCTTGTGGCCTGATCTGAAATAAAAGCACATTTCATTTGAAGGTTTTTTCCAAAAGCCATATCCGATAAACTATCGCCTACAATAATGCTTTTATTAAAATCAATTTCAGGAAAATCTTTTTTTGCTTCTAAAGCCATCCCTGTGCCTGGTTTGCGGCTTGGGTGATTTTCGCTGCTTAAATAGGGCGAAAAATATACTTTATCGATGCGGCCATTGTAATAAGCAATTTCATAACACATGTTTTGGTGAATAATTTCTAAATCTTCAACACGGTATAATCTTTTGCCAATGCCTTGCTGGTTGGTGACAACAACTATTCTTCCAAAAATTTTATTACAAATTTTAAGGGCATCAAAAACACCGTCTAAAAATTCAAATTCAATCCAATTTTTAACGTAATCGTTTTCCAGTTTTTTATTAATCACACCGTCGCGATCTAAAAACAAGGTCCAACTTTTATCAATATTTAAATCTTTCAAAATCATGTTGTGCTTGTTTAAAATCTTCAGGTAATCCAATATCTATAAAATAGGCTTCAAATTCAATGCCTCCAAAATAGATATCGGATAATTTTTTCTCAAAAAAATCTTTCTCAATTGAAAAAGAAAAGTTTGCAGGCGTGTGTTTAAAATACAATTCCTTATTTAAAATGTAAAGGCCCGCATTAATGGTGCCTGCTTCTTCGCGCATGGTTTTTTCTTGAAAAGCAACAATGCGTTTTTGTGCATTACAATGAATGGTGCCAAAACGCGCCGCATTACTTACAGTTCTTAAAGCCAAAGAACATTCAGCTTTTGATGCCAAATGGCTTTGAAAGTATTGTTGTAAATCACAATCAAAAAATGAATCACCGTTTAACACCAAACAATTTTCATCTTGACATTTTTCTAAAGCCAAGCGAATACCGCCTCCCGTGCCCAAAGGATTTTCTTCAAGGGCGTATTGAATGTTTAGTCCCAAATATTGATTGCCAAAATATTTTTCAATCACCTCATGTAAATGGCCAACCGAAAAAACAATGTTTTGAATGCCGAAATGTTTAAGGTATAAAACTTGGTAATGTAAAAATGGCTTACCAAGAATTGGCGCCATGGGTTTTGGCACATCACTTACAACAGATTTTAATCTGGTGCCGAAGCCCCCGGCTAATATGATGGCAGTATTTAACAAGGATTTACTTTTTTGGAAATAAATTCATTTCAACCATTTCGCAAATGGTATGGCCTAATAACATATGACACTCTTGAATTCTTGGTGTATCGGTACTAGGAATATTAATTAAATATTGGCTAATGTCTTTTAATTTACCGCCTGTTTCACCGGTAAACGAAACAGTAATCATGCCTTTGGCATTGGCTTTTTCTATCGCTTTTACAACGTTGCCGCTGTTTCCGCTGGTACTCAGGCCAATTAAAACATCGCCTTTTTGCCCCATGGCTTCCACCAAACGGCTGTAAATAACATCATAACTATAATCATTGGCTACGGCTGTAGTATAGCTTGTGTTTACGTGCAAAGCTTCTGAAAATAAAGGTGGGCGATCGTAATAAAACCTTCCACTTAATTCAGCTGCCAAATGTTGGGCATCGGCTGCACTGCCGCCATTGCCGCACCAAAGCACTTTTCCGCCTTTTTGATAACATTGCGTGATGTGATTCACAATAGCATCAATATTGCTTAATATATTTTGATCAAGTAATAAACGACTTTTTAAGTCGATGGAATTTTCAATCTTGCGTTTAATAAAGTCAATCATGCAATAAATTTATGTTTTTTTGAGGACATTCGTGCTGAAATACACTGTCAAGTATCATTTTTAATGTGCTTTGATTGCATTTTGTATGAATTTCAAAAATCGCTATAAGAGAAGGCTTAAATTCTTTGTCGGTTAAATGATTCTCATATTGCCAAAACCCGCGAATTACATTCAAACCAAGGGCAATTTATTCGATTTAAAGGTTGAGCAGCACAAAATATTAAAAGGCTTCGGTTAAAAAATAAATTAATCTGAAAAACACATTGCCGTGATTTGTAAATTAAAATAAAATGTTAAGTTTGTTGTAATGATTCGCCAAAATTGAATCTAAAGCTGACACGATCCATGCAAATTGAAGTTTGTTATAGTCCAAATTCTTTTCATCTCTTTCAAAATCCCAATGCAATTGTGGTGGTAATTGATGTTTTGAGGGCTACTTCGGCCATAACCACAGCTTTTTACAATGGCGTCTCGAAAATGATTCCGGTGGCTACGGTTGATGAGGCATTGGTTTATAAGGAGCAAGGATTGATGGTGGCTGCTGAAAGGGATGGCGAAATTGTAAACGGTTTTGATCTTGGGAATAGTCCTTTTGGATACATGAATACCCGTGTAAAAGGAAAAACAATTGCCATTACAACTACCAACGGAACCCAAGCCATAGAAGCCGCAAAGGCATCAAAGCAGGTGGTGATTGGCAGTTTCTTAAATATGGATACTTTAATCTATCATTTAAAGAAGGAAAAGAGTCCGGTAATTTTTTTATGTGCCGGATGGAAAAACAAATTTAATTTAGAAGATACTATTTTTGCCGGTGCCATTGCCCAGGCTTTGATTTACAAACATGGTTTTAATACAGAGTGTGACTCAGCCATTGCAGCCATGGAATTATACAAGCTTGCCAAGCACGATGTGTATGGTTTTTTGGCCAATTCATCACACCGAAATCGCTTATCAAAGCTTGATTTAGAAAGAGATATTAATTATTGTTTAACACCAAATCAATGTCCTGTTTTACCTGTGCTTGAAGGTAAATTTTTGGTAAAAATGGAACTTCCAAAACACGATTTATTGGTCAATAGTAAAATTTTGAACACATGATAAAAACCAGATTAATCGCTTTACTCTTATTTTTTAGTCTCGTTACCGGTGCTCAAACCACATCGAGCGTGCCTTACCGCGCCAAAACCATGGCCGTGAACATTTACGGATTTGCACGTTATTTTGATTGGCCTAATTTAGATGTAAACGGCGATTTTAAAATTGGATTATTGGGTGCTGATGAACAATTGGTAAAGGAATTTAATAATCTGGCTCGCTTTAGAAGGGTGGCCAACCACAATATTTCAATTCTCATTTTAGATGGTTATACCGATTTAAAACGTTTGCAACAAACCGAAATGTTATATGTAAACACGCAGAAGGTGAAGGCATTTCAGGTGAAGGACATCAAAAAAGGCACCTTGGTGATTACCGACAATGAAATGAATTTCAATAATACCATGATAGGTTTTTATGATGAAAGTGATAAATTGAAATTTGCCTATAACGAATACTTAGCTTACAATTCAGGTGTTGTGATCAGTGAGTCATTCAGGGCTATTCCGAATGTGAATTTTAAATTGGCCAAAGTTGATTGGAAAGAAGAAGAACGCATCAGAGAAGATAGAACCATTTCGAAAGATGCCTTAAAAATTGTTTACAATACGGATAAAGATCCAAAAACCATCAAAAAAGGAAATTCAAGCGATCCTGCTGGTTCAGTGTTTGATGCCAAGGAAGCGCGTAAAGATTGGGACAATGTGATTGATAAAATTCTAGGGAATGCTGATAATACTGTGTTTTCGAAGGATGAATTAAAAGAGGTGGCGGGTAAAATATCGGCACAAGAAATGCGACTTCGTGAACAAAAGGCAAAAATTGATTTGGCTTTGGCCTCAATGACTTCGCAAGAAGAACGCATTAAATTGCAAGAAGAACGTTTGGCCTTAACGGTTTCGCAAAATAAATTACAAGAATACGAGCTCCACAATCAAATATTGAGGATGGAGAAACAAAAGAAAATTTTGGATGACCAGAAAAAACAAATGGAAGTTCAAAAAGCCAGCATTGTAAAACAATTGGCGCAAATCAACATGCAAAGAACCATTCTTTGGTTGGGCTTATTAGCTGTGTTGGCTGTATTGTTTAGTTTGTACATGGTTTACCGAAATTATAAGCGTACCAAAAAAACCAATGAATTGTTGGAAATTCAAAAACTCGAAATTCAAGAACAAAAACATTTGGTGGAAGAAAAACACAAAGAAATTTCGGATAGTATCAACTACGCCGAAAGGATTCAACGCACATTTTTGGCCAGTAAAGATTTAATGGATGAAAATTTAGGCGAGTATTTTGTATTCTTTAAACCTAAAGATGTGGTGAGTGGTGACTTTTATTGGGCCGCAAAAATTGACAATTCAACCAATCTATTAAACACAGGCAGCAACAGTAGAATTAATGATGGTAAATTTGTAATGGCAACTGCAGATAGCACCGGGCACGGTGTGCCGGGCGCCATTATGAGTTTATTAAACATTTACAGTTTAGAGAGGTCAATTGAATTGTACACCGAGCCGGCTGAGATTTTAAACCACACCCGTAAATTAATTATCGATCGTTTAAAAAAGGATGGCAGTAAAGAGGGTGGAAAAGATGGGATGGATTGTAGCTTAATTTCATTTGATTTAAAGAATTTACGTTTAAGTTATGCCGCCGCTAATAATCCGGTTTGGGTTGTAAGAAAAAATGAACTACTCGAATTCACGGCCGATAAAATGCCGGTTGGAAAACATGATAGAGACGGCATTTCATTTGTGCAACATTCAGTAAACCTTGAAAAGGGCGATATGGTGTATGCTTTAACCGATGGTATGCCTGATCAGTTTGGCGGACCAAAGGGTAAAAAATTCATGTACAAAAAATTAAAGGAGTTGTTGATTTCAATTTCAATGCAGCCTTTACATGAGCAACGTATGCGATTGGAACGTGAAATTCTTGACTGGATGGGCGACAATGAACAAGTGGATGATATCACACTCATTGGTGTGAGAATTTAATACACTTATCGGCGCGTCATTGTGTCGGGATTTTTCACAGCTTTTTTACTTCCACCGTACAATTCAAATTTTAAATAGCGGCACTCCAATGCACCGTTGTAAATTTGAATTTTACGTGAAGGCCGCAAGCCAATGCTTTTAATGGCTTCGGGATTACTGGTAATAATCCACGCATTAAAATTTTGAAAATCTTTTTTTAGTTTATCGCCAATTTCTTTGTAAAGCGCTGTAATTTCTGCAACCGGTAAACGCTCGCCGTATGGGGGATTAAGTATCACCACGCCCGCATTACGACTCGGCTTCATGTCAAAAAAGGATGATTCGCTACATTTTACAACATCATCTACTTTTGCATTTTTGGCATTGCTGATGGCCTTTTTAAGTGTAAAGGCATCGATGTCGTTTGCAATAATTTCAACCGATTCTTCACGTATTTTATTGATAGCACTTTCAAAAATGGTGTCGTAAAGTTTTTCATCGTAATTGCGCCACAACATAAAACCGAAATTATTTCTGTAATAGCCCGGTGGAATATTATTGGCCCATAGCGCCGCTTCAATAGCAATGGTGCCGGCACCGCACATGCCGTCAACAAGCAATAAGTGCTTTTCCCATTGACTTAATTTTACCAAACCTGCTGCCAATACTTCTTTCATGGGTGCTTCGTTGATGTCGGCGCGATAACCCCTTTTGTATAAAGGATCACCGCTACTGTCGATGTTTAAGCTGACTTCGTTTTTGTATATATGCACATACAATTTAAAAATTGGCCTTATTAAATCTACATCAGGGCGTTTACCGGTTTTTTCACGGAAGCGATCAACAATGCCATCTTTTACTTTTTGAGATACAAATAAGCTGTGTGAAAAAATTTCAGAGTTGGTCACACCTTCCACCATGAGGGTGTCGGTATTCGAAATAAATTCTTCCCAAGCAATTGATTTAATGTGATCGTAAAGTTCTTGTTCGTTATTCGCAACAAACTTAGCAATGGGAACAATCACTTTTAATGCCGTGTGTAAACACAAATTGGCTTTGTATAAAAAGCCCAAATCACCGGTAACAGCAACGCCACGTTTAAAAGGCAGGATGTTTTTGCCGCCCAATTGTTGTAATTCTTTCGCAAGAATTTCTTCCAAGCCAAAAAATGTGGTCACCTTCATTTCGAAGTCACCGCTGTGTTTGTATGTGTAGTTAAGATTCAAAATAATGTTTTAAGGAAATAAAATTTCGGTTGTATTGGTTTGTATTTTATCGGCGATTTCGTCGGTAGGTAAATCATTGTCGTCGGTGCCAAATGGATCTTCAATTTCTTCACTGATTAATTCCAATGAGGCAAAAGCATAAAACATCACCATCACAATTGGAATAGACCAATAACCCATGCTTAAGCCAAATGAAATGGGCATGGTGATGATGTAAAGGAAAACAATTTTTTTGATGAAAATGCTATACGAATATGGAATAGGTGTGTTCTTAATCCGTTCGCAAGCCCCGCAAACATCAGTCATTTCATTGATGTTTTGATGGATAAATAAATAATCATCATGATGATTGTTTTGTTTCTTTAAATATTTCAAAAGATAAGCCGTTAATAATTTTGCAATGTAATTGGGTTTATGGGCAGCGTTGAGGTATGATTCTTTTTTAAAATAATTTGAATAGGTTAAAAGCGATTCAGCTGTTTTGCCGCGAAGATGTTCCTTTAATGACAAAGCATAATTCGCAATGAGCAATTGTATTTCCTTTCTAGCAGATTCGTCTTCTTCAGGAAATAGCGCATTTACTTTGATGGCCAAATTGCGAGCATTGTTTAACAATGAACCCCACAGTTTGCGGCCTTCCCACCAACGGTCGTAAGCCGAATTAATGCGAAAAACCAAAACCAAAGAAATTATGAAACCTGAAATTTGGTGAAATACGGTAAGATTGCTAGGTAAGAAATCTTTCAAAAAGTGCTGCTCCAAATAACTTACGCCTGCTGTGATAAATCCAAGTAAAAGGATTGAAGGAAATAAAATTCGCAAAGTGTCTGATTTGTGAAAATGCACAATCAGTTTAATCCAGTCTTTTGGGTTATAGGTAACCATTGATTGTCTTAATTAAAATTAAGAATCACTTCTCTGATTATGTGCACACAATCCATCAATTGTACTTCGGTAATCATTAATGGCGGTGCAAAGCGGATAATATCGCCATGTGTAGGCTTGGCCAACAAGCCATGTTCAGCAAATTTTACGCATACATCCCATGCGGTTTTGCCATTTCTTTCTTGAATCACAATGGCATTAAATAAACCTTTTCCTCTAACGGTTGTGATGAGGTTACTTTCTTGCTTAAGTTTATTCATTTCTTGGCGAAATAATTTCCCTAAGTGTTCAGAATTTTCAGCCATTTTTTCATCCTTTAAAACTTGGAGCGCTTCCATGGCAACAGCGCAGGCCAGCGGATTGCCACCGTAGGTTGAGCCATGTTCACCGGGCTTAATGGTTAACATAATTTCATTCGAACACAATACGGCACTCACCGGAATGGTGCCGCCACTCAAGGCTTTGCCCAATACCAAAATATCGGGTTTTACTTCTTCATGATCACAAGCCAACATTTTACCGGTGCGACACAAACCTGTTTGTACTTCGTCGGCAATAAACAAAACGTTATACTTTGAGCACAAGGCACGAACGCCTTTTAAATAGCCTTCATCGGGCACTACCACGCCGGCCTCGCCTTGAATGGGCTCAACCATAAACGCCGCGGTGTTCGGGTCTTTGATGGCTTCTTCCAAGGCTTGTAAATCATTGTAATCTACCAACTCATAGCCGGGTAAAAACGGACCAAAGCCTGAAAAGCTGCTAGGGTCGTTGCTTGCAGAAATTGCAGCCAATGTACGGCCCCAAAAATTGCCTCTGGCAAAAACCATTTTGGCACAATTTTCTTTAACACCTTTTACATCATAAGCCCAACGACGTGCAAGTTTCAAAGCCGTTTCGCCGCCTTCTACGCCTGTATTCATAGGTAGTACCTTGTCGTAACCAAAATAATTGCAAATGTATTTTTCATATTCACCCAGTACAGAATTGTAAAATGCACGAGAGGTTAACGTTAATTTTTGTGCCTGAAGTGTCAGTGCCTTAATAATACGCGGATGACAATGCCCTTGATTGACCGCACTATATGCCGCCAAAAAATCATAATACTTTTTGCCTTCAACATCCCATACAAAAACACCTTCTCCTTTTTCAATCACCACCGGAATGGGATGGTAATTATGTGCCCCGTAACAATCTTCCAATTCAATTAAGTGAGCACTTTTTGTCATCTCGTCAATCATAAAAGTAAATAATGTTCAAATATACGAAAATGCCTGCAAATAGGCTTATTCAATGCCCTAAAAGCATCGGGCATGGACAAAAATTACATTTTTTGATTCGGTGAATTTTTTTGAATACGGAACAATTTAAAATCCGCATTGGCATAAATCAATTTAAATCGGCTGCTGTCTTGCAGAGGATACTGTTTTAAAACATCGGTACTTTGTGTTTCATGGCTCAAATAATAGCCTGCTTTGAATTTTTTTAAATCTTCGGCAATTTGCTCTGAATTGGCTGCCGGAAAAATGGCAAAGGATTGTACATGGGTGTATAAACACAATGCCCTGGGTTTATCGAATGCCACTATGCTGTTTGAAACGATATGTGCGTTGATGTATTGAAAGGCTTCAACGGCAGTTTTACTCTGCGGACCATCGAGTACTTCTGTTTCTCTACTTTGAATGCGTTGAATTTCTTCATGGTAAGAAAAAAGCACAAGTGAGCCCAGTAATAGTGCCAAATAGTGTTGTTTTTGAATCCAAGGTAAAATCGCTTTTTTTAATCCGATTACAGCAAATAAAAAAAGTAAAAACAAAACCGGATATAAGAAGCGCATGCCTGCATGACTGAATTTATAACTAATCACCATGAGTACATATACAGGTAAATAATAGACATAAATTGATTTTTTATTTTCAGAATAGAAATGAAAGACACCAAATAGCGCGAACACCAATAATGCGGCCGATGCCATAATGCCAATATGCCAATATGACTCAACAGGATAGCCTCTAAAAAACATTGAGAGATGGTAAAGATTATAAGATAAGTGTTCATTCACAGTGCGCCAATAGTGTTCGGTTTCAAAAAAGCCCGGATAATTGGTGTTGCATGGCCAAGCTAATTTTAGGCCCAGGTAAAATAAAATGCATGTGAATAGGGTAATGCCGGTGTTTACATTTGCCTTTAACGAAAAATTGCGAATTGATGCTTGCAAAAAAACTTGATTAAAGAGGTAGGTGAATACCAATAATACGCCAACACTTCTGATGTGAATACTAAATGCGATGAGCAGTCCTAATAAAATACTTAAAAACACATTTTGTTTTTTTTGCATGAGATACAAACTAAACATCGAAAAAAAAGTAAATGATAAATCAGAAATGACTTCGGTTTTAAAATTCAAGAGCATGGGGTTGTAAGCCACAATTAAACTCACAAATATTGCAGTTAAAAATGAACTGTATTGGCGAATCATCAAAAAGCCAAGCAAACAGCTAAGGGCCAAAAACAAACTTTGCAATAAATTAAAGTAATAAAAGTCGAGGCCCCAAAATTTTACAATCGGACTCAACAACAATGGAAAGCCAACAGGGTAGGCGATAGGGCCGGTAAAGCAATTTTCATTAAAAATATAACCTGTTTGGTTTTGGGATACGCCGCTATTAATGTTTTTGGCTTGGTGCACATATTGGGCAAAATCATCTCCCCAATCATGCGAATTTTTTACATTAATAAAGAATAATGGAATTAAGCATACAATTATGAGCGCAACTTCAATAATCTTTTTCATGTATCAGGCTCAGTTGTATATAAATAAATTTATTCACGCAGTTTGGTTGCGTTAACAAGGCCTTTTTTAATCCTTGATGCTGTATAGTATTTTTTGGAAATCGGCTTTGAATTTTTCTTTGTTTTCTACCGCTGCCCAAGAAAGTACCTTGTAAAAGGCATTTTTTGTTTCAACAATGCCAACCAAATAATAAATTTCAGTCTTGGCCTCATTGTCGTAATACGAAGCATCACTTTCGGCGAAATTTACATCACCAATTTTTTGATACACCACCCTTGAAATTCTGCGTTTCTTTTCATCCTTCAAAAAATCCTTAATGAAATTATCATAAAAATCATTGATTGAAACGAATGTCATTTCAGCCAATTTAAGTTCTTCTTTGGTGTCTAATATTACAAATCCGTAAACATCTTTCACCACACTTTTATATTGAATGGTGGCTGAATTATTTAATCCAAATGTTTTGCTCATGTATTCAGGTAAGCTAATGTCGAATACGTGGCCGGCTTTGTAGGGAACTAAATTGCTTTGTGCGTTTAAATTGGCTTGCAAAATCAATATACAAGTGATGAATAAGGTTAAACGTGTTTTCATGTTTTTTTAGATTGAGAAAATTGTTTTTAAATCATTTGCACTAAAGATTGAATGAAAATAGGTCCAACCAAAAGATGTGAATAAAAGTACAAAATGCCTTTAATTCAAAAAAATAATTATGAAAAAGAGGAAGCCATAAAACAAATCTTTTTTACAACAAAAGTTTTCCATAACTGAAACTTTCATCAGATATAGCATAAGTATTTCATACAAGGCTTAATGTGCGATTAACTGAGCACTAGTTGTGGCTGTCGATTAAATATAGCAGGGCTCCAATAGCGGCTGCGCCTAAATTGAGTTCCCTTTTATTGATCTTATCAAAAGTGTCGGCAGCTGTGTGATGGATGTCGAAATACCTTTGTGTATCGGGTTCAAAGCCAATGCATGGCACACCTTGTTTTTCAAGTGCAGAAATATCTGCGCCACCGCCACCTTGTTCGATGCGGTCGATAAAATAAGCTTGAAACAAGGGTTTCCATTGCAATACCTGCTTATACAAACCCATGGCTGTATCAACGCCAAATCCGCGCGGTGTATAACCACCGGCATCCGTTTCCAAGGCAGCGATGTGCTTTTCTTTGTGGTCTTTAGCCCACTGTGCATAAGCCATACCGCCGGCCAAACCATTTTCTTCATTCATAAATGCAACTGCCCGAATACTGTGTTTTGGTTGAATGCCCAAGGCTTTAAAGGCTGCCAAAATCTCAATACTTTGAACCACGCCCGAGCCATCGTCGTGCGCGCCTTGACCGTTATCCCAACTGTCTAAATGCCCGCCTGTAATAATGTATTCATTGGGTTTTTGTTTGCCGGTAATTTGACCAACCACATTATAAGATAAAACATCGGGCAAGGTTTGGCAATTGGTTTGGATAAACAATTCTATATTTTTTTCTGATAATAGTGCATTGTGCAAAAGATCGGCGCCTTTATAACTGATGGCAATGGCCGGAATTTTGGTTTTGGAAATGCTTGTATCGTAACCCATATTGCCGGTATGTGCTTCGTCGTCGGCCACAGAGGTCATGCTTCTCACCACCGAAGCAATGGCACCAAATTTTGCCGCCATACTGGCACCTTTTCCTCTGTATTTCACAGCTTCGCCATATGCATTGCCTGTTCTTATTTTACTTTGATCGAAAAACACATTGTAAAAAACAATATTGCCTTTAATGGTTTTTTCTCCGAGTTTTTCTAATTCCTCAAAATTATTCACTTCAATCACTTTTGCTTTTACACCCTTTTCGCCGGTACCAACCGAACTACCCAAAGCAATACAATTTAAGCTCATCATTTGATTTGATTTGGTCACAAAATAACATTCTTCTTTTGCGCCTCTTACCCAATGCGGCACCATACATGGCTGAAGAAATACCGTATCGGCACCAGCGGCATACATTGCGCGTTTGGCCCAAACAACGGCATTGGCAGCTTGTTGACTTCCGCTAATACGGCCGCCAATTTTTAAGCACAATGCTTCAAGATTACTGTAGGTTTTGCTTTGTGTTAAATAATAATCATACAACTTTCGAATGGTAACCGAATCTTGGTTTTGCGAGTTAATCGGCTTTGCGTAAAACAAGGTGCCAATCAAAACGAATAATAAATTTAAGTTGAGGTATTGTGTTTTTTTTGTTGCCATAAATTTTATTTAATCACTATTGTATCGACCAATTTATAGCCTACAAAAGTGTTGATGTTATTCAACAGCTCTTCTTTTCTAAAAGATAATTCATGTTTGAGGGCTGCAGAGCTTAAACCTACAAAAATGGTTTTATTGTTAAAATAAATTTCAGAAGTGTTTTTAGCAATCACACTTCCGGCAATGTCGGTCCAACTGTTCTTCACGGTAAATTGCGAAATTTTCACATCCAGTTTTTCATTTTTGAATAGCTGATCAATGGCATCTCCCAATTTTATTAGATTTGATTTTTTTGCCATTTCTTAATTGTTGTGCAAAATTTCTTTAACGCGTTTTTCCAACACTTTTTGATCAGGCAAATACAGTTGGTATTTCGAAACAAAAATTTTATTCGATAATCCTCCTGTTGCATATTCTACAAGCACTTCGTCTTTTTCAGCTGATAAAATAATTCCTATTGGTTCTGCATCACCGGCAACATTTTCTTCCTTTTTGAAATAATTTAAGTAAAGATTCATTTGGCCAATATCATTGTGTTTCACGTGCCTGGTTTTTAAATCAATTAGCACAAAGCACTTTAATATGCGATGGTAAAAAACCAAATCAATATAAAAATGGTTGTTCCTTATGGTTAGTTTATATTGTCTGGCAACAAAGGCAAATCCTTTTCCTAATTCAAGTAAAAACAATTGAATATTTGAAATTAATTTTTGTTCGAGGTTTTTTTCTGTTAACCGGCTGCTCATCGGAATTTGCATGAAGTCGAGCACATAAGGGTCTTTGATGATGTGTTCACTTTTCTTTACAACATTTCCTTTTTTTGATAATTGAAGAATTTGTTTTTTATTTTTACTCAATGCCAGTCGCTCAAATAATGAAGCATTTATTTGCCGCTCCAATTCACGCATCGACCAATTTTCAATGATACATTGTTTCTGATAAAAGGCTCTGCCAATATCGTTTGTAATACCTAGCAAAGCTACATAATGACTCCAACTCAATTTGGCAGACACTGTCTGCCATTTTGGATAACACAAAAAAAACCGACGCATATCCAAAAGGTTTCGTCTGCCAAATCCTTTGCCATGAATTTTTTGTAAATCAGCCGAAAGCTTTGTTAATAGGGCACTTCCATACTCTGCCCGTTCATTCCCCTGTTGTTCAAATTGCACCAAGTGTCTGCCAATTTCCCAATTGGCTTTTACCAATTCAGCATTCACAGTTTTAAATGCAACTTGTCTCGCGCATTCAATACTAACCCCAATGTTTTTAATCAGGGCATTGTATTTGCTTTTCGATATTTTCAACTTTCCAACCGATGTCATTTTTACAACAGTCTTATTTTTTCATCTCATTGCTTGCGGCAATAACCTTGTCTTTTAAACCGGTTTTAAATTCAATCATTTTTTGCAATACCTCGTGATTTGCGCTGCCTATAATTTGCGCTGCCAAAATACCTGCATTTTGCGCAGCATTCACTGCTACAGTGGCAACAGGTACGCCATTTGGCATCTGCACAATACTCAATAAACTATCCCAACCATCAATGCTGTTGCTGCTTTTAATTGGCACACCAATTACAGGAAGTGGTGTGAGCGAGGCCACCATGCCCGGCAAATGTGCCGCGCCGCCTGCCCCTGCAATAATCACTTGTAAACCTTTACTATGTGCATGTTTTGCATACTCAAACATTTTTTCCGGTGTGCGGTGCGCCGAAACTATATCCATTTCAAATGCGATGTCAAATTGTTTTAAAATGTCAGCCGCTGCTTGCATCACAGGCAAGTCGCTGGCACTGCCCATAATTATTCCAACTTTTTTTACACTCATTTCTTTTAAATTATTAGTCATTAAATATGTATCGCTCTTTTGCCTGTTGCATCCAAACAAGCTTCTTTCATGCTTTCGGTAAAAGTAGGGTGGGCATGGCTCATTCGGCTAATGTCTTCCGCACTGGCTCTAAATTCCATGGCCACCACCGCTTCGGCAATCATATCAGCGGTTCTAGGCCCTATCATGTGAACGCCCAAAATTTCATCGGTGCTTTCATCACTTAATACTTTTACAAATCCATCGGTATCCATGCTGGCACGTGCTCTACCGCTTGCCTTAAATGGAAAACTTCCCACTTTGTATTTTTTGCCTTGTTCTTTTAATTGCTCCTCTGTATATCCTACAGCCGCTACTTCAGGCCAGGTATAAACCACACCGGGAATTAAATTGTAATTGATGTGCGGCTTTTGTCCTGCCATTTGCTCGGCCACATACACGCCTTCTTCTTCGGCTTTATGGGCTAACATGGCACCTTTTACCACATCACCAATGGCATAAATGCCTTCTACATTGGTATGCAAATGATCATCGGTTTCAATTCTGCCACGGTTATCAAGCTTAAGCCCAATTTTATCCAAGCCCAAGTTTTCGGTGTATGGTTTTCTGCCAACCGAAACCAAACAATAATCGCCTTCAATTTTAACGGTTTCACCCTTTGTGTTTTCAACACTAACGGTTACGTCTTTGCCGTTATTTTTCACACCGGTTACTTTGTGTTTTAGCAAAAACTCAAAACCTAAATTTTTCTTCAATACCCTTTGTAATTCCTTGCTCAAGGCACCGTCCATACCGGGAATAATGCGGTCCATGAATTCAATAACCGTCACCTTGCTGCCCAATCTTGCATACACGCTGCCCAATTCCAAGCCAATTACGCCGCCGCCAATCACCATCAAGTGTTTTGGCACTTCGGTCATTTCCAAAGCTTCGGTAGAGGTAATCACACGCTTTTTATCAATCTCAATGCCTGGCAAAGTAGAGGGTTTTGAGCCTGTTGCCAAAATGGTTTTGCCGGTTTCAATCTGTTCTTTGCTGCCATCGGCTTTTAAAATCTCAATATGGTTTTTATCAATAAAACTACCATGACCGGTGTACACAGTAATTTTGTTTTTTTTCATCAAAAAATTAATCCCGTCAACAGTCATTTTTATTACCCCGCGCTTTCGTTCAATCATCTGTTTGATATTTACTTTCGGCGCTTTAATATCAATACCGTGTTCTTCAAAATGATGAACAGCATTGTAATAATGTTCGCTCGAGTCCAACAAAGCTTTGGAGGGAATACAACCCACATTTAAACAGGTACCGCCCAATGACGCGTATTTTTCAACCAATGCGGTTTTCATGCCTAATTGCGCACAACGCACAGCAGCTACATAGCCGCCCGGTCCGCCTCCGATTATTGTTACATCAAATTTTTCCATATCAAATAAAGACTAGTTTTCTTGTGATTTATGTGTGAATTTACGATTTATTTTTACTGATTTTTGTTTTTTAAATTGGCCATTTTATCGCTGTTTGATACGTAAAAACAACCAAACAAATAACAAACAAATAGCAAGAATTGATGCACTGTACGATAAGATATCGCCATGTGCCGAAAAGAATGTCAGATTTTTGTTGCCCTGCATTTTTTTCTCAATTACAGCTTCTTTCCACCAATTTGTTTGTGCCGACATTTCACCAAATTCATCAATGAAACAACTAATGCCTGTATTTGCACATCGGGCGATTTGCCTTCTGTTTTCAATGGCTCGAAGCTTGGCGTAGTTTAAGTGGTGCACAAAACCCGGACTGTTATCCCACCAACCATCGTTGGTTATGATAAAAATATAATTGGCATCTAATCGAATGTATTCTGTGACATAATCGGCAAAAATGCTTTCGTAACAAATCACAGGAGCAATGGCATTGTGATGTTTCGAATCGCTTAAAACACTTCTCTTGGCTTGTGTTCCCAAACTGCCCATGGTGCCGCCTAAATCAATGGCCAATTTTTCCAATGGTTTCATTAAAGCCGGAAAAGGCATGCGCTCCACACCGGGCACCAATTTCGATTTATGGTATACCTGCACGCCGTTACTGTCGATTTGAATGGCGCTGTTGTAAACATCATAATAAAAACCCCTGCCATCTTCACGCGCTGTGGCTGGCTTGGCTTGATCTCCTTTTTCAAATAACAAATACGAATTGCATCCACTGATAATTTTTAAGTGCGGATATTTTTGCAATAAACTATCCTTAAACCATTGTACTTCATCACAATCATTGATGGCTGCCTCATTTAAATTCTCAGTAATAAAGGTTTCTGGAAGCACCAAATAATCGGTTTCCGCATTTATTTTTCCGCGAACCAAATTCAACATCTTTAAAAATTGTGAACGAAAATCCATCGTAAATTTTTCGTTGTAAGGATCTACATTGGGCTGTACCACCAATACTTTAATGCTCTCGTCTTTTAAACGCTGTTCTGAAAAATAAATGCCGTACGATAAAACAACTGGTAACACAATCACAGCAACCATCTTGGCAATGGGCTTCGACCAAAAAGCAAGACCTTGATGTTGTGTGATGTTTTGATAAACGATAACATTCACAAATAAAATCCAAAAGCTGCCACCCGAAACACCAGTAAATTCATACCATTGAATCCAATGGCTGTTAAAGGCAAATACATTGCCCAAGGTCAGCCAAGTCCAAGTTAAATCCCAAACCGAATGCCCATGCTCCCATGCCAACCAAATGGGAATGATTAACCAAATGGCCCAAGGCTGATTCAACCGGTTTTTAATAGCCGAATAAAATTGAAAAACAATGGCCATTAACAAGGCATTTAAGATAATGGCCAAACAAGCCCCGCTAAAGGAAGCGTAGGCCACCCACCAAGTCACGATTAAATTCCATAAAAAAAAGGCAATGTATAAAAAGGCAAATAATTTAAGCGAAGCCTTGCTTTTTTGTAATCCATTTCTGTAATGCGATTCAAGCATCAATAAGGGGACAAATCCAAAAAAGGCAAAAAACGCAAAATGAAAAATCCATCCGGCCGACAATAAAAGTGCCGCCAATAAACTGAGTAAAAAAGGACGCATTTTTATGGGCATAGCCTACTAAGATACGATTATAGATTTTGGATAACCAATGCAAAATCCAATTGTTTAAATCTTGCAAAATTGTTATCTATTTTTTTACCTTTTGCCTCCTTTAGCCGTATATTTGCGAATTGCAATTTTTTACATGGAAGAAACCGTAACGGCCACTGAAACTCGAAAACTCTATCCTTACCAGGAAAAAGCAGTGACAGATATTTTTAACAAACTAAAAGTTCTACCACCCAATGCCAACTTGCTTTTTCAACTTCCTACAGGTGGCGGTAAAACCATTATTTTTAGTGAAATTGCTAAACGTTATATCCGCGAAAACGGCCGAAAAGTTTTAATCCTCACGCACCGCATCGAATTAGGTAAACAAACCTCTGATGTGTTAACCGAAGCCGGTATTAGCAACAAGGTCATCAACAGCGAAGTAAAACACCTGCCCCAACAAAGCGATTACGCGGCTTTTATTGCATTGGTTGAAACACTCAACAACCGCTTACAAGAAAACGACCAGTTTCTCGAAGACATTGGTTTGGTGGTTGTGGATGAGGCACACAACAATTCATTCCGAAAAATATTCCATTACTTTAATGATGTAAACATCCTTGGTGTAACAGCCACACCCCTCAGCAGCAATAAAAAATTGCCGCTTTACCAAACATACAACGAATTAATTGTTGGTGATTCCATCTCAGCATTAATTGATCAAGGTTATTTGTGCGAAGGTCAAACAGTATCATTCGACGTGAATTTAAGTTCATTGCGTGTGGGCAACAACGGCGAATTTACAGTGGGTTCGCATGAGCTTTTGTACACCCAAGCCATTATGCAAGGCAAATTGGTTGAGGCTTACGAAGAAATTGCCAAAGGCAAAAAAACCCTCATATTTAACGCCGGTATCCTTACCAGCCGCGCAGTTTACGAAACATTTAAAGCCAAAGGTTATCCCATTAAACACCTCGATAGTACCTTCAGTGATAAAGACCGCGCTGATACACTCGATTGGTTCCGAAAAACAAAAGACGGCATACTCACATCCGTTAGTATTTTAACCACCGGTTTTGATGAGCCCGAAGTGGAAACTATTATTTTAAACCGCGCCACAAAGTCCTTAACCCTTTACCATCAAATGATTGGAAGGGGATCGCGTGTGTTGCCCAATAAAAAAACATTCAACATTGTTGATTTAGGAAACAACTCACGCCGTTTTAATTTGTGGCAATATCCTATCGATTGGAAACACGTGTTTGCCGCTCCGCATCTATACTTAGAGCAACGTTACAAAGACGAGTGGGATTATGAATTGGTGAACGATTACGATTTGCCGCCTGAAATAAAGGAACGTTTCTTAAACTCAAGCGCAGAAGCATTTGTGGTGCGCGACCGTTATCTCATGGCACTTCGCAAAGGCAAAAAACCGCAAGTAGTGGTTGAAGAAAGTTTGGAAGATCACTTTGCACGCATCAAAGACAACGCCGCTGATTTCGACGAAGCACTCGAGTTGTTTAATTTATTGAGCGAAGAAATGAAATACCGCATGAAACAATTTGGTAAATGCATCAATTCAACCAATAACCACAGCGACTGGCAAAGCCAAACATACGCTTCTAAACTGCGCCGCCGATTAATGACTTACTACGCCGAATAATGAACATTCCTCGCATTTATAAATTAAGCGGTTATTTATCGCTTTTATTCGGCATCCTCGCCGCCCTTTGTGTGTACCGCATTCAATGGATGTATTACGGCATGGGCATGGCCATGATGGGTTTTATTTTTGGCACCATCAATATTTTTTTAAACACCAAATATTTCAACGACCAAGAAAAATGGCCAAAAGGTTATTTCGGCATTTTTTTAAGTTCCCTTCCGGTTTTGTTTTTAATGTTTGTGATTAACAAGTACAAAAAGTAATTACTTTAATTTTTCTGAACGTTTTTTGGGCGTGCCCCCTGAAGAGAAAGGCCGCGAATATTTTTTAGAAGCCTTTCTGCTTCAGGGGGCGGGCTTTACGCTGCAAGTCCAAGGCACTAAGGATTCCAATGCTAACACACCAGCTCGCTCGTTAAGCCACCGGCTTACCGCCGTGCTGCAATCCCTCACGCAGAATTTTGCACCTTAGTTTTTGTATTTCACTCCGCCCATTGTAATCCCTTTTTTAATAAAGCCAAAGTTTTTTCTTCAGCTGAATTTTTTTCCGGTTTAAAATCATATTCCCAGCCTGCTGTTTTAGGCAAACTCATCAGTATCGATTCAACACGGCCATTGGTTTCTAAGCCAAACTTGGTGCCTTTATCATACACCAAATTAAATTCAACATAACGGCCTCTTCTTAATAGTTGCCATTGTTTGTTTTGCTCGGTGTACATTTTGTTTTTGTTGCGTGCAATCAATTCACAGTATATAGGCGCAAAGGCTTCTCCAACAGCTTGCCAAAACAAAAAGTTCTTTTCAAAACCCATTTCTTCCCCATCTTTTAAACGATCGAAAAATATACCGCCTATGCCGCGGGTTTCTTTGCGGTGTGGAATGTAAAAATAATCATCTGCCCAATTTTTAAATTTTTCATAATAGGCCGCATGATGCGCATCACACACTTTTTTTAAGGATTGATGGAAAAATTTAGCGTCTTCTTCAAAAATATAATGCGGGGTTAAATCAATGCCGCCACCCAACCAACGGGCGCCATCACTGGTTTCAAAATACCGCACATTCATGTGAATAATCGGTACCATTGGGTTTTTGGGGTGAATGACAATCGACACACCGGTGGCAAAAAATTGAGGTTTTTCAGTACCCTTGTCCATGGCGCTGTGTGAATTTTCTTTGAACAAAAAATCCGGTGCAACACCCTCCACGGCACTATACAACACACCGCCTTTTTCAATCACCTGTCCTTCGCGAATAATTTTTGTAATGCCGCCGCCGCCTTCTTCACGGGTCCACTTTTCTTCACCAAAAACCGCGCCGCCATCGGCTTTTTCAAGCGCAGCGCAAATATTTGCTTGTAATTGCTGCAGCCAAGCCGAAATGTTCGCTGCGTTTATTTCCATCCTGTTTTCTGAATTTGAAAATTGTTGTATTTAAAAATATAAACCCCGCGGTTGTCGAAGCCGGTGCTTAAATCAGGACGTACAAAATTAAAACGCATGTAATTGCCTTCACTTGGGTGGGTATTTAAACTGTGAACAAAATCAGGACCAATTTCTTTCAAATTTTTCAGGTAATAAAAGGCATTCTCAAACCCAATAAAATAGTAGTCGCCGGGTACTGTGTTCTGTAATACTTTATATTCTTCTTTTAATGCGTCAAATTGGTTTACGTTAGTAATGTTGTATTGATGCGGAAAGGTAAACCCTAGTTGATTTAAGTAGGCTTGGTCAATATTGTCCATACTGCGTAGGCCTTCCCAGCCGCACAAAATCACTTCTTTTTTCTCAGCCATAATGGCCAATTGTGTGGTAAAGTCGGCAATAAATACTTCATTGCTGCTTAAGCTCACCACAATGTTGCGGGCATTTGGTTTTAATTGTTCTTTAATTTTGGTGAAATCTCTTATCACCAACAAAGTATCTTTGCTGTTTTTGTTTCTTAGCTTTATTTTATCGTTGTAATATTTTTTAAAAGCTTGGGCAAATTGAATTTCTTTTTTCTCTTTATCACCCGGCATCATTAAAATAATACCCGATTCATTGTTCTTCAGTGAATCCAAGCAATAGTCCGCAAGGCTCTCCAGTAATGTGTATTCCGAAGGATTGGTTTTTGAAACATAAATATTATTGTACAATATTTTATTGGGTTTGGTTAATGGCGAAACAATTGGCACATGTAATTCCTTCGCTTTTTTAGCCACTGTTTTAAATCCGCCGGCAAACAAAGGACCAAAAATCATGTCGAAGTTTTTAAATTTTGGGTCGGCCGCAAATTGCAACAATTTAAGGGAGTCTTTATCATCAATATCAAACACTTGAATGTTTAATTCAAAATCTTTTGCACGCAATGAATCGCAAGCACGCTTAAAGCCCAAATAAAAATCGTAGGCCAAGGCCGGCACCATTGGGAAATTGACTTTGTTTTTAACGGCTTCATTCACATCCATGGCGGTTATTTCATCCAAACGAAAAGGTAGTATTAAAGCAATGGTGTAAGCGCTTTTCTTTGGTTTCGACACAAGCTTAAAGGCCGACGAATCAATCACATTGGTATTTGGTTTGACTTCCTTTACAGTGTAGTTTGGTTTGTTTTCTCGCACCACCGGCACCGGACTTTTCTTTTTATTTTTTTCACCCAACACCAGCCATTGACCTTCTTTAATGCCTTGCGCCGCGCTTGGATTAAATTGAATCAATTGTTTGTCGGTGAGTAGAAATTTATTGCAAATTGAATACACCGTTTCGCTTTTAAGTACTTTGTGCATGATGTACTTGCTTGTATCGATGTTGTTGTTTGTAGTGTTGGTGCTGCTTGCAACGCTGTTGGGAACATTGCTGTTAAAAGGAATTTTAATTTCCTGATAAGCATTGATGCCTTTTTTTAAAATAGGGTTGAGTTGGTAAATGTCGTCGATACTTACCTGATACAATTTTGAAATTGCGTATAAACTTTGGCTCTTTTCAATTTTGTGGATATAATACTTCTTACCATCAATGGTTTCAATTTGCGTTGATTTGTTTTGGCCATGCATGGCTGTAATCAGCACAAATAAAAGTGCGAAGAAAAAATTATGTTTTTTTATTGGCAACATCCGTGTAGTTATTCCCACTCAATGGTAGCGGGAGGTTTGGAGCTAATATCGTACACAACGCGGTTCACGCCTTTTACTTTATTAATAATTTCATTGCTCATTTTAGCGAGGAATTCATAAGGTAAATGGCACCAATCGGCCGTCATGCCATCGGTGCTTGATACGGCGCGCAAGGCAACTACGTTTTCGTAAGTTCTTTCATCGCCCATCACCCCAACACTTTGAATTGGTAAGAAAATAGCGCCGGCTTGCCATACTTGGTTGTACAAACCGTGTTTTTTTAAACCATCAATAAAAATGGCATCCACATCTTGTAAAATGGCTACTTTTTCGGGCGTTATATCACCCAAAATACGAATGGCGAGACCGGGACCGGGAAAAGGATGACGATTTAAAATGGCTTCATCCAATCCTAAAGTATGACCAACGCGACGCACTTCATCTTTAAACAAACTGCGCAGTGGTTCTACAATTTTTAATTTCATGTAATCGGGTAAGCCGCCTACGTTATGGTGCGATTTAATGGTGGCTGAAGGACCTTTCACGCTAACGCTTTCAATCACATCAGGGTATATTGTGCCTTGTGCCAACCAGGTGGCATCTTTAATTAGTTTTGATTCTTCATCAAACACATCAATAAAAATTTTACCAATGGCTTTGCGTTTTTTTTCCGGATCACTTTCACCTTTCAGTGCATCGTAAAATTTTTGTTTGGCATCAACGCCTTTTACGTTAAGGCCCATGTGTTGGTATGAATCGAGTACTTGTTGAAATTCGTTTTTACGAAGCAAACCATTGTCTACAAAAATGCAATGTAAGTTTTTGCCGATGGCTTTGTGTAATATCATGGCTGCCACGCTACTGTCGACACCGCCGCTGAGGCCGAGTACAACTTTTTCGTCGCCAATTTTATTTTTTAATTCTTGAATGCTGGTTTCAACAAATGAGTTGGGAGTCCAATCGCCTTTACAACCACAAATATTGAACACAAAGTTTCTCAGCAATTTGGCGCCTTCGGTGCTGTGGTATACTTCGGGGTGAAATTGAATACCAAAAGTATTTTCGTTTGCCACGCTAAATGCGGCCACTTTTACATCGTGTGTACTGGCAGTAATTTTATAGTTTTCAGGTAATTTTAAAATGGTATCGGCATGGCTCATCCACACTTGTGAATGGCTCGACAAGTCATTTAAAAGAGGATCTTTATCGTCGACTACTTCCAAATGGGCACGGCCATATTCGCGGCTGTTTGATTTACCAACTTCACCACCAAAAAAATGGGCCAGGTATTGGGCACCGTAACAAACACCTAAAAGGGGCAATTTACCTTTTATTTGACTTAAATCAGGTTGCGGCGGATTTTCTTCACGCACGCTGTGTGGACTTCCGGAAAGAATCACACCTTTAATGGCGGCGTTGAGTGTTGGAATTTTGTTGTATGGGTGGATTTCGCAATAAACGTTTAATTCCCTTAAACGGCGGGCAATTAGCTGTGTGTATTGTGAACCAAAGTCAAGGATTAGAATTTGTTCTTGCATAAAGCGCAAAAATACAATTTTATTTGCCCTTTTGGAGGCAATATTCTGTGCTTCACATCATTTAGTTTTTTAATAGATTTTTTGTTGGAGTGAAAATAATTGTATATTTGCACTCTCAAAAAATACGGGAATGCAAATTTTCGGATTTTGTTTCAGAAAAAGGATACCAATTCTGAATGAAAATGAGACAATCGGGGTGTAGCGTAGCCCGGTATCGCGCCACATTTGGGATGTGGAGGTCGTCAGTTCGAATCTGGCCACCCCGACGAAAAAGAAAAGCCTTGCACGATAGTGCGAGGTTTTTTTGTTTAGAGCGAGAAAGCGCCCCAAAGGGCGTTTTCGCAGCGATAAACAAAAAAACCGCTCGACGCGCTTTTCGCGCGGCGAAGGCTTTTCTTTTTCGCTACACCCCCTTTCAGATCAGCGCAGCTAATCTGGAAGGTAATAATGTTTGTTGTTCTTTTTTAAGTATACCTTCCAGATCAGCGCAGCTAATCTGGAAGGCAAGAAATCTAAATCAATTTTATTTGATTTTAGACTTTTCAGTTTATCGCAGCTAATCTGGAAGGTAAATAATTTAAATTATTATTATTTTGTCTTAGTCTATCCGAATCAGCGCAGCTAATCTAATTTTATTATTTAGTTTATTTCAGTCCGTATTGAAATTCATTCGCAGATTTGCCGGTTAAAGTTTGAGATTTTATGCCGATTTCAGCGCCAAGGATGCGAAAGGTTTAGCTCTTTTTTGCGCTTGTCTTTTTGCGCAAAAAAAGCCGAAGCGAAGCGGAGCCTGTAGCAGCCTGACTCCCGAAGCAGCAAAACAAGTTGAGGGACGAAACGTAGTTTTGCGCTTTCGGGAGGGGCGCCCATAAAATAAACGTGAATACCACCGTAAAAAAACAATTTGCAAATAACTATAAATAGTAGTAATTTTAAACTATAAATTATAGCAATGAGTAAAATTTCATCTAACATCCGTTTTTTACGCCAGTTAAAAGGCTTGTCACAAGAGCAATTGGCCGATGAGTTACAAGTTACGCGTTCGCGTATTGGCGGCTACGAAGAAGCCCGCAACGAACCACCCATTGATTTATTAATCAGGTTGTCGGAGTTTTTTCACATTGCCATTGATGCTTTGGTGCGTGGTGATTTAAAGAAAACCAATTTGGATGGTTTGATGAAAGTAGGTAAAAACCGCATCTTGTTTCCCATTCTGCTCGATCCAGATGGTAACGACATGGTTGAGCTCATTCCTTTAAAAGCTTCGGCCGGTTACCTCAAAGGTTATGCCGATCCCGATTACATCGAAAAACTGCCGCAAATGAAATTGCCTTTTTTGCCTACGGGTAAACACCGCGCTTTCCCCATTAAAGGCGATAGTATGCCGCCTATTAAAGAAGGTTCTTTCGTGATCGGTAAATTTATTGAGCGACTTGAAGACATTAAGATGGGACATACCTATGTGGTGGTAACCAAAGACGATGGTTTATCTTACAAGCGCGTGATGCAGTACATTAAAAAAGAAGGGGCTTTTGAATTGCATTCCGACAATAAAATGTACCAACCTTATAAGGTAAAAGTGAACGAAATTTTAGAGATGTGGGAATACACTTGCTGCATTAACATGAATCAATACGACGATGCCGAACTCAACCTCGATAGCATTATGAATATGCTGCGCGGATTAAAAGTTGAGATTGCAGGCATTAAAAAACGTTAGGCAAACGTGAAGCACTAATAAAGGTATTACCAGCCAAAACCTAAAGCATAACCAATGTTTAGGCTTGGTAAAATGCGCACACTCAAAAAGTCATCGGCTTTACGGTAAGTTAATTCGTTTTTTAAGGTAACCGGATTTTGAACATTCAAAAAATCATAATGTGTAAACTTAAAGGATTTTAATCCGAAGTTGATAAAAAACTCGTGCACAAAATTGTTTTTATCGCCCGACACTGAAGTAAAACCAAAGCCCACGCTGAAAGCATTCATTTTAAATTGTATGTCGTTTTCGCCATCAACAATATTGCCGTTAATGAGTTGTGGCAATAAATAATCGATTCTTTCTCTGCGGTAATTCATTTCAAAAAAGGCTTCTTCAAATGCTGTGCCGCTAAAATAAAGTTTTGCTCCCAAGTGCAACAGGGGAGAACTTCCTAAGTAACTTGCAGTGGCCATAGCATCTTTTGGTTCTAAAGAACTACCATCAGAAAAGCGTGATAAACCACTCGCGATAAATGCATTTTGAAAAATATCTTTGCCAAAGGCTTTGCCAATGCCGCCCACACCAACCAAACCCTTGTACAAAGCTCTTTCATAACAAAAAAATACTTTTTGGCGTGTCAAAAGGGTGGGACAAAATTTCGCTACATTTTTAAATTCAATTTCAATGTAAGAATTTTCGTCGTAGGCTTTTTTAACCAGGTTGTTAAACATTGAACTGGCATTTGGGGTGTATTTGTCATCAAGTTCATTTTTAGGCAAGGTGATTTGCGCTGAGCCAAAAGAACAATGAATAACTAAAAGAAGTGCGTATGTGTATCGAATAAGTTTCATGTGATTATTTCGTTTTTACCAGTACAACATAATTGGTTAATACTTTTAATTTTTCCTCCAGAGTCAATCCGGTAAGTGAGTTATTGGCAGGTAAATCAATTTTATCGTTTAATAATTCAATCAAATTTTTGATGTAGTTTAATTTAATGGCATACGATACATTATCGGCATCGCGATACACAGCGTTAATAACGCCAATTAGTTGCCCACTTTCGTTAAATACCGGCCCGCCACTATTGCCCGGTTGAACAGGAATAGAAGTTTGAAACGAATTAATGCTTCCGTTGTAACCGGTTTTAGAACTTATTTTACCATCAGTAAACTTGGCTTCTTTGCCCATGCCTGATAATGCGTGGGGGTAACCAATGGTAAACACGCTGCCACCCACATCGATGCTGCCATTTTCTTTAAACGCATATTTAATCTCAGGAATAGAAGTAAAGGCTTCATCTTTAATTTTAAGTATGGCCAAATCATTTTCTTTGTCCTGTAGCACCAATTCGGCTTTGTAATTGAGTTTGCCGGTAGGACCATTTAACTCAACCACAAATTTGTTTGAATTATCAATTACGTGGTGATTGGTTAAAATATAACCGGAGGTACTGAAAAGTAAACCCGAACCGGTTGCTTTTACATCTTTATCACTTGGGGCAGGTTGGTTATTGCCGGAGGCATTGCCACCACCGCCGGTTGAAGAAAAATTCATTTCTTTAATACTGAACTTGTCGACTTTTAATTTCGATTTACCGCTCAATACAAATCCAAAATTATTGCCATACAACTTAACGGCATCATCTTTATATTGAATTTCACCATTTACCGAAAAATAAATTTTATCACCGGTAGATAATATTTTTAAGGCATTGTTTTGTTTAGGCTGAATAGCCGATACGTACATGGCATCAATATCGGTTGATTTAACCCCTTCGTAAAATGAACCCAAAAACATGTTGTGTTTTGAAATCACAAAGAAGTGATAGTTTTGCCAATCTTTAAAACCAAATATGATTCCAACCTTGGCATTTTCACCATTCTCCGAATTATTGATGATGGCTTCTATGCTATATTCACTCGATTCAACAGGATGATTGATAAAACGTGAAGTGCCTTCCTTGGTAAGTGAGGATAATTCTAATTCACCGGTAGCGTTAATGCTGGCGATACTTTTGTCACTTGAATATAGATCCCATTCATTGTAATTGTTTAAGAAATCATCTTCAAATATTTTACTTTTCGAGCCGTCTTCATTGTATTCGGTGTAGGTGTTGTCTTTAAGTTTACCGTTTTCAAATTCAAGTTCTTTCCAAATTTTGCCTGATTCGTAATAATAGCTGGAGGTGCCGGTTTCGATGCCTTTTTCGGTAAAATTGCGTGTTTGTTTTAAGTTGCCGTTTTTGTAAAACCATTGACACATGCCGGCGTACACGTTTTTATTTTCATCTTCCATGTCAACGGTTTTTATTTTACCGCGAAAGTAAATTTTGCCGTTGCTGGTGTAAAAACAGCGGTAGTATTGGTCGGTATCACTCTGTTGGCGATAATAATACGACATGCTTTCATTGGTGATTTTGCCTGATTTATCAAAAAAGCTTTTTGGATTATCAACCTGTGCAACTAATTGACCTAAAAAGGTGAAAAATAGAAGCGCGAAAACAATTAATTTTTTATGCAACATCATGATACAAATAGAAGAAATAAATATAAGGAAAAACCTGCCTTGCAAACAAAATATTTGTTCAGTGAAGCCGTTATTTACTATATTTAAGGGTCAGAAATCTATTTTATGAAAAAACTCAGTTTATTGTTGGTTTTGGGCATTTTGTTTTCATCATGCGGCCACAAATTTTCATTGCAAAAAAGAAGATATCAAAAAGGATTTTATTTTACAGAGCACACAAGCAAACAGCATTCAGAAGCCAAGCAACAAGGCAAAATGCTGAGTTTTGAGAAAAGGAAATCTGAACCGCAAGCCAAGTCAAACGTGCCAACAACCGACAATTTGCGTGAGGAAACTTTAAACAATGTGTTACAGGTGAATGAAAATCCGAATAAAGTATTGCAAAGTGGGGTGAAGCCTGAACAATTTCTAAAAAGCAAAAATTCAAACAAACTATATCATCCGATGCAAGCCTTAAATGCAAAGGCAGTGAAGCAGTATAAGCACAAGCAAAATATTTTAAGGCAGTTGAACAAAAGGGATGGGAGAGATTTTTTAACCACCGTATACGTAGGTTACATCGTTGTGGCCTTAATCCTCCTGTTCATTAGCGCTGTGTCAACCTTAGGCTTAGCTCAAACATTAATTTTGATTGCACTAACCATACTTGGGATCATGATATTATATATTATTGGTAAAATATTTATGTCACTTTTTGGGAGATAATTTTTCATCCTTTATTGTGTGCAATTTAATTAAAAGCCAAACAGGTCAATGGCATTGCATTTAAGCGTAAGATAGACCAAAGCTAGATTTCAATGAATCACTATCGCCTGAATGCTTTCATTGTTGTCGGGTAATCGTATTTTATTTTCACTTGTATTTGGGTTATCGGGCAGTTTGGTTTTAGCCATTCCATACATTACAAGATGCATGTTTTTGTGAAAATAAATCAAAGCAAATGAGGGTCATATTAAGAACATAAAAAAAGCCGCTAAACTTTAGCGGCTTTTTAATTTATTTGAAGGCTGATTAATCAGTTTTTAATTTGATACCATCAGCTTTACAAGTAACGGTTTCAATCCATGATTTACCACCTTTACCTACAACAGTTTTTCTGTCGAAACGTACATTGATGAAATAATCAATATCCGGGTATTTTTCGATTAAGCCATAAAAAGCATAATCTCTGGCAGGATCAGCAGTAGCAACCACTGCGCTACCTGTATTTACTTTAAACTTAGAAAGTAAGTTGGCTAAAAATCCACCACCTGGTTTCTTAGCTGCGGTGCCTAAACCAACGCTTGCTGAAGAATAAATGGTATTGAAGATATCATTGTCGTACAATGTACCTGTAATGGCTTCACCATTGGCAGGTGCAAAATACATTACTTCCGAAACTTCTGTTCTGGTAGTACGACCTTGTTTAATATTCGATGCATATGTACCGGAAAGAATTTTAGCTCTTTCTTTGGTTGCAGGATTAGGAGCACCAAAGGTACCACCAACGGTTGTTTCTGATTGTAAATTTCCAACCAAAGTAAAATCGTTGCGTGAAAGTGGTTTAAAGTGCAAAGACATGTATTTAATGTCTTTTTGTAACGTTGTACTCGCGCTACCGCAAGACATCATCCAAAAGGCCGAAGCGGCAATGAATGAATAGGTTATTATTTTTTTCATTTTAAAATTTTTATGAGTTAACAATTATCTTAACTAAACAGAAAGACCTAGATTATTTTTCAGTATTTAAAGTAATACCTTTTGCAACAATCTTGATTTTGGTGTTGTACTTAGTATAAAGGAATAACCATTTTTTTGTGAACTCTTTAGAGATACGGATGTTGGTTAAGTAGTCGAAGTTAGGATTCGCATCCAACAAACGGTAAGCAGCAATTTTAGATTCTAAATCTAAATAATATCCACTTACAAATCCTTGGCGTAATTCGTTCTTTTGCTCACCAACAGCTTTAGCGCCACGTAAGCTACCACCAAATGTAGACCAAGCTTTAATTTCTACTTCTGCACTCACATCCTTAGATAATTTGTAATCTGCACGTGTTACAGTCATACCAGGAAACGGTACCGAGTTTTTTGAATTTGATGAAATTTTACTTGTGCAAGATGCCAAGAAAAGTGCTGAAGCCGCACCTACTACTAATAATAACTTTTTCATTGTTTTTTGTATTAATTGTTAGATTAATTTTGAATTGCAAGCAAATATATAAGTATTATTCATATTAAAAAAAATATAAAATCAGGTTTTTGTAAAAGAAATACATTTACTCGTAGAACATTTGTCATGTTCTGTCTAAATTGTTATAATTCAATTTTTTGGGACACTCGAAGCATGAACAACCCCAAAAAATTAATGTTTGCATTGCAATCATTTAATCTGAAAGGGGTTCAATAGTGCGCAATTGACCACGATGAATGAATCGGGTAAAAAATTTAAAAGTGCTTTCGCGATTTTAAGAAATGACACATTATTTTATTTCGCAGACCTGGCCTTAAGTGCCGATAAAATGATGGGAGCCACCGAAATAAAAATAATACCCAAACACACCAAATCAATGTGTTTACGAATAAATTCAACTTCACCCAGTAAATAACCGGCTGTGGTTAGGCTGCCAATCCACAAGGCGCCACCCAATAAATCGAAGCTTAAAAATTTACGGTAATTCATTTCACCAATACCTGCGGCAAATGGCGCAAAGGTTCTTACAAAAGGAACAAATCTGGCCATGATGATGGCTTTGGTGCCGTGCTTCTCGAAGAATTCATGCGTTTTATCTAAATACTCGCGTTTTACCAAAGCCTTGCCCTTTAGTTTAAGATTAAAAATATTCACCCCAATTTTGCGACCAATCCAATAGTTACAATTATCGCCCAATACAGCCGCAATAAATAACAGAATTAATAAATACGACATACTCAAATGCCCGGTTCTTGCAAATAAACCCGCAGTAAAAAGCAATGAATCGCCCGGTAAAAAAGGCATGGCCACCAATCCGGTTTCAATAAAAATTACCAAAAACAAAACCGTGTAAATGGTGCCCCCGTAATTGGCAAATAACCAGTCGAAATCTAAATGTAAAATGTGTTGGAAAAGTTCTAACATGATAAAAATTAAGAATTAAAAATTAAGAATTAAAAATTAAGAATTAAAAATTGGCATTAGCCGCCAAACTCCTCTAAATAGGCCATAATGCCACCGTTCAAATTATACAAATTGGTATATCCCATTTGTGATTCAAGCGCCGCAATCACCGAAGCGCTGCGTTTACCGCTGCGGCAATGTACCACTACTTGTTTGTTTTTGTCGATTTCAGAAGCGCGTTCAAGGGCTTCTCCCATAGGTATTAAAAGACCATTGATGTTCACATCATCATATTCGTATTCTTCGCGCACATCAATCAATTGAAAGTCTGCCTTGGCATCCATCAATGCTTTTAATTCTTTTGCTGTAATTTCTTTCATTGTTTATTCGTAACTGTGTTTAAAAGATTCAGGTAAAAACGTAAAAAAGGTATCGCCTCTTAAGCCTAAACGCAAGGTCTCTAAAGGAATCACATCATCAACGGCAATATTGCCAACATTCACATTGCTGCCAAACAATTTTAAAAAATATACTTGTTGACCTTTTTGTGGTGTTTCCCAGATAATATTTTCTGCCTTTACTTTGCTTACAATACGGTTAATGAGTACGGTGTGCGCACTGCCATTCTTGTGAAAAATACCCACTGTGCCGCTTTCGCGAGCCTCGGCAATCACTTTGGTGGCACCTGCATCCAATTCTTTTTGCATCATGCTAATCCATCGTGCCGGATGAATAATAATGCCTTCTTCTTTGCTGCCAACTTCACTCAAAACCGTAAAATTTTTGGATAAGATGTTGATGTACTCGCATTTTTTATCATGGTTTAACTCAATACTGCCATCGCTTACTTCAGCAGCATCCAGACCCAATTCTTGAATGTATTCAATGTATTGGGCAAATTGGTTGCGCACCACAAATGCTTCAAACAAGGTGCCGCCTACATACACTTTAATGCCCGCACTTTTGTATAAATTAATTTTTTCTTTTACGTTTTTCGAAATCACCGAGGTGCCAAATCCCAATTTCACAAAATCAACGTAATCGGCCGATGTGCTGATAAAATCTTCTGCTTGTCTTAAGCTAATGCCCTTATCCATCACCATGGTCACACCATCTTTACGAGGTTTGGCGGTGCGAGTGGGTAGCGGGGAAAGTTTGATATGACTCAACATAATTTATTTTTTAAATGTAGAAATTAAATTTAAGATTTCTGAATCGTTGGCCAATACCGGTGCATATTCAAAAATCTCGGCGTGTTTGGTATAATCCATTTGCAAGGCCTGTTCAAAAAACTCCATCGATTCTTTGCGTTTGTGACTGTCAATAAAAATCACACCTAAGCGATAATACAATTCGGCCACATCCGGAAATTTTTTAATGCCATCCAATAAGGTGTTGATGCACTCTTCCATATAACCGCTGTGGTGCAATAGTTTGGCGTAATCCAAGTAGGCATCGTAATCAGGGTAATCGAGTTCTATCACCCTTTGAAAGGCTAAGCCCGCCTCTTCAATAAAGCCCAATTTTTCTTGCACCTCCGCAAACACATACCAATACTCGGCTTCGTTGGGATTGATTTCAATTGCTTTTTTAACGTAATGTACACTTTCTGTTAATCGATTCAAAGCATCCAACACCACGCCAATTCCCAGCCAAGCATCGGCATTAGCGGGATCCAACTTCACACACTTGTTGTAATTCACAAGCGCTTCCTCATAACGGTCTAAATTTTCATAACACTCACCAATGTAATAATAAGTGGTTGGGTCGTGGTCTTCGTGTTTAAAAGTTTCACGATACACCTCAATGGCATCTTCGTAACGCTCTAATTGTGCCAATGAATTGGCTTTGTTAAAGTAAGCCGAACTAAATTGTTCGTTAATGGCAATGGCATAATCGTAAGCCTGAATGGCTTTTTCAAACAAGCCCATACGGCTGTAACCCAAGCCCAAATTAAACCAGGCAAAATAACTGTATGGGTGGTTGTCAATATAATCCTCAAAAAAAGCAATGGCTTCGTGCGACTTACCTGTTAAATCAAAACAAAGCGATAATTCATTCAGTGCCATTTCGTTTTTGGCATTTAATTTTATGGCTTTTTTCAAATAATACAAGGCATCATCGGGCTTGTCTTCATTCAAAAATTCAATACCAAGCGCCACATACACCTCGTCCTTATTTTCCGCCAAAGGCAAAGCATTTTTAAAATTTTCAATGGCTTGTTCGCCCAATCCCATTTGACTGTAAATGTAACCACGGGCCATGTACAAATCAAAATTGTTGCGTTCAATTTGTTCAACTTCATTTAAAATGGTTAAAGCCTCGTGGGTGTAATGTTGACTCGATAAATACTGCGCGTATCGAATTTTAATGATGCTCGAAAAAGGGAAACGCTCTAAGCCATAATCAATGGCTTTTTTGGCCAAATCATAATTGAGCCACTGCAAATAATAATCAATGATTTCTTCAATATCATCGGCATCAAAATAGTGCACCGTGCCGGTGTTTATCATGTCCTCGAATTGCTTTAAATGCTCTTCAAATTCTTTATCGTTCAGTCCGTCTGCTTCGTTATCAAACTCACTCATACTCAGAAAATACTATTCTTTAAAATTACGGCAATAATTTCGGTAAAAAAGGTTGATTTTTTTAAAAAAAGTTATTATAAAATGGATGATTTTTTTGAGTTCTAACTGTTTTTGGGGGCACCCCGTGAAGCAGAAAAACTCGAAACTCTCTGATTATTTTTCTGCTTCACGGGTCGGGCTGCGTAGTTTATCCCAACGAATGTAGGGAGGCTCCGCTGAACACAATCTGGCTAATTAAGCCACAGGCTTAATTCCCTGCTACAGTTTTTTGGCCGCAAAGAACGGGCGGCCAAAAGAACTACCCCTTCGCATCCCTTGCCCAAATATCCGTGCTTTGGCTTTATGATTTACTCGGCAAGTAAATTCATAGAATAGATTAATAGTAAAAAGAAATTAGGGGTTTAATTTTTACTCAAAATTATTTTTTCTGTCTTGATTACTGCACCATCCACCACCAAGGAATACAAATAAAGTCCGTTAGTATAATTTGAAGGCACATAAATAAAATCAAAATCACTTGTCACTTTATAGGTCTCAAGTAATTTGCCTTGCATGTCCTGCACCCTAATTTCAGCTGATTTATAATTTTTGGGTAAATCGTATTTTAATTTGATTTGATCGTTAACGGGGTTGGGGTAAAACAATGGTTCGCTATTATTATTGCCTTGGTATTCGGGGCGACCAATTGTGGTGCCGGTGGCGCTGCATTGGATGCAGGGGATTACACCAGGTAAATTGTATATTTCATAACGGTTAATTTGGGAAAATTGAGAACCGGTAACTTTAATGACTTTTAATTTTGTGCTTAAGCCGTCGAAAAACACATTGTCATAATTTGAGAAAACATTATTGCCGTTTGTTGAACTATTAGATACCCTTGAGCTTGAATCCTTATAAAAGATTTGGGTACCATTATCCTTAAAAATATAAGTTTTAGGTGGAAATGGGTTAACAGAAGAAGTATAGGTGTAAAGCACATATTCAATGTTGTTATCCAAATCGAATAGATTATCTGACACGTAATTAACTTCAATATTTGGATTTGAACTTAATGCAATACTTGGTATTTGTATTGAGGAAAAGAGGGAATTATTCAAGTTGAATATTTTTATTGTTTTGGATGGACCATCAAGCAAAACATATTTGTAACCAAGACTTGTAAATTTGGTTAAGTACATAGGACTAGTACTAGCAGATGAATTTTGACTGACAGTGTAACTAGAATTTAGGCTAATTTGTGCATTGTTAAGCAGTGATGCAAAAATAAGTACGCTTGTGAATTTTAGTATTTTTTTCATATGGGTTGATTTAAGATTACACAAATATAAAAAAATCCGCCCTTTTATGGAGCGGATTTTTTTACAATGGAATTTTGCGTCATTCTCAACTTCCCGAAACAAGTTCGGGACAATTGTTTCAGAATTGGTTCCTGAGTAAGTTTAAAACCTCAGAGATGCTGAAATAAATTCAGCATGACTGTTTCAATTCTAAGCCAACACAGCTCTTGAAATCACAATGCGCTGTACTTCGCTGGTGCCTTCGTAAATCTGTGTAATTTTTGCATCACGCATCAAACGCTCAACATGGTATTCTTTTACATAACCATAACCACCGTGCACCTGCACTGCCTCTGTAGTTACCCACATGGCTGTTTCGCTGGCAAATACTTTGGCCATGGCACTTTCTTTATCCAATGGCAAATGTTGGTCTTTTAACCAAGCAGCACGGTAAATCAATAAACGTGAAGCTTCAATTTTGGTGGCCATATCCGCCAACTTAAATTGTATGGCTTGGTGTTTCGAAATTTCTTTTCCAAATGCTTTGCGTTCTTTTGAATAAGCCAATGCCAATTCATAAGCACCGCTGGCAATGCCCAATGCTTGAGAAGCAATACCAATGCGACCGCCACTCAAAGTTTTCATGGCAAATTTAAAACCAAATCCTTCGTCACCAATGCGGTTGGCCTTAGGCACTTTTACATTGTCGAACATCAATGAATGTGTATCGCTTCCGCGAATACCCATTTTGTTTTCTTTAGGACCAATTGTAAAGCCCGGCATGCCTTTTTCAATAATTAAAGCATTAATGCCCTTATGGCCCGCTTCAACATGTGTTTGCGCAATCACCAAATAAGTTGACGCACTGCTGCCGTTTGTAATCCAGTTTTTGGTACCGTTCACCAAATAATGGTCACCCATATCAATGGCTGTCGTTCTTTGTGAAGTGGCATCGCTGCCGGCCTCAGGTTCTGATAAGCAGAAAGCCCCAATTTTTTCACCCTTCGCCAAAGGCACTAAGTATTTTTGTTTTTGTTCTTCGTTGCCAAATGTTTCTAAGCCCCAACAAACCAATGAATTGTTTACACTCATAATCACACTGCAAGAAGCATCAACTTTTGAAATTTCTTCCATGGCCAACACATAAGAAATTGTATCCATGCCGCCTCCGCCGTATTTAGGATCAACCATCATGCCCAAAAAACCCAACTCACCCATCTTTTTCACCTGTTCTGCCGGAAAGGTTTGATGTTCATCTCTTTCAATAACGCCCGGTTTTAATTCATTCTGCGCAAACTCTCTGGCTGCTGTTTGAATCATCAAATGTTCTTCTGTTAATTCGAATTGCATGATTTCTGTTTTTACGATTAATACTATTTTTTGTAACCTTGCAAATATATAGGTTTCGACGCTTAAAAAAAAGAGGAAAAACCAAGCATTTTATTTGCTTAAAAATAACAAAGCAATGAAAAAAAGGTTTAAAAAATTGACAACGTAAAGGGCATGAAAATTCTTGGTTTAATGAGCGGCACATCCTTAGATGGCTTAGACATAGCACTTTGCAGGTTTAACCAAGGGCAAGCTGCTTTGCAATATGAGATTTTGCATGCCGAAACTTTTGCCTATGATACACATTGGAAGAGTCGTTTAAGCACGGCCCAAACATTAAGTGCTGAAAATTATTTTGCTTTACATGCACAGTACGGTGCATACATAGCGGAACAAATCAAAGTTTTTTTATCAAAACACAATCAAAGTGTTGATGCCATTGCTTCACACGGCCATACCATTTTTCACCAACCAAAGCAGGGATTTACAAGTCAGTTGGGTTGTGGCGCTACCATTGCCGCGCAAACAGGCATTCAAACAGTTTGCGATTTTAGAAGTTTGGATGTGGCCCTAAATGGTCAAGGTGCCCCTTTGGTGCCTATTGGCGATGAATTGTTATTTTCAGATGTTGAAGCATGTTTAAACATTGGCGGAATTGCGAATATTTCTATCAAGCAAAATGGTAAACGCATTGCTTTTGATATTTGCGAAGCCAACATGGTGCTGAATTTTTTAGCCGAAAAGCTGCATTTGTCCTATGATGAAAACGGCCACATAGCAGCCCAAGGTAAAATTGACAATGCTTTATTACAACAATTAAATGCACTTTCATTTTACCAAGAGCAAGGGGCAAAGTCGTTGGGACGTGAATGGTTCGAGTTAAACATTGTGCCAATCATAGCGACCTCAAATTTAAGCGTGCAAGATTTGTTGGCCACCTTTAGCGAACATGTGGCTCAAATCATTAGCAATACATTCAATCATTTTCGCATCACAAAATGTTTGGTCACCGGCGGTGGTGCATTCAACGGGCATTTGATACAAGGTATAAGGAGCAAAACCAATTGTGAAATTATTTTACCGACCAAACAAATTATCAATTTTAAGGAGGCTTTAATTTTTGCCTTCTTGGCTTATTTACGCTTAAATCAACAAGTCAATACATTGGCCACTGTTACGGGGGCTGCAGCTAACAGTATTGGTGGAGCTGTGTATTTGGGTGCCATTGTTAAAAAATAAGACTTAACAAATTAATTCATTAATTTTATTTAGCTAAAAATCCAGCCTATGAAAAAAAATTACAAGGCCCAGTACATCTATATTTTATTTTTTGTTGTAACAAGTTTTATAAAAGCCCAATGTACTTTTACAACAGTACCTTATTTTGAGAGTTTTTCAGGCATCAGCAATAACAATCAATTGCCTGCTTGTTGGGCGGCCAGCAATTTAAGTAACACCTGTTTAACTTATACTTCAGTACAATCACAAAATCGAGTGCCATGCAGTACGGTTGGTTTTGCCAGTTTTTCAAATACTTTGGGTGCGCATTATTTTTACAGCAAAGGCTTATATTTGAACGCCGGCTTTACGTATTCAGCTTCACTATGGTATTTAACAGAGTATTTTGGTTATACCAATTGGACTGACTTATCTATTTTGTATGGCAGCTCCCAAAGCAGTGTTGCGTTAAATTCTATTGTGTCGAGTAACGGGGCTGCCATGTCGCCAGCATGTAAACAACTTTCGGGTACTTTCACCGTTGCGAGCTCCGGTGTTTATTATATGGCCATTCGGGCAACATCTAACGGTACTCAGGGTGCCGATTATTTAAGCTGGGATGAGTTTTCAGTTACAGTTCCTTGTCAATTAAATGGCAGTTCATTTTCAGTTACAGCTTCTTCCAACACGGTTTGTACCGGTCAGTCACTCACCTTAACAGCCATTGGAAATCCCGGTACAACTTATACTTGGAGCAACGGCTCAACAGGTTCAGTGATTGTTGTGCAGCCAAATGCAAACACCACCTTTTCAGCACTTGGAAATAACACTGTAACTGCATGTGTGCAAATCAAAACAATTTCAATTCAAGTAAAACCAATTCCAATCGTAAGTTTGTTTACCTTGAATTCGAATATTTGTTACGGGCAATCAGTTACACTTATCCCTATTGGCGGCAACACTTATTCATGGAGTACCGGCGCCACTTCCAATTCATTGATTGTTAGTCCGAGCGTAACAAGCACTTATACAGTAACAGGCACGAATATCAATAATTGTTCAAGCACGGCAGTTCAACAAATTAATGTGATTCCTCTGCCCAATCTTACTGTAACGCCATCAAGTACTTTTGCCTGTGCGGGTGACGAACTGCATGTTTCTTTTGCGGGTGCTCAAACTTATTCTTGGTTTAGCACGGTATCATCTTCTAGCGGCACCATCAACCCAATGGTAAAACAATTTGCCGCCAATGAAAATTTAGTCGTTACAGGCACTGATCAAAATGGTTGTTCACGCACCATAACATTAACTTTGAATGTAAACGAATGCGCCGGCTTAAACGAAAAAACGCTCGAAAAACGTTTGTATGTTTTCCCGAATCCAAGTAATGAAATGTTAAACTTGATAGGATTAAACAATAATAGCAGTATTGAAATGTATGATTTAAAGGGACAGTTGGTTTACACTAAAAACACGAACGAGCGTCGTTTAACCATTGATTTAAAAAATTTTGATAAAGGTTTGTATGTTTTACAAATAGTATCAGGTGATGAAAAGGTGGAGAGAAAGATAATCGTAGAATAATAAATAAAATTTCTTGGCATGAAAATAAAAATCACAATCGGCACTTTTGTTTTAATATTCTTGTTGCTGAGCAAAAGCGTTTTGTCACAATGCACCTATACAACCGCTGTGCCATACATTGAGAATTTTAATACCGTTTCGGTTACAGGCCAGTTGCCTAGCTGTTGGGCCATCAGCAGTTTTGGATCATGTTTTACTTTTACGGCGCCGCAAGGTTCGAATTCTGCAGCACGCACAGGTAATCAATTTGCGGCTTTTACAAATTCAGTCGGCTCGCATTATTTTTATACAAACGGTGTTTATTTAAACAGATGTGTAAATTATTCAGTGTCTGTTTGGTATTTGGGTGATATAAATGGCAGCACTAACTTCAGCAACCTTTCAATTTTATTAGGCAATAGTCAAAGCTCTGTTGGCTTAAGCAGTATTGCTTCTACGAGTGCAGCTGTTATTGCCCCAACCTATTCAAATTTATCATCTACATTTACTGTTGCCACTAGCGGCATTTATTACTTCGCCATCAAGGCTACCAGTAACGGATCGGTGGGGGCAAATTATTTATCATGGGATGATTTTTCAGTTGAAGCACCTGCAAGCCTCAATATTTCGCCAATTAATATAGCCATTACACCTTCTATTGTTTGTCCCGGCAGCAGTGCAACTGTTTCGGCAAATGGTATTCAAAGTTTTACATGGAATAATGGTGCCAATACAAATTCATTCGTTATTTCGCCAACAGTAACAAGCACCTACAGTGTTTCAGGTACAAACACGATTAATGGCTGCATCTATGCTTCTCGAACTGCAAGCATATTTGTTCCGATCCCTTCGTTTTCTATTAACCCTTCCAGCACCTCGCTTTGTGTTGGCACTTCGGTTTCATTATTGGCTTTTGGCACCAATTCTTTTGTATGGAGTACTGGCATTTCAGGGGCCATTGTGAATATTAGTCCAACAATCAGCACCACCTATTCTGCCATCGGTTATAATCAATTTGGTTGTACAAGTACACGAACAGTACAAGTGATTGTTTGGCCATTGCCTTTAATTGTTGCGGTTCCATCAAACACGTTAATTTGTGCCGGCGATGAAGTTACGCTTACTGTCATTGGGGCCAATACTTATTCATGGTCAAGTACACTTAATTCGCAAACAGGCATTGGTAATCCAATCATCAAGCAAATGAATCTTGGTGAAAATCTCACTATTTATGGTACCGATTTAAATGGTTGTACAGGCAGAGTCAATGCGAATTTAATCATCAGTCAATGCGCAGGCTTAAACGAAAAAACGCTCGAAAAACGTTTGTATGTTTTTCCAAATCCATGCAGTGATTATTTAAATTTAATTGGCCTAAATAACAGCACTTCAATTGAAATGTATGATTTAAAGGGACAGTTGGTATACACTAATAACACGAACGAGCGGCGGTTAACGATTGATTTAAAAAATTTTGATAAAGGTTTGTATGTTTTACAAATAGTATCAGGTGATGAAAAGGTAGAGAGAAGAATTATTGTTGAATAATGATTGCTAAACGCAAATCGAATCTAAATACCCAACCAAGATTTGGCACTTAAGCCCATTATTTTTTCTTTTTCAATTTCAGAAATAGGCGCACTACGCACCAATTCGCCGGGAATGGCTTCACCCAAAGGAAAAGGATAATCGCTGCCTTGCATTACTTTGTCGGCGCCAACCAAATCAATAATGTATTGCAGCATTTTGTGGTCACAAACATGTGAATCAACCCAAAATTTCCCCAAATAATTTTTTGGATTGTGGGCATTATCAATGGCCACTAAATCAGGGCGACAATCCCAGCCATGTTCAATGCGTGAAATGGTGGGCAAAAACGAACCACCACCATGCGCAAAACACACTTTAAGCTTTTTATATTTTTCGAACACACCACCAAATATCATGCTGCAAATGGCGCGACTAATTTCGGCCGGCATACCTACCAACCAAGGCAACCAATATTTATTCATGTGCTCTTGGCCCATCATTTGCCAAGGGTGCACCAATATTGCAGCGTTTAAACTTTCACAAGCCGCAAAAAATTCATCAAATTGAATTTCATTAAGGTTGAGGTTGTTGATATTGCTGCCAATTTGAATGCCTTTAAAACCGTTGTGCATGCAACGTTCAAGTTCTTGAATGGCAAGTTTGGTATCTTGCATCGGCACAGTTGCTAAGCCAATAAATTTATCCTGGTGCTTATTCACCGTTTGTGCAATGTCGTCGTTTAAAAATTGACTTACTTGCAAACAATCATTTGCCTTTGCCCAGTAACTAAACATCACGGGAATCGTACAAATCACCTGCATGTCGGCCTTGTGTTCTTTCATTTGTTGAATTCGCACATCAGCATCCCAGCAATTGGCTTCAATTTCTCTGAAGCGTTTATTGCCTTGCATCATCCAAGCTTTGCCTTCGGTATGATGATCTAATGTGATAAAATCACCATACCCAAACTTCTTGGCAAAATCAGGCACATTTTTCGGAATGATGTGGGTATGTGTATCAATCGTAAACATTATTTCAATGGTGTTTTTTTGATTGAATAAATCAGCAAATCTTTTTTCAATGCCCAATGGTAACCCAAGTGGAAAGGTAAATCAGGTATCGATGCGCTGTCGGTTTGAAAGGCCTTTACAATGCCGGTTTGCAGCTGTAAATAAGGGAAATCTTTTACAGGTTGGGTATAACGTCCGTATAATTTAATGTCGAATTCTTTTGTTTTTTCAATGTCGTTATAAGGAATGCCGGTGTCATCTTCCAAAACATAATTGCTGTTTTTTAAAATGAGTTTTTTCATATTCGTCATAAAATTCGCATGCAATAAATAAGATGCGCTTTTAATATACGTAACCGATTTTTTTGTTTGCTCATTAATGAATTTATAAAACACCGTTGAATCATTAAAATATTGATTACTCACATCGTACTTAAAATAATAGATGGTTTTAATCATGTTGTTTTTTGAACAGGTAATTTTTACGCCCATAGGCTTTACTTTTGCGTTGTAGGCTTGTTCAACCAAGCCGGTATTTTGTTTACTTAAAAATTTAATATCGATTATTTTATGTCCTGTTTTGGTGATGAAGAAACTTAACACTGGCAATAAACCATTTACTTTTTCCTGTTGAAAATCACGCAACATATAAGATGTTATGAAATAACTTTTCTGAAAAATATCGGTTAATGATTTTTGAAAGTCTTGGGCATAGTCTAATGCATCGGCACCTTTGAATTTATAGATGTTCGGCAAACTACCAATGGGTTCCAATCCCAACATGATAATTTTATCAGCATTTGGGAAAAAACAGTTGGCGGTTAAAAAATCAGGACCCGAAAATGGATAAAATACTGTTTTGCAATTTTGATTCGGTGCCGCTAATTCTTTATCTCGCCAAGCGCCCATTTTGTTTAATCGGGTATGTTCAATTTTTTTCCAATTGTCGTTGATGAAAGTTTTGTTGTTTTTCCAGGCCAATGTGTCGAATAAATAATTGAGTGAATTGGTGCTATCGTCAATACCGCCCAAAATGGAAGCGATTTCGTTAAACATAGGGCCATTTAATACAGGCGCAGTTTTCGGAAGTTTTTTAAGACTGTCTTTTTGAACGATGATGGTGTCAACTTTTGTTTTGCTGCTGTCACTGCTTGTGTTTACTTGACCACATGATTCTAAAAAAGCGCTGATAATAAATAGAAAAATAAAATTTTGGTACTTCATTGTGTTCACGATTGAATTGGCTGATTATGGCTGGTTATAAAATTTAAAAGAATCTAAATTGGGTAAATATTTCTTTTTTCGGTTTTTTTCAAAACGGTACAAAGCTAAACTTAATTCTTTTAAAAATGGCAATCCGATGGTATCATATTCGTAATTACCGCTGCCAAAACTGTTCCTTTTATTGGTGTAAATCACACAACTGAGCATAAATTCGGTATTTGTTCTAAAATCAACAATGTAGGCACAGTCAATTTGAAAGCCATAGGCCCGCCCCACAATATTAAAAATTCGCAGGCTGTCGCTGTTGATGTGTTTGGTGCTTCCTCCGTAAATAAAATACTTTTTAAATGAATCGTAAAAAAAGCTGGTGTCGTATTTAGGGTAGTCGCTTTCTTTTGGATACATGCCCAAATATTTCATTAAAAAAAGTTGGTCGTTTTTACTGATTTTATAGCGGTCTTTCAAAGGCACCTGCTCAATAAATACAAGGTTTTTAAGGCTTTGGTGTATCATGTTAAGCGATAGATAATTCGATTTTGTGAAATCTTTTTTCTGTGAAACCACTTTTTTCTTTTTACCGTAAATGTTTCGTCCCAATAACATCACCTTAAACCTAGGTTCAAAATCACTGAGCAATGAATCGGCGGCTTGACGGTAAATGCTTTCGCCTTTATCGTTCACAAAACTAACGGGGTTGTAATATCTGTTACCGCGGCCAACACAAGCAGCATCGAGGCGATGCACAATGCGCGCGCTCGGATGTCCTAATTCAGCGAAACGACTGTTGATTTCTTTCGGATTTACAAACTCGAAAACCCTGCTAAAGGCATTGTTATCGCTCACCAAAAACATTTTTTTGATATAATGTTCTATGCTTGGTTTACCGTTTTGAGCACTTGAATCGAACCAAATTTTTTTCTGACAAATATTGGCGCTATCGGTAATCATGTATGTTTCGCGATCAAGACCCGGAATGTCTAATTGATTAATTTTTTCGAGCGCAAAAATAGAGGTGGGTAATTTTACAGTACTGGCCGGATAAAAATAATTATTGCTGTCTAAAGCGTAATTGTAGTTTTTAAACGTGGCTACATTCTTACTGTCGCGGTTAATTTGGGTGTAAATGATTTGTACTTTATACTTTTTTTTCGCCTGCGCTGTTTTTTTTAAAAATTTATCGGATTTAATAATTGAATCGATTGGGTTTTTGTTTTTTTGAGCGCGCAAAGAAAGGTTGCTAAGGCAAATGATTAAAACAATTAATCGAAAAGAAGAAATGAAATGCACGTAGCTAAAAATGAAATATTGTTTTTGGTATGGCGAAAAATTAGTCGATTTGATTGCGGAGTTGTAATAATTTTTCTTTTATTTTTTGAAGTTTTTCGATCACTTCCATGGTAATTTCGGGCGTTGGTTTTGTTTGCCCGCGCATTTTGAGTTGTTCTTTAGCGCCTTGTAAAGTAAATCCTTTGTGTTTTACTAAATTTACAATAATGGCAATGTGTTCAATGTCTTTTTTGGTAAATAAACGATTGCCTTTTTTGTTCTTAATCGGCTTGAGTACTTCAAACTCTTTCTCCCAAAAACGAAGGGTGCTAGCGTTTAATTCAAACATTTGCGACACTTCACTGATGGAGTAATAAAGTTTATCCGTTTCTTCTTTTTGGCTTATTTCCATATAGTTGATTATAATCAATTAAATGTAAATCTTCTGTTAATAAAATCAAGCTATAGTTTTCAACACAAAATTAAATGATATGAATAAAATGAAAAAAGCCATCCGTTTTAAGGGATGGCTTTTTTTTTAATTCGCATTATTTTAAGGCAAGGTTACATTGTAATCTTTTCCATTTATTGTCACAACGGCATTAAAGTCGCAGGTGCCGCTACCATAGTTGATCAGTCGGGCTGCACGGCCTGCAGGCACGTAGTTAATGGTACCACTCACAAAAGGGTGACGGTGTGGTTTTAATGGATCGGGTGCGCATTGAAAATCTCTAATTAAATCAGTAGCTGTAGCTGAATAACTTTCGCCTTTGGCATTGGTGCCGCTGGCGGTACCGTTTAATTTAACTTTTGCTCTCGACCACACGATGGCTTTGTTTTGGCCTCTGTAACAGGTTGAATCGGCTGTGTTTATTAATTCTTTTGTTCTGTTGCAGGTCCATGCAATGGTGCCACCACTGTTTGGTTTAATAATACTGATGTTGGCAGCAATCGACCAGGTTAAATTTGTGCCTGGATTTACGCCGGTTGGAATATTGGTGGAGGTTACGTTGCTAATGGTTTTGTTGCTAATGTTTACAGTATATCCATCTACCACATAATTGGCTGAACTGATATTTAGTTTAAAGCCCGGGTTTCTATAAAAAATAGCATTATTGGTTGAGCCCGAATAATCGTAAATTAATTTTCCGGTTCTGGTGCGCCCGTCGGCACCGGTACAACCTGTTGTGCCAAAATCAACGGTGAATGTTTTTAACCCGCCGCCTGCAGGAATAACTGTGGCACATGGCGCAATGTCGATGCCCCCAACTTGTGCTTCACCTGCACTACGATAGGTTGTTAACACACTGTTTTCTGAAGCTTGTGCGCCAATGGCTTCAATATCACTGGCGGTATTTTCAGAAACGTTATTGTCGTTCGCAGTGTTTTGTTCATCATCAGTTGTGGTGGTGGTGTTTGTTTCTTCAGTTTTTTTCTTACAAGAAACAATTGTCATTGTGCCTATTAAAAAAAGTAAGGCAATGGCTGTTGTGATTTTTGTGATTTTCATAACTGTGTGTTTTAATTTAATACTATGATGACTGAATTCAGAAAAGGTTTAATGCCTTTTGATATTTTAATAATAAAGATAATGAAATTTTATTCCGTGTTGCGCAAAATCAACGGCCGGCGCAGGAAATTTTAAAATGTTAACAACCGAAAAAACTTTTTGTAGTATCCGACTTTTGGTTTTAATTCGACTCAAATCAACATCAAGACTGAATAAAAAATGCCTTTCTCTATTAAAGGTAATTGGGCTGCCGTGTTCATCGTAAATTAAAATTTTGTTCTGAATTGCCCCCAACATGCCACTGGCATTATAACCCAAGGCAATGTTAAGCCACTTTGGAAATTTGTTTTGCGTCTTAATAAAATCAAAAGGATTGCAGGTTAACCAATATGTTTGTCCGTTATAATCTTTCAAAATTTGGGTGCTAGCATTTTTGCCTAATAATGATGGATTGTACTTTGCCAATCCACTCGAAGCATACGAAAACTTGATTTGAATTTTTTGGCGATCCCAAGAAGCATATTGCGCTACTGCCATTGCACTGCCAATTGCATTCACCATTTCATCGCCCCACGAAAAACCCCAACCTTTGCTAAATCCATCCATCACTTCAATGCAAGTCATATAGGCAAAACCAATGCTGCCGCCATACAACAACTGTTGTTTTTTTGAGTAGCCTGCCCATTTAAAGGTGCCCATCATCAAGCGGGCCAATTGATAATTTGTCCAAGTATGCCCAACTTTATCCATTTGTAACCATTCGGCATTGTCGTTAAAAAAATGAAATTGCCCGGTATTATAGGCTGCGTACCAGGCTTGGTTTAATGACACCAATGATCCAATGGTTAGGGCAGATGCGCCGGTTGCAACGTAAATTTTTCGTTCTGTAATTTTTTTTGGCGACAAACTATCTACTTGGCAATGGATGTGCAAAGGCCAAGTGAAAATAATAAGCAGAACAATGAAATATTTTTGCATCAAAACAAATATACTGCCTTAATTTAAAAATCGTTATAGTCAATTAAGTCTTGAATGGATTCTAAATTTGTTTTGCTAGTTTTTTTGGCAGGCACCGGAATTTGCGCGTTTCGATTTGGTAGTCCCATGGTATTGTTCAAATCAATGGCATCATATAAGTTTCTGTTATTGTAAATGGATTTTGTTTTTCCGATTTTAATTAACAAGCCCAAATTAAGATAGAGGGTAGATGGTAATTTTTTTGTGTAAAAATAGGTATTATAGCTGCCAACAGCACTGCTATTATGTTTGTCGGAATAAAAGGTGATATTGTTTTTGGTGCTGAAACCCAAAGCTGTGTAAAAATTCAGGTGCTTTAACCTTAAATCAAATCTTAAGCCTGTATTGAGTTCATAACGCGTAAAATGAAAAGTTGGCACACTCTTATTAAAATAAAGCGAATCTTGGTTTGAGAAAATATACATGCCGCCCTGGGGTTTGGTATATATGCTAAAAACCGCTTTGTTGTTAAGCGGTAAATTAATGTTGATGCTGCGCGGAAATTGTATGCTGAGGTTTACCCGATCGAGTCGACCAAAACGTAAACCTATAAAGGGCAAGTAGTAACGGTTTCCCCAAAGAAATGATTTGGTGATGCCGCCACGCATATTAAAACGATCGCTAAAATTGTAACTGTATACAATTGTGCTGGCCAAGCGCGCGTAGGCTTTCGATTGGTAAGTCATGTCCTTGGTCACAAATGGTGCGATGTCAAAAAACCAAACACCTTTTTGCCCGGTATTATAAATATACCTTAAGCCAATGCCTCTTTTTACCAAGCGATGTGTTTCGATGCCTTCAAATTGGGGCCTTAAACTCATAAAAGTGCCGGTGAGTAATAGATGGTGATTGGCAATAATGTTACTGTCGGCATATAAGCCTTTTACATCTTTGGTAAACAATGGAATTTGAAACGAAATATTACTTTGTTTTACACCATAGGTTTTTAATCGCTTGCTAATGGCATTGTTGCTGTCAATTGCTCTATCGGGTTTATTATAACTGTCGATTAAAATCAGTGTGTTAAAGTAATGCTTAGGCATTTTTAATTTTAAAGTATCGAAGCTTTGCTGTGCAAAATTCTTTTGCGTGGCAAAAAAAATTGTGCTGCAAAAAATGAGCAGCACTTTTAAAGTTTTAATATTTGTGTTGGTATTAATCGTTTTTATCTTTAATGGTGTTGATGATTTCTCGTTTAAATGCTTCTTCTGCAAGATGCAATTTCACTAGCTTTTTGCTGCCTATGATGCTTTTAAATCGTTCGTTGTATAGTTTGAACAAATCGGCCTCAGCTTGTTTTGATTGAATTTCAAGAGTCAATAATTCATCCGCTTCCTTGTCGCCCAAGTTTTCGATTTTACGTTTGTAATTTTGCCGAAGATTTTTTTTAATGGCTTTTACCTTGTCGTTGTATTCATTGTAAAGCGGCCAAAATTTTTCGGACTCATTGCTTGTTAATTCTATTTTACTTGAAATAAAATTAAATCGCATGGTTTCAATTTTATCGCGCTCGCCTTGTGCCGCAAGGTGTTGCGAAAAAAACAGAAAACAAATCAATATTTGAACCAAGCGTTTCATTTATATTTCATCCAGTAATTCATCCGATATTTTATGTGCATCGCTGCTATCCTTCTTTTTTGCGCTATTATCAGACTTATTCATCGGGTTTAATTTTTGTTCAAGTTTTGCCGGGTTTACCAATTCGAATAATTCATCATCATCTAAATTTTCGATTTGTTTTGATTGAAGCAACTCGCGCTTTTCAATACATGCCAAGGTGCCACAATCATCGGGGGAAACAATTTTTTCTTGTTCAGGATAGAACCAAAAGCCCAATGAAATGATTAAAATTGCTGCAGCGGCCATTGAAGCTTGACCAAATGATAAATGGAATATTTTGGCACTTTTCTTTTCCTTTAAAGTGTTTAAAATTCTTTCTTTCCTTGCATCAAAATAATTTGGCGGCGTTTCAAAAACATTTGCTTTTGAAATCTGGTTTAATTCAGAATAATATTTGTTTTCGTTGTTTAATGGCAGCAGTTCATCAATGATAGCGCCGGCCTTTTGATCAAAATAATGATTGGGTACATCAAAAACCTGTAATTTTGATAAGCCCGAAAGTTTTTCAAATTCAATCAACTCTAGTTGCAAGGCCGATTTTTGGAAGTATTCATCCGGTGTTACAAAAACATTTTCTTTCTTGAGATTGCTTAACAGCGGAAAATCTTTTAACTCTTCAATACAGTCTATCTTATTAAAAAGGCGCACCCCTGATTTTTCAAAATAGCCTTTTGGAACATGAAATTGTTCGTTAGGGTTGTGTTGAGGACTATTTTTAGGATCAGACATTTAATTTTAGATGTGTTATTATTTAAAAAGTTTAAGTGTTCGTTAAATATTCTTCAATTTTTTTAGCGGCTATATGGTAACTTGCCTTTAGCGCGCCTACTGAAGTTTCGAGTATTTCCGACATTTCTTCATAAGGTGTTTCGTCGTAATACCGCATATTAAAAACCAAGCGTTGTTTCTCAGGCAAAGTTAAAATGGCTTGCTGAAGTTTTAACTGAATTTCGTCACCTTTAAAATATTGGTCACTTTGCAAGCTCATACTCAATTGATATTCAATGGGATGAATTGAGCTGGTGTTTAATCGTTGCTTTTGACGCAGTTGATTAAGTGCTTCGTTGGTAGCAATGCGATACAGCCAAGTGTACAATTGACTTTCCTCTTTAAAATTTTCTAGACCTTTCCAAGCCTTTATAAATGTGTTTTGCAGCACATCATCACTATCATCATGGTCAATTACAATCTTCCGTATATGCCAATACAAGCGTTGTTGGTACTTTTCAATGAGCAGCGACAAGGCAGCATTTCTTTTGGCTTGGTCCTTGTACAAGGCTAAAATGTTATGGTCTTCAATTTGTTTGGCCACAAATATTTCTTGTTAGATGTAAAATTAAAGCAAAAGTTTAATTTAGCTTTGTTTTTATGGATTTACTCAACAAAGTTCGGCGATTAGAGAATTTGCACATCGTTTTTTGGCTTATCAAGGATACTTGCTGGATGATGGAATTTAAGCTATTGGGCGCTTTGATGATTATACCGGCCCTATTCATGGCGGTTTTCATCGTTTTTCACACGCGCAAATCGCCCGATCTTTTTATCAATTTGGCCATCTTATGTTGGATAACAGCCAATAGTTATTGGATGTTTGTTGAATTTTTCATGAATAACCACCACAAACACCTTGCATTAATTCCATTTTGTGCGGGGTTTTTATTTGTGATTGTGTATTATTATCGTTTTCGCCGTTCTTCATTGCTATAGATACAATCTAAGCTCTTTAAAGCACATAAAAAAGTTTATTTAATCGCCGCCAAACTGTAAATTTATAGCTCAATTTTAAAACCATGATTGAAACAAAGCCTTATCAAACAAAACATAAAATTCGAATTGTAACTGCTGCCGCTTTATTCGACGGACATGATGCAGCCATCAATGTCATGCGCCGCGTCATGCAAAGTTCAGGTGCTGAAATTATTCATTTGGGTCACGATCGCAGCGTACAAGAAATTGTTGATTGTGCCATTCAAGAAGATGCCAATGCCATTGCCATCACCAGTTACCAAGGTGGGCATAACGAGTACTTTAAATACATGTTTGATTTATTAAAAGAACGGGGCTGTGGTCATATCAAAATATTTGGTGGTGGCGGTGGAACCATTCTTCCGGAAGAAATTGCTGACCTTCACAAGTATGGTATTGTTCGCATTTATCATCCTGATGACGGTCGTTCGATGGGTTTACAAGGCATGATTAATGATGTTTTAAAACAAAGTGATTATGCCACCGGCACCAATATAAACGGAGAAGAGAAACGCCTTAAGGAAAAGGATTACAAATCGATTGCAAAGTTAATTTCAGCTGCAGAAAATTTTAATGAAGAAAATAAAGCCGTTTTAGATAAAATTCGCGAACAAGCGAAAGCCTCCAAAACCCCCGTTATTGGTATTACCGGTACAGGTGGAGCAGGAAAATCTTCTTTGGTGGATGAATTGGTGCGCCGTTTTTTATTGGATTTTAAGGATAAAAAAATCGGTATTGTTTCAGTTGACCCAAGTAAACGTAAAACAGGCGGCGCTTTATTGGGCGATAGAATTCGCATGAATTCAATTAAAAATGAGCGTGTGTACATGCGCTCATTGGCCACGCGTCAAAGTAATTTGGCATTATCAAAATACGTTAAGGATGCTGTGGATATTTTAAAGGCTTCAGAATTTGATTTGGTGATTTTAGAAACAGCCGGTATTGGTCAAAGTGATACCGAAATTATTGAGCATAGCAACATGAGCTTGTATGTGATGACGCCTGAATTTGGTGCTGCCACACAACTTGAAAAAATTGACATGCTTGAGTTTGCCGACATAGTGGCCATCAATAAATTTGATAAACGTGGCGCCTTGGATGCCATTCGTGACGTTAAAAAACAGTATAAACGCAACCACAATTTGTGGGATATAAAAGATGAAGAAATTCCGGTGTACGGCACCATTGCATCACAATTCAATGATCCGGGTACCAATACTTTATACAAAGCGGTGATGGATAAATTGGTTGAAAAAACCAAATGCGATTTAAAATCGAATTTTAAAATCACCGATGAAATGAGTGAAAAAATTTACATCATTCCACCAAACAGAACCCGTTATTTAAGTGAAATTTCGGAGGCCTCCAGGCAGTATGATAAATGGGCACTAGATCAAAGTGTAATTGCTTTGAAACTACAGGGTATTCGCTTAACCATTGATTCGTTGAAGACCTCAAAAATGGAGGATAGAGACAGAATCATAAAAGCGCTTGAAGAGCAAGCTGAGCATATTCGTTTGGATTTGGACCCAAAAAATTTGAAAACGCTTGAAACATTCGACGATAAGAAAAAGCAGTACCAAAATGAATATTATATTTTTAAGGTACGTGATAAAGAAATAAAAATTAAAACCCACTATGAAAGCCTTTCGCATTCGCAAATTCCCAAAGTGGCTGTGCCAAAATTTAGTGGTTGGGCAGATATTTTAAAATGGTCATTGCGTGAAAATTTTCCGGGCGAGTTTCCTTACACGGCCGGTATTTATCCATTTAAACGCGAAGGTGAAGATCCAACCCGCATGTTTGCCGGTGAAGGCGGTCCTGAGCGCACCAACAAACGCTTTCATTATGTGAGTTTGGGCATGCCTGCGCATCGCTTAAGCACTGCCTTCGATAGTGTTACTTTGTATGGCAATGACCCTGATCACCGCCCTGATATCTATGGTAAAATTGGCAACAGTGGGGTAAGTGTGTGTTGTTTAGACGATGCAAAAAAACTTTACAGTGGATTTAATTTGGCAGATCCTAAAACATCTGTTTCAATGACCATCAATGGTCCTGCCGCTACCATTGCTGCATTTTTCATGAATGCTGCAATCGATCAACAATGTGAATTGTATATCAAGGCCAATGGTTTAGAAAAGGAAGTTGAAGAGAAAATTAAACAAATATACAAGGCCAAGGGCACCAAGCGACCAAGTTATCTTTCGACTGAATTACCTGAAGGTAATAATGGTTTAGGGCTAATGTTGTTGGGTGTTACCGGCGACATGGTGTTGCCGCATGATGTATACGAAAAAATTAAAACAACTACCTTATCCCAAGTGAGGGGCACAGTACAAGCTGATATTTTAAAAGAAGATCAAGCCCAAAACACTTGTATTTTTAGTACGGAGTTTAGTTTGCGTGTGATGGGTGATGTACAGCAATATTTTATCGATAAAAATGTTCGTAATTTTTATTCCGTTTCCATTAGTGGTTACCATATTGCTGAAGCAGGTGCTAATCCTATCTCGCAACTTGCCTTTACGCTGTCTAACGGTTTCACCTTTGTAGAGTACTATTTGAGCAGAGGGATGGACATTAATGATTTTGCGCCGAATTTGTCTTTCTTTTTCAGCAACGGTATTGACCCTGAATATAGTGTCATTGGACGTGTTTCTCGTCGTATTTGGGCCAAGGCCATGAAGCAAAAGTATGGTGCCAACGAAAGAAGTCAAATGTTAAAGTACCACATTCAAACTTCCGGTCGCTCATTGCATGCGCAAGAAATTGACTTTAACGACATACGCACTACTTTACAAGCCTTATATGCCATTTATGATAATTGCAACAGTTTACACACCAATGCATATGATGAAGCCATCACCACGCCAACAGAAGAATCGGTAAGAAGGGCCATGGCCATTCAATTGATCATTAACCGCGAGTTGGGCTTGGCCAAAAATGAAAATCCTTTGCAAGGTGCTTTCGTTATTGAAGAGTTAACCGATTTGGTTGAAGAAGCTGTATTGCTTGAATTTGATCGAATTACAGAACGTGGCGGTGTACTGGGTGCTATGGAAACAATGTATCAGCGCAGTAAAATTCAGGAAGAGAGTTTGTATTACGAAACCTTAAAGCACAATGGTGAATATCCAATCATTGGTGTGAATACCTTTTTAAGTTCGAAAGGATCGCCCACCATGTTGCCGCGTGAGGTGATACGTTCAACCACCGAAGAAAAAGAAGCGCAAATTGCCACCCGTAACAATTTATGGGCAGGTCATACGCAAGAAGGCGCAGAGGCCTTGAAAAAACTGCAATCTGCTGCCATTCATAACCGCAATATGTTTGCCGAACTCATGGAGGCTGTGAAATACTGCTCTTTGGGTCAAATTACGGCGGCTTTGTTTGAGGTGGGTGGCCAATACCGCCGAAACATGTAAAATCATTAAAGCCCCGGAAACCGCGTCTGGGGCTTTTTTCGTATAAAAAATGTAAATTCTGTCAATACGTTGACAAAATTAATGTAAATTTTGTCAACGTATTGACAATTTTAATATAAATTTTGTCAACGTATTGACTAAATTTATATATTTGTTGGGTGGAAATTAATCGGATACAACAAATTGAATTACTCAAAAGCTTAAAACCGCAAAAGGTTACCCTTTTACTTGGTGCCAGGCGTGTAGGTAAATCGGTGCTGATTGAAGCCCTGCTCAAAAGTTATAAGCGGCCTTACTTGTTTCTGAATGGCGAAGATGAAGATACACACCAATTGTTGGCCCAAAGAACGGTTAGCAATTACACGCGTGTACTAAACGGAAACGATTTGTTGGTGATTGATGAAGCGCAAAACATTCCTGATATTGGCAAAAAATTGAAGTTGATGGTTGATTCCATCAAGGGATTAAAAATTTTGGTTACCGGCTCTTCAGTTTTTGATATCCTCAACGTTTCGGGTGAGCCCCTCACCGGAAGAAGTCGCGTTGTTTTGTTGTATCCTTTGTGGCAAGGTGAACTCAAAGAAAACGCATTGCAAACAAAACAAAACCTCGATGACCGTTTGGTTTTTGGCGCCTATCCCGAAATATGGCATTTGAAAAACCCCGATGAAAAAAAACGTTATCTCAGTGATTTGGTTAACTCATATTTATTAAAAGATATTTTGGTGTTGGATGGTTTGCGTAACGCAACCTTGGTGTTTAGTTTGTTGAAAATGGTGGCCTATCAAATCGGCAAAGAAGTGTCTTATAATGAAATTGGAAGTGCTTTGGGCGTAAGTAAAAATACAGTCGAAAAATACTTAAACCTTCTAACCAAAGTGTTTGTGTTGCACAAGGTTTCTGCCTACAGCAATAATCTGCGAAAAGAAATATCGAAAAGTCAAAGGTGGTACTTTGTTGACAATGGTATTCGCAATGCCGTTATTGGAAATTTTGATCCAATATCGCTTCGCCGTGAAGATGAAAAAGGCATGTTGTGGGAAAACTATCTCTTTATGGAGCGATTAAAACGAAACACCTATCAAAACCTTCATCCCGATTACCATTTTTGGCGCACCTACGATCAACAAGAAATCGATTTGCTGGAAGTAAATCAAAAAAAATTGGCCGCATTTGAATTTAAATTCGGCTTAAAAAAAATACCTAAAAAACCAATCGCTTTTGCCAAGGCCTACCCAAAGGCCGGCTTCGAGGTGGTTAATCAAAAAAATTACCTCGATTTTATTCTTTAAATGAAAACAATGTCTGCAACAATAGTATTATTAAGAGGATTGCCGGGGGCGGGGAAGACAAGTTTGGCCAAGGTTTTGAGCGAGGATGGTAAATGGCCGGTTTATTCGGTGGATGATTTTTTTACCGACCCAATCACCGGTAAGTACCAATTTGATTACAAAACCAACCATTTGGCTTATGATCAATGTTTAAAAAACACAGAAAATGCCATGCAGCAAAAAATTCAAAAAATTTTTATCGATCACACCCTTACTTTAGATTGGGAAATCGAAGCTTACTTTAAACTGGCCCGCGCCTATAATTACAAGGTTTTTGTACTCACAGTCGAAAATCGACACGGGGGCCAAAATCAACATCAAATTAGCCCCGAACAACTCAGTAAAATGGCCGAAAAATACAAAGTGGTGCTTTTGTAATTTTCAGTTTGTTAATAGTATTTAAATTCGTCCAGAAAAATTAAATAGTGTTTTTTTCATGTAACTTTACAATGTTTTACAATTATAACCTTATGCGTTTTTTTACATTCAGCTTTTTATGTTTTTTTGCCTTTAGCGCGATGTCTCAAACTGTTGATGCCAACGGTAAAAAGCAAGGTTATTGGAAAAAGAAAGATGAAAAAACAAACCATCTTTTATATGAAGGGGCTTTTAAAGACGACAAACCGGTAGGCAAGTTTAAATATTATTATCCCCACGATACCGTTCGGGCCATCTTGGTTTTCAGACCCGATGGTAAAACCATAAGTGCCAAATTGTTTCACCTCAATGGCAAACGCATGGCCCAAGGCAATTATCTCAATAAAGAAATAAAAGACAGCACCTGGTCTTTTTTTGATGAAGAAGGTGTTTTAATATCGGTTGAAAAATACAAAGCGGGTAAAAAAGATGGCACCTGCACTGTTTATTTACCCGATGGTAAAGTATCTGAAGAGATTGTTTTTAAGAACGGTTTAGAAAACGGACCTTTCATAAAATATTTTGATGGTATCACAGTTCGTGCAAAAGGACAATACCTTAACGGTCAAATGGAAGGAAAGGTGGTTCATTATTTTCCTAACGGTGTTGAGGCTGCAGCAGGTTATTATCTTAAAGGCAATAAAAACGGTGTTTGGGTATATAAAAACCAAGACGGTTCAATCAAAGAAAAAGAACTTTACAAAAATGGTCGCTTGGCATCTAAAAAAGAAACCGATGCTTTTTTCCAAAAAAATAAAGGCGAACAAACAAAACAGGAACCGGCCAAACCTGCTTCTGTGACTACAGGAACACTCTACAACAACAATCCAAAACCAAAAAAGTAAGCATGAGCAAAAACGGTAAAGTGTTGGTGGCCATGAGTGGCGGTATTGATAGCAGTGTAACAGCCATGATGTTGCATGAACAGGGTTATGAGGTGATTGGTATTACCATGAAAACTTGGGACTACGAAAGTTCAGGCGCCGGTAAACGTGAAACAGGTTGTTGCAGTTTGGATAGCATTAATGATGCACGCACCATGGCTGTGTCATTTGGGTTTCCGCATTACATCTTAGATATTCGTGGTGAATTTGGAGAAGCCATTATCAATAATTTTGTTGAAGAATATTTGGCCGGTCGCACACCAAATCCTTGTGTATTGTGTAACACCCATATAAAATGGGATGCGCTTTTAAAACGTGCCAACATGTTGGATTGTGAGTTTATCGCCACCGGTCATTATGCGCAAATTCGTGAAGAAAATAACCGCAAAATTATTTTTAAAGGTCTTGATTTAACAAAAGACCAAACCTACGTGTTGTGGGGTTTAAACCAAGAAAGTTTAAAACGCACCATGTTTCCATTGGGTCAATTTAAAAAAACTGAAATTAAACAAATGGCCAAAGATGCCGGGTTTTTTGACTTGGCAAACAAAAGCGAAAGCTATGACATATGTTTTGTGCCGGATAATGATTACCGCGCTTTTTTGAAACACAAAATGCCGGGCTTGGAAGACAAAGTGGATGGAGGAGATTTTATATTCAAAGGCAAAAAAGTAGGACAACACAAAGGATATCCTTTTTACACGGTGGGTCAACGCCGCGGATTGGAAATCGCTTTGGGTGCACCGGTATTTGTGAAAGAAATTATTCCTGAAACAAATACTGTGGTGTTAGGCGATAAAGAAGATTTGGAAGAAAATCATTTACAAGTAAGGGACTACAACCTTATTAAATATGAAACTTTACCACACGATTTTGTGGGTTTAACCAAAATACGATACAAGGATGCCGGCACCATGGCCACCATTAATTCAATCGACAATAAGTTGGATGTGATATTCCACAATGCTGTAACAGGTGTGGCGCCGGGCCAAAGCGCCGTGATATATGAAGGCAATGATTTGGTTGGCGGCGGTTTCATCGATCGTAAAAAATTTCTGTAAAAAAGGATTCTAACATTGGGCATTGAATAACCAACCACATCTTTGGTTTGATTCTTTGCTTAATTCTCATAAATTTACCAGTCTAACCAATCATCATTTTAGCATGAAGAAAGCGTATGTTTTTCCGGGTCAAGGTTCACAATTCCCCGGAATGGGAAAAGATTTGTATGAATCCAATCCAATTGCAAAAGATCTTTTTGAAAAAGCCAATCATATTTTAGGTTTTAACATCACCCAAACCATGTTTTCAGGTACTGAGGAGGAGTTAAAACAAACACGTATTACACAGCCCGCCATTTTTTTACATTCGGTAATTATGGCGAAAACCATTGGCGATGCCTTTCAACCCAATATGGTGGCAGGCCACTCGCTTGGCGAATTTTCAGCTTTGGTGGCAAACCAAACTTTGCGTTTTGAAGACGCATTAAAATTAGTCTACCAAAGGGCTTTGGCCATGCAGAAAGCATGCGAACTTAATCCCGGCACAATGGCAGCCATCTTAAATTTGGATGACCAAAAAGTTGAATCTATTTGTGCCGAAATCACTGCGCTAGGACATACAGTGGTAGCCGCCAATTATAATTGCCCCGGTCAGTTAGTGATTTCGGGAAGTATAGAGGGTATCAATATTGCTTGCGAACAATTAAAGGCGGCCGGTGCAAAAAGGGCTTTGGTGTTGCCCGTTGGTGGAGCATTTCATTCTCCGTTAATGGAGCCGGCGCGTTTAGAACTTGAAAAGGCCATTCACGAAACACATTTTAATGCGCCTATTTGTCCTGTTTATCAAAACGCCACAGCCCAAGCGGTATCGAATCCTTCTGAAATTAAAAATAATTTAATCATGCAATTAACTGCTCCTGTAAAATGGACTCAAAGCATTCAAAACATGGTACATGATGGTGCTGTTTCTTTTGTGGAAGTGGGTCCGGGTAAAGTACTGCAAGGTTTAATCAAAAAAATAAGTTTAACATCTGAAGCTGTTAGCGCATGAGATTAATTTTCACCATTTGTTGTTTAATTATCTGTATTGCAAATAGCATGGCGCAATCTTTGTTCAAGGGTGCAGGTGTATTTGGTTCAATGACACAGTCGGCGCACCATTACATTAACAACGACACCGGCAAAAAGCCGCAAGACACGGCTTATAAACATCCGGAGTATTTTAATCCCCAAACACATTTTTCGCAAGAATTTTTTAATTGGGGGGCCGGTGCTTTTTTAGAGTTATCACGCAATGAAAAGGTGCGTTGGCAAACCGAAATTGAATACATCAACCAAGGCGCCAAAGAGGTGCCACTTACCAATCCTTATACAGGCGAAAGGGGCGGCGGAACAAGTGTAAATAAGTACACGTATATAGAATGGAACAACTACATTAAGTTTTATAATCCTTTGGGTGTGGCCTACTGGTATATCATGCCGGGCATTCGTTTGCAATACTTGTTCCAAAAATCTGTGTCTGTTTTTGCTCCGGTAAGTAATTTAAGCACCTTTTGGTTTAGCGGCGATTTGGCTTTGGGATATGAATATCCGATTTATAAAAACTACAGTTTGTTTAGCGAATACCATTGGAATCCGGATATTCTTGCATATAAAAGTGGTAATACATCCATTCGCAACCGCACCTTAGAATTGCGTGTTGGTGTGGTGTATCGCCCGCGTAAAAGAAGAATTGACGATTGTAACGCACCGAGATACAAAGGACCTACATATTAATTTAATACGAATTGACCATGGTAATGACGAAAGATGTTTTGTTTTCTCTAACAAAAGCAGGATTTGCACCACAAGAAGAAATGCTTGAGGTAGCACGCAAAAAAGGTAAATTATACATTGGTATTCCAAAAGAAATTGCTTTCCAGGAAAATCGTGTGCCATTGGTGCCCGATGCAGTGGCACTTTTGGTCAATAACGGTCATCGCATTGTTGTACAAGCGGGTGCCGGAAAGGCAGCAAGTTTTGAGGATTCAGATTACAGCGAAGCAGGAGCCGAAATTGTAATATCACCACAAGATGTTTTTAAGGCTGACATTATCATTAAAATTGCACCGCCCACTTTGGATGAAATTGAATTGATGCAACCGAAACAAACGCTGTTATCGGCATTGCAATTGAGTGTTCAACCCCAAGACTTTCTAAAAAAATTAACTTCCAAAAAATTAAATTGTATTGCTTTTGATTTAATACTTGATGAGGTTGGTATTTTTCCTGTGATTAGAGCCATGGGCGAAATTGCAGGCGGTACAAGCATTTCAATCGCTGCCGAATTATTGAGTAATGTCAACAATGGTGTTGGTTCAATTTTAGGCGGTATCAGCGGCATCTCCCCAACCGAAGTAATTATTATTGGAGCAGGTACAGTGGGTGAGTTTGCAGCACGTGCCGCAATTGGTTTGGGTGCAACAGTTAAAATTTTCGATAATTCAACTTCCAAATTACGTCGATTGCAAAGTCAATTGGGTAGCAGGGTTTTTACTTCAGTCATTGTTCCGAAGGTATTGGAAAAACATTTAAAAACAGCCGATGTGGCCATTGGCGCATTGCGCGCCAGCAGAGGTCGAACGCCATGCGTTGTGACTGAAACCATGGTGAGTGAAATGAAAAATGGTTCGGTGATTATTGATGTGAGCATTGATCAAGGCGGTGTTTTTGAAACTTCAGAAGTAACCAACCATACCAATCCTGTTTTCAGAAAACATGGTGTGATTCACTATTGTGTGCCAAATATCAATAGTCGTGTTGCCCGCACTGCTTCTTATGCTTTGAGCAACATCTTTTCTCAAATCATTATGAACATGGGTGATGAAGGCGGTTTCGACGGTATTGTGCGAAAGGACGCCGGCTTAAGAAATGGGGTTTATATTTACAACGGTATATTAACCAACCAATACTTGGGAGAGGCATTTCATTTGCCATTCAAAGACATCAATCTTTTAATGGCTGCCATTTAAGAGATTTAGATTTTTGTTACCAAGGCAAAGTTGCCGTCGATTTTAAATTTCCAACCAAGTTCAAAAATTCTTGGCAGAAATCTGCGGTATAAGGCCATACGTGCATTCTCTACATTTTCATCTTCACCTTCGCGCCCTACCGCATTAAATTCATAGATGTTTACTTTGGGATGCTCGTGCATGTAGTTTTTAATGATTTCTACAATGGTATTCATCACTTGGTAAACTTCACCCCGGTTGGTGGTGACATATTCTTCGCCTTCAAATTCATCATTAATCACCCCAAATACAATATTGGCGTGCAGAATATTATCCTGCAAACGACCAAAACGCACCTCATACCTTAATCCACTTTTGGTGTTAAAGTAATATACGCCTGCACTTGGTATGCTCGGAAATTCAATGGGTAAAATATTTTTATACGGCGTAGCCAATGCAACGGGTTATTATGTTTTAGTGCTTCTTAAAGCGCTTTGCTAAAATTAAATCTTTACTGCCGGTAGAGTAGTCGTAAAAACCCTTTCCGGATTTAACGCCTAAGTCGCCGGCGGTGACCATGTTAATTAATAAAGGTGATGGTGCATATTTTGGATTTCCAAAACCATCTTGTAAAACCCTTAAAATGTTTAAGCACACATCCAGGCCAATAAAATCGGCCAGTTGTAAAGGACCCATTGGATGTGCCATTCCCAATTTCATCACTGTGTCGATTTCTTCAACACCGGCCACACCTTCATTTAAAGTAATGATGGCTTCGTTGATCATTGGCATTAATATTTTGTTGGCTACAAAGCCGGGGAAATCATTTACTTCAACCGGCACTTTGTTCAGTTTTTTTGATGTTTCCATGATGAGGCTGCAAACTTCATCGCTGGTATTATAACCACGAATCACCTCAACCAATTTCATAATTGGCACAGGGTTCATGAAATGCATCCCAATTACCTTGTCTGAACGCTTTGTTACAGCCGCAATTTGGGTGATGGAAATAGATGAGGTGTTGCTCGCTAATATGGTGTTTGGCGGACAAACTTCATCCAATTGCTTAAAGATTTTTAATTTGATGTCGATGTTCTCACTTGCTGCTTCAACTACCAAATCGGCATGAGCAGCAGCTTTCGTAATATCGGTGTGTGTAGTGATGTTTTTTAAAGTAGCCTGTTTCACTTCTTCGGTGATGCTTCCTTTTTGAACTTGACGGTCTAAATTTTTAGTGATTGTAGCAATGGCTTTTTGCAAAGCATTTTCATTGATGTCGACCAAATTAACGAGGTACTGATTTTGTGCGAACGCATGTGCAATACCATTACCCATGGTACCACTGCCTATAACTGTAATATTCTTCATTTGAGTTTAAAGCTATTAGAAAGGATTTGGATTAACTAAAATTTTTTTTGAACAATTGTGCTCTTTTATAAAAGCAAAAATCCTCAACGAATTGAGGATTTTGCTTTTTAATTGGTGATGCTGATTTTCTTTTCAAGCTCTTCGATGTAAGCCTTGAATCGCTTATCGGTATCCATTAAATTGTTTACTGTTCTGCAAGCATGTAATACAGTGGCATGGTCTTTACCGCCGCAATGCATACCAATTGTGGCAAGCGATGATTTGGTCATGCTCTTTGCAAAATACATCGCAATTTGACGGGCTTGTACAACCTCGCGTTTGCGTGTTTTTGATTTCATGGTATCGATGGCCAAATCGAAATAATCGCAAACTACTTTTTGAATGTAATCGATGGATACTTCTCTGGCGGTGCTCTTCACAAATTTGTCGATCATGGTTTTGGCCAAGTCGAGGGTGATGGTTTTTTTGTTTAAACTCGATTGTGCCAACAAAGAAATCAAAGCCCCTTCTAATTCACGCACATTTGATGTGATGCTGTAAGCCAAATATTCGTTTACTTCTTTTGGTAATTGAATACCTTCATTGTAAACTTTTTTATCAAGGATAGCAATACGTGTTTCTAAGCCCGGTGATTGTAAATCGGCACTTAAGCCCCATTTAAAACGCGACAACAAACGTTGTTCGATGCCTTGAATGTCAACAGGTGCTCTATCGGCGGTTAAGATGATTTGTTTACCCAATTGGTGCAAGTGATTAAAAATATGGAAGAACACATCCTGTGTTTTTTCTTTGCCTGCAAAATATTGTACATCGTCAATGATCAACACATCAATCATTTGATAGAAGTGTACAAAATCATTTTGATTGTTGTTTTTCACTGCCTCAATAAATTGGGTGATGAATTTTTCAGACTGAACGTATAATACTGTTTTATTCGGATAGTTCTTTTTTACTTCAATACCAATGGCCTGTGCCAAGTGGGTTTTACCCAAACCTACACCTCCGTATAACAACAAAGGATTAAAAGCGTTACCACCCGGTTTTTGTGCAACGGCATAACCGGCGCTACGTGCCAAACGGTTACAATCACCTTCAACAAAATTTTCGAAGCTGTAGTTTGGATTTAATTGTGATTCAACTTGCACTTTCTTTAAACCCGGAATCACAAAAGGATTTTTAATGGAGCTGTTGCTCACATCAATCGGCATTGATACCGAAGGGTTTTTTAAATTGGTGCTGATGTTTGGTAATTTGAATGTAATTGGGGTTTCAGTTTTGCCTGAAGCATTATCCATGATAATGTTGTATTCTAAACGGCCTTCTGCACCCAATTCTTTTTTAATGACTTTTTTAATTAAAGTAATATAATGTTCCTCAATCCATTCATAAAAAAATTGTGAGGGAACTTGTATGGTTAAAACATTGTTGTTTATCTTGATTGGTTTAATCGGTTCAAACCAAGTTTTAAAATTTTGCGGACTCACATTATCTTTCACAATCTCGAGGCAACCACTCCAAACTTGCTCTGCAGTTTTTTCTTTCATCATACAATTAAAAATGTTTAAAATATTTTCGTGTTCTAATTTATTAACCTAAACGTGTTGGTAAATATAATGCGATATTTTCTGTTTGCAACTAAAATCCGTAAAAAAAAATTTAAAGAAATTTTCGGTGGGTGCTTGCAATATTAATATTTTTTATTACCGTCTATTATATTTGAAAATGGATGGTGGATTGATGTAATTTTTTAGTATTATCTGACAAGTAAATGTAATCAAAAAAAGGAATCTTTTTTAAGTTAATTCATTCTTGAATGAAGATCAGTAATTATACAAGTCCTTTGAATCGCTTTACTCACAAAGCTTTTGCGATGATTGTTTTTTTTGATTGTTGTTTTGTAACACAATTTAACACCCATGGTTTTGTTCTTGTTAATTGTTCATGGAAAAAAAAGCAAACAACAAAAACTTGGTTTTGATTATATATTGGAATGAGGATTCTGTTTTTTGTGGTGCAGAATGATAATTATCAGGATGGATTTTTTACTTCGTTTTTTTCTTTTTTTATCTCGGTTAAATGGGTAAAAAAAATATTTCACATTTAATTTATTTTGCTATATGTCTTCAATCGACTTTTTGTAATGATTCTTGTCAAGCTTCAAATATTCGTAGAATAGAGGAAAACAACATGTGTCATCCTATTAATCAGATCAAGGGCATTAAAGCATAACTCCAATAATCCAACCCAAGCGATATTAACGAGATATTCAATTATCTTTGTTTTATTAAAATAAGTGATGATTCAAGCAGAAACTAAATTTAGGGTGCGTTACGCCGAAACCGATCAAATGGGCTATGTATATTATGGTCGTTATGCCGAATACTTCGAAGTGGGCAGAGTGGAAGCCATGCGATTGTTGGGTTTTAGTTATAAAGATGTTGAAGACAAAGGCATATTGATGCCGGTGATAGAATTAAATATTGTTTACAAAAAGCCCGCATTTTATGATGATGAAATTACACTCATCACCAAGCTTCAAGAGATGCCTAGCGGATACCGCATTAAATTTGAATACGAAACAAAAAACGCAAAAAACGAACTGCTTAACACGGGCACCGTATCGCTTGTTTTTATTGATAAAAAAAGCAATAAAATGGTAAAAGTACCCGATTGGTTTCAGCAAGGTTTATTGCCTTTTTTTAAGGCCAATCCTTAAATTTTCGTATTTTCGCTTTCTTATTTAAACCACATGGTGCTAAGCAAAAAAATTCAAATGGTCGACCTAAAAGGTCAGTACCAAAAAATTAAATCTGAAATCGATACAGGCATTCAGCAAGTCATTGATTCAACTGCTTTTATCAATGGTCCTGCTGTAAAGGATTTTCAAAAGGCTTTGGAAGATTATCTTCAGGTAAAACACGTGATTCCATGTGCCAACGGTACCGATGCCCTTCAAATTGCAATGATGGCCTTGGGTTTAAAACCCGGTGATGAAGTCATTACTGCCAGCTTCACCTATGTGGCTACAGCAGAAGTTATTGCCTTGTTAGGTTTAACGCCTGTTTTGGTTGATGTTAATCCTAACACCTTCGACATTGATATTGACGCCATCGAAAAAAATATCGGACCAAAAACAAAAGCCATTGTGCCGGTGCATCTGTTTGGTCAATGTGCCGACATGGAAAAAATTATGGCGCTTGCCAATAAGCATCATCTTTTTGTGATAGAAGATGTTGCCCAAGCAATGGGTGCAGATTATACCTTTTCAAATGGTAAAAAAACCAAAGCGGGCACCATTGCACACATTGGCTGTACTTCATTTTTCCCAAGCAAAAACTTAGGGGCCTATGGCGATGGTGGTGCCATGTATACCAACGACGACGACTTGGCAAAAAAATTGCGCATGATTGCACACCATGGTCAAAGCATTCAATACCATCATGATGTTGTGGGCGTTAATTCACGTTTAGATACCATTCAAGCGGTGATTTTAAATGCCAAATTAAAACACCTCGATGAATACGCAGCTGCCAGAAATGCAGTGGCGAATTATTACGACAAGGCATTTGCCAATCATCCAAAAATAAAAACACCGGTGCGTGCCAAAAACTCAAACCATGTGTTTCATCAATACACCATGCAAATGCAAGATGTTGATAGAACAAAACTTCGCGAACAATTGGCTGAAAAAGGAATTCCTTCAATGATTTATTACCCTATTCCTTTACACATGCAAAAAGCTTTTGCCAGCGATCGCTACAAACAAGGTGATTTTCCGGTGACCGAAAAATTGTGTGCCTCGGTATTATCTTTACCAATGCATACTGAATTGGATGAAGAAACCTTGCAATACATTACAG
>CANGGP010000008.1 GCA_947453445.1 Sphingobacteriaceae bacterium
GGTTATAAATTCTGCATGTACACACGTACAGGTGGTACCGATGCCAATCCTATTGGAAATTGGGTAACAAACATGGCACAAAACTTTTTCACCAGTTCACCAAGTTATTTGCATGAAAACATTCACGACATTAAAATCATCCCCGGCAGTCCGGTTAAATTTTACTTTGTTACAGATGCAGGTATTTACCGCTCAATTGATTTAACGAGTGCATCAAACTTTATTCCACCTTCTTTTCAACCATTTTACAGTGGTTTGGTTACCGGTCAGTTTAATTCTGTGAGCATCGAACGTTTCCCTGTGACTGCCAATGGAAGTAATGTAACAAACGGCACCAACATCACGCCGCTATCTGGCTTTATTGGTGGTACTGGTGCCAATGGCTTTACTTATTATAGTGGTCGTGACACTTTGGTGACCCAAGAAACCAGCTATATGAGCGGTGATATTTACAATGCTGAGTATTCAAAAGTTTTGGACGGATCTGCATTTTTAACCGTTGGTAGTGGTGGATTCTACCGCACTGCCAATGTAAAAAACACAAGTCCTAATTTGGTTGATTTCAACGTTTACACCGGCAGTAGTATTGCATCGTTGGCGCCTGATGCCAGATCATTTTTAAATACCGGTTTCAGTACAGGTACACCATTTAAATTGTGGGAAAATTATGGTCAACTTACCAATTCACCTGACAAAGCCATTTTTTATAATGATTCACTGCGATTACAATATTCAATTTCAGGTGTGAGTTCTTTGACTACAGCCACTAATTTTACTTTCTCTGCCTCTCGTCCTAACCGATTTGCAACCATCGATAGCGTTGTAATCAGAACAGGCACAGTGGTGTTGCCAACCACATCAGGTGCAAATTCACCACCATTTACCGGAACTGACAAACAAGATATTTGGATTAAAATTCCAAATACATCATTACCTTCAAATACAGTAAACGTAAGCACAACAACGGTTCCTGTGATTTACACCATCACACCGTTTAATGGATCAAACATCAATACTTGGGGTCCGGTTGTAAATACTTCTGCTGCCACCGGTGTAACATTAAATGCAACAACCATGCAGGATGTTATTTCAGTTACATTTAACAATCCCCCATTTTTATCTAAAACAACTGCTTCATTCACAGGTGTACCAGATGCAGCGGCTTATTATAGGGTGTTTGCCACTGTATTTTATAAATATAAAGTGGGCGATACAGTTTCTGTTACTGATAACAATATCTCAACCAAGACTTTCAAATATAGTACCGCATTAACAACACCTTTGCGTTGGACTAAAAAATATGTGAATGTTAATCAAAACACCAATGGTCCTAAAACAGGTGTTAATCCGGCCGTTGTGTTAAATAAGGCCACCAATCCTTTGGTTAAAATGCCTACCTCTCAATCAGCAAGATTGGCTATGGTTTATAACCATCCTGCAATTACTGCAAATGCATATGCCGGTGGAGCAAATCAATATGCCATTGTTGTGTGTAAGTCGCCGCTTAATTTGAATGACCCATTAAATTTTGTAAGGGTTAGTCAAAGTGGTTGTTTGAGTGATAGTGCCAACGGAATTTCGCCGGTTGTAAATGTGCCAATTGCAATTACCGGTAAGCCAATTCTTTTAGAATGGTCGAAAGGCGGAACTGAAATTTATTATGCTACTGACGATTATAAATTATACCGCGTTTCGCATATCAATGATATTTTCGATTTATCACCGTCAAGTTATTCAGGAAAGTTTTATTCCGATGTTTTCTCTTATGCGAATCCTATTAACTCTGCTGCTTTAAATCCGGATTGTCCTTACCGCACCACCTTAATTGGTTCGTTCGACAGACCTATTAGTAGCATTAGTGTGAGCAACGATGATAAAAATTTGGTATTAACTTTTAATAATGCTGCTACAGGTACAGGAACAACCGGAACGGTGATGTATAATACTGTTGATTCAAGACTTGCTACTTTAAGCAATATTAACTGGCAGAAAAAAGATGCTACTGTTTTAGCCGGTAATCTTACTTATTGTTCGTTGATTGAAAAGAACGATAGCAAACAAGTATTTGTAGGCACCGACAATGGTATGTTCTATACTGCCGATATCACTGCTGCTAGTCCTTCTTGGGCGAATGTAAACAACAACCAATTGCCAAACGTTCAAATATTCGACATCAAGCAACAAACATTTGAATCGCACAATTGCTATAATTCAGGTCAAATTTACGTGGCTACAAATGGTAGAGGCGTTTGGACCAGCGGTAAATTCATGAGTGGTTATTATGTTGGCATGAACGAAATGGCTAAACCGGAAGTGGAGAAAAATTTAAGTTTGTATCCAAATCCAAGCAATGGCAACGTGAATGTAATTTTTAACGGCTTTAGCGGTGAAGTAGCTTCAATTAATGTGATGGATTTAAATGGTAGAACTGTAAAATCGCAGTACATTGGCGAATTGCCAAACCAAGAAGTTGAATACAGCATTGATGCCTCTAATTTAGCACCTGGCATTTACTTGGTGAATGTTTCAAGTAATTCGGGCATCAAACGTGTTGCGAAATTAATTGTAACTAAGTAACAAGGATCTTTTAATAAAATTAAGCCGCTTACATCAAGCGGCTTTTTTTTGTGCCTAATTTAGAGGGAATGAAAAGCACTGAAGCAGATTCGCATTACAATGATTTAGAAAAAATGCCCATTCACGATTTGTTATTGAATATGAATCGTGAAGATAAAACGGTGCCCATGGCCATTGAAAAAGCCATTCCTCAAATTGAAAAAGTGGTTGAACAAGTTTATTTAAAACTGAAAGAAGGTGGCCGATTATTTTATTTAGGGGCCGGCACCAGCGGCAGATTGGGCATTGTGGATGCAAGTGAATGTCCGCCAACATACGGCATTGCACATGGTATCGTGATTGGCATCATTGCCGGTGGCGATGCTGCTATTCGCAAAGCAGTTGAATTTGCCGAAGATGACCTAAAACAAGGTTGGTTAGATTTAAAAGGTTTTAATATAAGTCACAAAGATGTTGTGATAGGCATCGCCGCTTCGGGATCAACGCCTTATGTTTGTGCAGCACTTAAAGCTTGTAATGCCGAAAAGATTGTTACTGCTTGTATTACCTGCAATGCCAACAGCGAAGTGGCGCAAATCGCCCAATTTCCAATTGAGGTGGTGGTTGGTCCTGAATTTGTAACAGGGTCAACGCGTATGAAAAGTGGTACCGCACAAAAATTGGTTCTGAATATGATCTCTACCTCGGTGATGATTAAGCTGGGACGTGTGAAAGGTAATAAAATGGTGGACATGCAATTAAGCAATAACAAACTTGTAGACAGAGGCACTCAAATGTTGATGAAGAATACAGGCATGCTTGATTATGAATCAGCCAAAGCCTTATTGTTAAAGTATGGCAGTGTACGAAAGGCTACTGAAGCCTATCAACATTAGGCCATTAATTTTAATCTAAGTGCAGTGATGACCTTTTTTGTGTACAATGGAAAATCCCCTTGCATCATCCAATTATAATAGGAAGGTTCTTTTTTAAACACCTCCAAAACCGGTTTATCCTTGTGTTTGCCAAAAGAAAAAACCTCTACTCCATTTTCGTTGTAAACAATTCTTCCGGCTAAATCAACATTTTTTGTTTTGGTACTAAAAGCGCTCAATTGGGCTATATCAGCGGTGATGGGCTGAATTTTACGTCCCTCTTCATCTTCAATTTCTACACCTTCATATTTGTTTAATTGCTCTTTAAATATTTCATAGGTGGCAAGTGCATCCGATTCGGCACTATGTGCTTTTTCGAGTTGTTTCTGACAATAAAATTTATAGGCGGCAACCAAATTACGCGGCTCCATCATGTGAAAAATATTTTGCACATCAATTAAACGACGGTTGCTTAAATCGAAATCGCATTCGGCACGCAAAAATTCTTCAGCCAACATTGGTATATCAAACTTATTTGAATTGTATCCTGCTAAATCGGCATTGCCTATAAACCTGAGTAAATCAGGGGCTGCTTCCTTGAAGCTTGGCGCATCTATTATATCCGCATCAAAAATACCATGTATTTTAGAAACTTTTTCAGGAATTGGGATGCCCGGATTAAAACGCATGGTTTTAATTTCTGTTTGATGGTCGGTTTTTAATTTAACCAAGGAAATTTCAACGATTCTGTCTGAACCAACACTCAAACCTGTGGCTTCAATATCGAGAAAAATGATGGGTTTGTGAAGTTTTAATTCCATGCTGTATAATTTATGGATTGTTGGCCATCAGCTCTTTTAAAACATCGGCTTCATCTTTGTGAATATTGTAAAACGAATTTATTTTATTGATGACTTGGTCTAACATAGCGTCAGGACAAGAGGCACCGCTGGTGATGATGATGCGTAAGGCTTCTTTTTCTGGTAAAAATAAATGGGAGCTGATTCTTTTTTTCTGATGTAAATCGTAATGATGGATGGTGTTTTGATTTTCAATTTCTTGTGCCGAAGAAATATAATAGGTTTTAAATTTCTGCTCAAGTAATTCAACCAAGTGCTGGGTATTGCTACTGTTGTATCCACCCACCACAATGGCCAAATCGGCCTCGCTGCTTAACAGTCCGAGGGTTGCATCTTGGTTTTCTTTGGTTGCGTAACACAAGGTGTCGCGTGTTTCGGCAAAATGTTCTTTTATTTCATGCTCACCAAATTTGCGCTGCATCACCGATTTTAAGTAGTCGGCAATTTCTTGGGTTTCGGTCGCCAACATGGTTGTTTGATTAATGACCCCAATTTTATTTAAGTGTTTTTGTATATCGAATCCTTCGGTATGTTTATTGGTAAAATCTGTTTCAAATTCGGCTTGTGATTTTTGCTGTAAGATATAGGCCGTTAATTTTTCGGCTTCGGCCATGTCGCGCAATACCACAACGGCTTGGGCATCTTTAGCACTTCGCGAAAAAGTTGATCGTGTTTCTTCATGGTTGTATTTTCCATGAATGATAATGGTATGGTTGGATTGACCGATTTGCTCTGATTTTTTCCAAACACGCTCAACAAATGGGCAAGTGGTATTATACGCTTGGGTTTGAATGCCTCTTGCTTCGAGCAATGCTAATAATTGCAAAGGGGCGCCAAAGGCAGGGATTACAACAATGTCATCAGCTTTTAATGCATCAAAAGGAATCAACTGCTTGCCTTCAGTACTTTGCAAAAACTTTAATCCACGCGCAGTTAAATCATTGTTCACCTCCGGATTATGAATCATTTCACTGAGTAAAAAAATTCTTTTATCCGGATTTTCATCAATGGCTTTAAAGGCAATTTCAATGGCATTTTCAACACCGTAACAAAATCCAAAATGGCGTGCAATCACGTATTTTATTTTGCCAAAATTCAAATGACTTGGTTGATTGTCTTTTTTACGCGGATCTTGCACACGGCGATAATCTTTCACCTTTGATATAAGGGAACTACGGTAAAAAGCAGGAACATTAAACTGTTTCATGAATGAATAACAAAGTTAGCTATTTTTTGTTGCGGGGATGGTAACTTAAAATATTATCGCGCAAATATTCACGGTCGAGATGGGTATATATTTCGGTGGTGGTAATACTTTCATGCCCGAGCATTTCCTGTACAGCCCTTAAATCAGCCCCTCCCTCAACCAAATGTGTGGCAAATGAATGGCGAAATGTATGCGGACTCAACTGTTTTTTTATCCCGGCTTTTTGTGCCAAACTTTTTATGATATAAAACACCATCACGCGCGATAGCTGGGCCCCTCTTCGGTTTAAAAAGAGAACATTTTCATGCCCTTTTTTTATTTGCAGATGCACCCGGATTTGCTTTAAATATTGGTTAATTAATCGGATGGCAGTTTTACCAATCGGCACCAATCTTTCTTTGTTGCCTTTTCCTTTTACCTTAATGTACTCTTCATTTAAATACAAATCGGTGATTTGCAGCCCCACCAATTCACTTACCCGCAAGCCGCATGAGTAAAGGGTTTCAAGCATGCACAAATTTCGTTCACCTTCTGCTGTGCTCCGGTCGATGAGGGCAAACATGGCGTCAATTTCTTCCACATTTAAAAACGTAGGTAACTTTCGCTTTAATTTAGGTGTTTCGAGCAATTCGGCAGGACTCGTTGGGATGTCATTTTCGAGAGTAAGGAATTTAAAAAAGGTTTTGATGCCTGAAATAACCCTACTTTGTGTAGAAGCTGAAAAGCCCAATTCAGCCAACCACTCAACAAAACTTTGAAGCTGTTTAAAATTATAGCTGCTTGGTATTTGGTGATTGAGGAAAAGTTCGGCGTGGTGCTCTAATTTTTTCAAATCATCGGCATAGGCTTCGATTGAATTTTTCGACAAGGAGCGTTCTAACAACAGATACTGTTCGAAGCGAATGTAGTATGACTTCCAGCTACTCATGAATAAACCTTGAATCTTTAATTTAAGAAAAATAAAGCTTAAATTAATGGCATGAAGTTAGCAATTATTAACGGACCAAATTTAAATTTACTTGGTATTCGACAACCCGAAATATATGGTGGGCGTTCGTTTGACGATTTTTATTTTGAACTCAAACAAAAATATCCGCAGCACCAGTTCAGTTATTTTCAATCGAATATTGAAGGCGAATTAATTGATAAAATTCAAGCATTCGGCATGAACCACGATGGTTTAATTATAAATGCCGGTGCATACACCCATACATCAATAGCGATAGCTGATGCGGTTGCAGCCATTAAAGCGCCTTGTGTAGAAGTGCATATCAGCAATATTTTTTCGAGAGAAGATTATCGTCATGTTTCATACTTGGGCGCCAAATGCAAAGGCAGCATCAGTGGTTTTGGCTTACAATCTTATCACTTGGCAATTGAAAGCTTCATATAAAGAAATTAATCCAAAACGTCCAAGGAACCAAGACCCTCGCGGGTAACGTTAAAATCACCTTCGCTGCAATCGATAATGGTGGAAGGATAAATGTTACCAAAACCGCCATCAATCACCATATCAACCTGATCTTGGTAATTATCGTGTATTACTTCAGGATCAGAAAAATACTCCAAAATATCGTCGCCGGTATCGTGTAAACTGGTTGATATAAGCGGATTTCCGAGCATCTCAACAATGGCTTTGCAAATGGCATTATTGGGTACGCGTATACCAACCGTTTTTTTATTGTGTTTTAAAAGCTTGGGCACATTGTTGTTTGCTTCCAAAATAAAAGTGTATTGGCCCGGCAAAGCTTTTTTCATCACCCTAAAAACATGGTTTGGTATGGGCTTGGTGAATTCGCTTAAGTGGCTTAAATCAGAGCAAACAAATGAAAAATTAGATTTTTCGGGCTTGATGTTTTTTAGTTTACAAATGCGTTCAATGGCTCTGGTTTGTGTAATGTCGCAACCCAAGGCATACACTGTATCGGTTGGGTAAATAATGATGCCGCCATCCTTTAAACAGGCAATGATTTTGAGTATATCATTGGTTTGTATATTCTTTTCATTTACCCTAATTAACATGTATCAAAGTTACGCATTCATAAAATTATTTGATCAATTTTATTGTTGCACAGAAATTTATTTTTTAAATTCTGTAACCTTTATGCAAAAGCGAGCGTAAACAGAGTAGTTCTTTTTTGTTATTTCATCATCATTCAATCAATGTCTCACTTTAAATTTGAAAAACATGAAAACATTTTTTACACTTTGCATCGCCGCAATGCTTTATTGCCAATCTGCCTCAGCGCAATCTGTTTGTCGTTCACAACTGCTTAATTACACGGGACCTCACAATACAGCAGAACTCACCACTAAATTATTCGCATCGAACAACCCCATCATCACCAGCCTCAGCAGCAATTTGAAACAGGCCTTAATTTTAAGAACCGTTTTTGACAATGGTTATCCAAGAGGCATAGACAGTACAGATGCTGACATTGCCAATTTGTACCAATCGAGCAACGGCAGCGCGGTGTTAAGCGCCATTTTTAATTGTCCTGTAAGCATTTACAGTTATGCCAATAAACCTTCTATATCTACAATGGGCATGAATACGTTTTTAGGCTTGTTTAATTCAGACCAAGCAAAGTATGCTTACACTCCATTTATCACTGTTTGTTACAATTGTTATTTTGGCAAAAGTGATGTATGCTGCTATGTAGGCGGACCGGGCTGTTACGACATAGCCATTGAGTTCACCGGCTCCGGTGAGCATTTTTACGTGATTCAAGAATAATTTATTGCAGCAAATACAATTTGCTCAAGTGTTTCGCTATCTTCCAATTTAGCGATACTGACACCTCTCCTCGCCGTTTTTATTTGACCATTCATGTACTTTAAAAAATTTAAATCATGAAAAAAAACATATTTATTTTAATTCTATGCCTCTTCTCAATTGAATATTCGCTGTGCACGTGTGTTTTTAAATTAAAACTAACAGATGCATCAAAACATAAGGCAAACGAAATTGTGGTGTTAAACTTTCAAAACATGTTACCCGATTTCATGAATGATTCAATTGCCATATACAGCTTTCATCCGCAAGGGCCAACCAACGCCATGATTGTATTAAACAGAAATGAACATTGGCATACATTTGCATGGATGAATCCTGACAAAGACACTGTTGAATTACTGGTTAATTTTGAAAACAAAAACACCCAGATTAAAAACCCCAAGGAATGGGACATTGTGTTTAATACTTACAATCAGCTTTTTAATACACATGATATTTTTAAAGCAGATCAGTATGCCGAAAAATATATTGAAAAAAACAAGGATTCGTATTTTTCTCTTTGGCTTATTAACCATGGGGTTGCCTTTCACAACAAGCCACTGAAACGTAAATTATTCGAGATGCTGGATGATAAATTAAAAGGCTATCCCGAATATACTGCCATTGAAACCGATTTAAAAATGCGCAACATTCCACAAGTGGGTCAAGCTTTTAAAGAATTTAAGCTTAGCGACATTGATGAATTGGCCTTTGAATCAAGTGCCATCACCGACAAAATTATCATTTTGCATTTTTGGACAAACAGTTGCAAGGCATGCTTAAAAAGCATCAATGATTTGGTGCAATTTCAAATGAATCTCGATACCTCGCAAGTAAAATTAATATCCATTTGTTTCGACACAAATCGCGAAGATTGGCAGAATGCCAAAACGAGTCAAAAAATAAAATGGACCAATTTATGGCAAGCCAATGGTGTTTACTGTGATTTGTGTTTGCATTATGATCTAACCGTTATGCCTTTGTTTGTGGTATTTGACCGTGATAAAAAACTACAATCAGTGATAGAAGGCGATGCTTTGAATCAACTAAAGATTGAAATCATGAAGTTCTAATTTGAGCCGAAAGCCTGAAATAAATCTTATAAAATGTATTTCAGGTTAAAGCCAAAATTTGCCAAAAAAACCTCACTCAAATTGTTCGGCTGATTATTTTCAATATTTTAGATTGAAAATTAAGGCATGAAACAAACCCTTACGCTTATTATCATATGCTTGAGTACATTTTTATCGGCACAAAACATAAGCATAAAAGGCAATGTTATTGATACCTTGGCCAAGCAACCTTTGCAGAATGCAACATTAATGGCCATTAAGTTTCGTGATTCGAGCTTGGTTGCCTATTCAAAATCGAACCGAGATGGGCAGCTAAAAAACATTCAAATACCACTCGACACGTATTTAATCATTGTAGCCCATCCCCTCTTCAGCGACAAGACATTTTTTTTGGCTCCGTCGCAAAAAGACACTTTGTTTAAGTTTAAGAATTTGGTGCTTCCTTCTAAAACCTTCGAATTAAAAGAAGTTGAAATCATTGCCGGAAAAGATAAATCATATTATAAAGGCGACACTTTGGTGTTTACAGCCGATTCTTTCAAAACCAAAGCCAATGCCACGGTTGAAGATCTTTTAAAGAAATTACCGGGCTTTAGGGTTGATGCCGAAGGTAAAATAACAGTGCAAGGCAAAAAAGTTGATCAGGTGCTTGTAGACGGTGATGAATTTTTTGGTAGTGATCCCACAATTGCTACAAAGAACCTAAATGCCTCCTCGATTGAAAACGTGCAAGTGTTTGAAAAGAAAAACGAAAACACCGAAGACGGAAAAGACGAAACGGTTAAAGTGATTAACCTTCAATTAAAAGATGATGCAAAGAAGGGTTACTTCGGGAAAGTTTCGGGTGCCAGCGATTTTCAAAAATTTTACGAAAACGATTTACTCTTTAATAAGTTTCGAAAAAACAGAAAAATTTCAGTGTTTGCCTTGGCTGCCAATACACCCAAACAAGGTTTTAACTGGCAAGATGCAAACAAGTATGGACTTGACAATGAAAGTCCTTATAACTACGACGAAGAGAATGATTCATGGACAAGCAACCAAGGTGACCGAACGGGCTTGCCCAACATTTTAAAATCAGGCATTTATTACAGTGATAAAATTGGCAAGAAAACAAAAATAAATAGCAATTATACATTCAACCAAACAGGATTGAAATCACTAACAGAAACCAATACCCAATTTTTTCTTAAGGATATCACTTATTCGAATTCACAAACTATATTTAAACAAAACAACAATCAAAATCACAATTTTAACTTGAAATTGGTTCAAAAAATTGACAGTCTTACTGAACTTACAATTATCCCTAAAGCTGATTATAACCAATCAACAAATCACAGCATTCAAAATGATGACTTTATTGCGAAGGATAGCGTGCTCACCAGAAGTACGCGCATTCAAAACGACAACAGCATGCAAGGCAGCGATATTAACACACAATTTAAAATCAACCGAAAGTTTTATAAAAAAGACCGTGTATTAAATATCAATTTTCAACCGCATTATAATGAGTCGAACTACGACGCCACATTAGCAACAAATTACAACTACTACTTAAAACAATTACCCAATTTGCGCCAAGTGCAAAAAAAGTCACAGCATCAATACAAAACTGAAACTACAACCAACATTGTTTTTGTTGAACCCATAACAAAAAAATTTAAGACTGAGTTAAACTACACCTTCTACTATCTGCAAAGCATCAACAATAGAAGCACGTATGATTCAACTGCTTCCGGTTTTGACCTTTATAATCCATTGCAATCAAATAATTTCATTAACCATCGCCTCGTAAACAAAGGAGGCCTAAAATTTATTTATGATGTAAAAAAATATAAGATCAGTGCAGGAGCCATTATTCGAAACACCAATCAACAAAACAACAATTTAAGTTTAAACACAAGTACCAAACTAAACGTGAATAATTTTCTACCCAATGCACAATTTGTATTGCGACCTAATCAAGCCACCAATTTGTCAATTACATACAACGGTAATTCACAACAGCCCGATTTACAACAATTACAACCTGTGATTGACAACAGCGACCCAAATCGATTATCGATTGGTAATCCCAATTTAAAACCTTCCTTTAGCAACAACTGTCATTTAAATTTTTACACCTACAAGGCCATCAGTGATCGCAATTTTTACAGTGGTGCCAATGTTGGAAATACCTACAATCAAATATCAAACACCATCACATACGACTCGCTTGGCAAGGCCTTGTCAACGGCAATTAATGTAAACGGAAATTATTTCGGTAATTTTTATTTGGGCGGCGGTTTCCCCCTGTTTAAAAAATTCATGAAAATATATTATTCTTTGGATGGTAACTTCAACAACAGTGTATCGTACGTGAACACTGTAAAAAATATTTCACAAAATACCAATATTGGTCCAAACATCACTTTGGAAAAACAAACCGACAAGTTTGAAGTCAGTTTATTTGGTAATTATAATTACGCCATCGCTAAAACTAACATCAGCACCAGAGCCACACAGCCTTATTACACTTATGGTTTTGGGGGTAATTTAATGATTAAGCTGCCAAAAAAATTCATTATTAACACCGATGGAAATTACACCAACAACGGAAATCGTACGCCGGGTTATAACCTCAATTATTTTATTTGGAATGCAAGCTTGGCGAAAACATTTTTGAAAAATCAAAACTTGATTGTCTCCATTATCGCCAACGATATTTTAAATCAGAACATCAGCAATAGCCGATATAGCAATGTAAACCAAATTGTTGACACCAAAACCCAAATAATAAAAAGGTACTTTTTATTAAAAGTGTTGTTGAAATTAAATAGTCAAAAGAAAAAGGAGGATGAAGATGATGATGAATAAAATAATTCTACTAAACATTTTCATTTTAAGCATCATTATTGGTGAAGCTCAGATAAACAGTGCAAAAATTACTTTCGAACGAAAGACCAATCTGTATAAAAAATACAAAGACAATAACGTTGAAGATTGGATGAAAGAAGAAGATAAAATTAAGATTGATTTTTTTGAATTGTTTGTCACCGACACCTTTTCATTGTTTAAGGCCCAAGAAAGTGATTTAAGAGAACAAATGTCGTGGGCCACCTCAAAAAATGTAGTGTATCAAGATTTTAAATTGAAGAAGCGTTATACCATTAAATCCATTTGGCAAGAAGAGATACACATGTTAGATACCTTGTGGTATCGCAATTGGCAAATAACCGAAAGCAGCCGCAAAATTGCCGGTTACCAATGCCGCAAGGCCATATGGAAACCGAACGACAGCACACGCATTTATGCTTGGTTTAGTTATGACATTACACCTTCAACCGGACCGGAAAGTTTTAATGGCTTACCCGGAACCATATTGGGTTTAGCCACAGAAGATGGCGGTGTGGTTTATTTTGCGAAGAAAGTTGATATTTTAAAACCTGAAGCCACATTGTTTGTTTTTCCGAAGAAGAAAAAATTGCGAAATGAAAAAGAACTCATTGCTGAATTAACCAAACAATATGGTAAAGAGAAATGGTTCAAACGCATGTTAGGGAATATGTTTGGATTGTGGTAATGGTTTTTTAAAAAATGCCTTTGTGTTTCAAGCTTTTCAAGTTTGTGTGAAACGCCCCTAAAATCAAAAAAACTAAACCTTATAATACACCACTTTTTTTGTCTCAAAAAATTCTTCCTCAAAAAAATCTTTTAAGTCATAAAATTTGGCCTTTTCGTAATACTTGCCAAATTCTTCTTGCAAATCGCCACCCTTTAGATATAAAATACCATTGGGTAAATCGTTGAATTGTTGATTTTGAAATTTATTTCTAACCCAATTGTAGAACACCGGAAACTCAGTCACTGCCCTACTCACCACAAAATGAAATTTTTGATTGACCTCTTCAGCCCTTTGATGAAAAGCTTTAACATTGGATAATTGAATGGCTTGTGCCACTTCATTCACCACCTTAATTTTTTTTCCGATGCTGTCAACCAAAGTAAAATTAGCTTCAGGAAATAATATGGCCAATGGAATGCCCGGAAAGCCGCCGCCCGTGCCAACATCGAGTACCGAAGTATTGGCCTTAAATTTCATCACCTTGGCAATACCTAATGAATGTAAAACGTGGCGCTCGTACAATAATTCAATATCCTTTCGAGAAATAACATTGATACGCTCGTTCCAATAAGCGTACAATTCATGCAATTTTTCAAATTGTTGAATTTGGTTGGGTGTTAAATCAGGGAAATATTTGGTGATGATTTGAATCACTATAAATGATATGATGAACGTTTGAGGGCATTGTAAAGCAGCTCTCGTGCTCTAAACAATTGCGCCTTGATAGTGCCTATGGGTAAATTGAGTTTTTGAGAAATTTCTTCATGGCTCATTTCTTGAAAATAAAACAACTCAATCATTTCGCGATACATGGGTTTGATGTTTTCAACCAACACCCTTACCGCTTCTATTTTCTGTTTCTTGATAAAACTTTCTTCAGGGTCAAGTGTTTTCGACACAATATTGGCCGAGTGATCCATGCGTTCAGAATCTTCAAAACCCGAATCAATAGAAATGGCATTTTTTTGCTTCTTCCTTCTTAAAAAATCAATGGCATTGTTACTGGCAATTTTAAACAGCCAGGTGCTAAATGCAAATTCGGGATTGTATTGCTCAAGCTTTTTAAATGCCCGTCCAAATGCCTCTATGGTTAAATCTTCAGCATCATCCTTATTGTTGCACATTTTCATCATCATGAAATAAACGCTTTCTTGATAACGCTGCAATAGCTCTGCATAAGCCTTTTGATCCCCATTGTTTAATGCCAACATCACCAAATTGTAATCATATACAGCTTTGGTCGATAATCGTTGAATATCTTCTGGCTTTAATGGTTCCACTTGTTTGGCTTATAAAATAATTTGGTCATGTGAAAGATAGGATAAATTATCAATAATACCGGTTCGAGTATTACACCGGCCCATAACAAGTCTTTTTCATTCAGCTTTTGAGCAGCCTTGTTTAGCACAATAATTTGACTGATGCCTTTGAGAATAAAAAGTATGGGCAACAATAACAAGGTTTTAGGACTCATCAACAATAATAACAAGCTTAGATAAAATAAGTACAAACTTGCATAATTGAACATCAATTTAAGCATTGATTCAGAATTGTACAAAGGCGCTGTGGTTAAATGCCTTGCCTTTTGAATACGCCAATCTTTAAAGCTAAGTTTTGGTTTTGAATAGGTTATTGATTCTGCACTTAAACTAATGTTCACGTTATTCGCATTCGCCGCATTATTTACAAACAAATCATCGTCACCCGATTGAATGTGATAGTGTTTTGAAAATCCTTTTTCTTTAAAGAACAATTCTTTTGTGTAAGCCAAATTTCTGCCTACACCCATGTATGCCTTTCCTTTAATGGCTGCTGATAAATATTGAACAGCAATGGTAAATGTATCAAACCGAATTAAACGGTTTAAAAAACTGCCTTTTTTCTCGTAAGCCCCGTAACCCAATACAATTTCTTTGTTTTGCGTAAAACCGTTTACCATTTGTCGTAACCATTGTTCCGAATTTGGATAACAATCAGCATCCGTAAAAACCAAACGGTTGTGTGCCGCTGCTTTGATGCCAACCAGCATGGCGAATTTTTTTCCGTGTTTATAATAGGCATCTTCTTTAATGTTTGCCTTTTTAAGATTCGGAAAAATTTTCGCGAATTCATCAATTACATTTTCGGTATTGTCCCAACTACAATCATTTACCACTACCACTTCAAAATTCGGGTAATCTTGACTGAGCACTTTTGGCAAAAATTCGGTTAAATTATCATCTTCGTTTCTGGCGCAAATAATCACCGAAACAGGTTCATCTTGATGAGGTCCTTCTATTCTTGCAAACTTAAACGCAGACGCAGGCAAGTAATTAATCAGATAATTAATCAATATCAATACATAAGCAAGGCAAGCCAACACGCACAAAATTTCGGGCAGCGCAAATTCTTTAAATTCAGGAAATAACATAATGTAAATTTATTAAGTGCTTACCCAGTGAATTGGAATATATTTGCATTTATTAAACAAAATAATTAACAATGCCGGGAACGATAAAAGCCGTTATTTTTGACATGGATGGGGTACTAATAAACAGCGAACCATTGTGGAGAAGAGCCATGATAAAGGGATTTGGGGAAAATGGCCTCCATTTAACCGAAGATGATTGCCGTAAAACCACCGGTCAACGACTCATAGAAGTGATTCACTTTTGGTTAAAACAAAGTCAAATGTCACCCCAATTGGCTTCTAAGATTGAACACGACATTGTGCGCGATTTAATCGAAATGATTCAAAAAGAAGGCAGCGAAATGAAAGGCGTAAAAAAACTGTTGGACACTTGCGTCGAAAAAAAATTAAAGATAGGACTGGCAACTTCGTCTTCGGTTGAAATTTTGGATGCAGTGTTATCAAAACTTCAAATATCAAAGTATTTTGAGGCAATTTTATCGGCACAAAATTTAAAATATGGCAAGCCTCACCCTGAAGTTTTTATCAATTGCGCAACAATTTTAGGCATTGAAACCCAACATTGTTTGGTCATAGAAGATTCCATCAATGGTATCATTGCCGCAAAGGCAGCACAAATGCGCGTAATTGCGGTGCCCGACATTGAACACAAAAAAGTGCCGCAATTTGTGATTGCCGATTATGTATGCCACGACTTAATAGAGGCCAAAAACACCATCGAAAAGCTAATCCAATAATTTGATAATTTTTGTTTAATCCTTCCAAATCCCAATCTAAACCGTCATTCTTTCTTATCTTTACCTCCATTGAAATTTAGCCTCACACATACCGATTCAAATTCGAGAGCCAGAGCCGGATTGATTGAAACCGATCATGGTCAAATCAGCACGCCCATATTTATGCCTGTTGGCACTGCCGCAACGGTTAAAGGCGTACATCAACGCGAACTTAAAGAAGACATCAAAGCCCAAATTATTTTGGGAAATACCTATCATTTATACTTGCGTCCGGGACTAGATACCATTCAAAAGGCAGGTGGGCTGCACCTTTTTAACGGCTGGCATCAACCCATTTTAACCGACAGCGGTGGTTATCAAATTTTCTCTTTGGCTGCACAACGCAAGCTGAGTGAAGAAGGCGCCACTTTTAAAAGTCATATTGATGGCAGTAGTCATTTTTTTTCACCCGAAAAGGTGATGGACATTCAGCGTATCATTGGGGCCGATATTATCATGGCTTTCGACGAATGCACGCCTTACCCTTGTGATTATAAATATGCCAAAAACTCACTGGCCCTAACACACCGATGGTTGAACCGATGCATCGAAAGGTTTAGTGCCACAGAACCTTTATACGGCTACAACCAATGTCTTTTTCCAATTGTGCAAGGCAGTGTATACAAAGACTTGCGCATTGAATCGGCCGAATACATAGCCTCAAAAAATTGTTTTGGTAATGCCATTGGCGGATTAAGCGTTGGCGAACCGGCAGAAGAAATGTATGCCATGACAGAAGTTGTGACAAATATTTTACCGGCCGATAAACCCCGCTATTTAATGGGTGTTGGCACCCCGGTGAACATACTCGAAAACATTGCCCTTGGCATCGACATGTTTGATTGCGTAATGCCTACCCGCAATGCGCGCCATGGTTTACTGTTTACGCAAAATGGTGTGATCAACATCAAAAATGAAAAATGGAAAAACGATTTTTCGGTAATCGATGCAGATGCTCACACCTATGTTGACACCCAATATACAAAGGCTTATTTACGTCATTTGGTGGTTTGCAACGAATTGCTTGCCGCGCAAATCGCCAGCATTCACAACCTTGGTTTTTACATGTGGTTGGTGAAAGAAGCCAGAAATAAAATCATTGACGGTACATTTGTTACTTGGAAAAATAAAATGGTTCAACAACTTTCACAACGCTTGTAATGTTTTTAACCATTATCGATCGATATATTTTAAAAAAGTTTTTGAGTACCTTTTTCTTCTCAATTACCTTGATTCTGTTGATCTTTATCGTTTTCGACATCAAAGATAAACTCACCACCTTTACACAAAATAATATTCCAATCAACGAAATTGTGTTTGATTATTATTTGATGTTTATTCCTTACTACGGCAACTTATTCAGTCCTTTATTCACATTTATTGCCGTCATTTTCTTCACCTCAAAAATGGCGCAGCAAACCGAAATCATTGCCATTTTTAGCAGCGGTACCAGTTTTAAACGCCTGATGCGACCATACATTATCGGTGCCTTAATTTTATCGCTCTCTTCTCTTGTATTAAATCATTTTCTGTTGCCCAAAGCATTCAAAATTAAAATTGGTTTTGAAGATAAATGGATCAATAAAAATTACAGTAACCAGGACAATAACATCCATAAAAAAATTGGTCCAAATCGCCTACTATACCTCGAAAGTTACGACAACAAAGTAAACACCGGTTATAAAATCAGCATTGAAGATGTGGTGAAAAACAAACAAACTTATTTTTTGAGTGCCGATTTTATGGTGTGGGACAGCATTCAACATGTTTGGAACTTAACCAATGTGCGTGAAAGAAAAATCATTGAACAAGACCGCTTGGATACCCTCAAAAACCAAAAGCCAATTTACCATCAATTCGAAACCATTACACCCACTAAAACCATTCAATTAGAATTCAGTCCGGTTGACATGTGGCGAGACGAAAGCAAAATTGAAACCAAACCTTATTTCGAATTAAAAGAATACATCATTCGCGAAAAACTCAAAGGTTCAAACCGCATCGAATTATACGAAGTTGAAAATTATAAACGCACTTCATTTCCCTTTGCAACATTTATTCTTACCATCATTGGTGTTTGTGTATCATCGCGTAAAGTAAGGGGCGGTGTTGGTTTACAAATTGCTTTGGGCTTGTTTTTAAGTTGTATTTATATCATGTTAATGTATGTTTTTACAACCATTGCCACCACCGGTTTTGTGCATCCTTTTATAGGGGTTTGGACACCCAATATTATTTTCTCTTTTGTTGCATTGTATTTTTATTCTAAAGCGCAGAAATGAAAAACTTTCGAATTTGGTTTATTAAACGCTATAGTCCACTCGAACAACTTTTGTGGATTGGATTTTTCGTTCGACTTTTTTCAGTCATCTTTAGTAAAGGATTTGGATGGCACGACGATCATTTTTTAATTATTGAACCTGCACAAAGTTGGGTCGACGGCTTTGATTACAATGCCTGGATGCCTTCACCTGAGCACCCTGAACGCGTTGCCCAAGGCCATCCCCTATTGTATACCGGTTTTCATTATTACCTTTTTTTGTTTTTTAAGCTCATCGGTTTCAATAATCCACAAGGAAAAATGTTGGTGGTTCGCTTCATTCACGCACTTTGGTCATTACTCATTATTAAATACGGATACCTTATCGCCAAACAATACAGCAACAGTCGAGTTGCCTGGTACACCGGTATTTTCTTGGCCTTGTTTTGGTTTATGCCATTTATATCAGTGCGCAACTTGGCTGAATTTGTATCTGTACCGCCGGTGTTAATTGCCATTTATTTACTCATTAAAAACAACCGAAATACAAGGGATTATTTATTGGCAGGTCTTTGGTTGGGCATTGGCATTTCAATGCGCTTTCAATTGGTTTTTATCTTAATCGGTTTAGCCATTGGATTACTTATTCAAAGAACAAATATTAAATCTTTGCTGCTCATACTTGGCGGATTTTGTATCAGTGCTTTTTTAGGTACATGTTTAATCGACATCGTTATTTGGAAAAAACCTTTCGCAGAGTTTTGGTCGTATGTTGATTACAACCTCCAAAATGTTGGTGTTTATGGCACCGATAATGTTTGGATGTATTTTCAATTGATATTTGGATTATTGATTCCGCCTTTGAGTTTTGTTTTATTCGCCGGTTACTTTTATAGCTGGAAAAAAACACCACTATTGTTTTGGCCGGTGCTCATTTACTTGAGCTTTCACACTTATTTTCCAAACAAACAAGAACGTTTTGTACTCACCATTCTACCACTCATTGTCATCGCTGGAACTGTTGGCATGTTTCAATTGCATGCTGTTTACAAAACAAAAATCAATGCAAAACTTTTTAGATTTTCGAAATATTTTGTGATTGTGCTTAACCTTATTTTATTGCCCATTCTTACTTTTTCTTACAGCAAGCGACACCGTGTTGAAACAATGTATTATTTATATCAACACAATGTTCAACACGACTTTTGGATTGAAGACAGCAACAAGGAAAATAACTGGCAACAACCGCCACGCTTTTATTATGGCAAATGGTATTCCGATTTTGGTATTACTAAAACGTGGACGGCAGATTCAGCCCTCACTTTATACAATCAATTGCCGCTTAAGTTTCGACCAAATTATCTGATCTTTTTTCAGGCCGAAAATATACAAGCCCGTGAAGATTCAACGCGCAAGCGCTTTCCAAGGTTAAAGCTTGAAACAATTATCCAACCAAGTTTTATTGATAAAACATTGCATTTTTTGAATCCATTAAATGATAACCAAACAAGTTACATTTATCAAATAGATTCGATTTCGAAAAACAATTAAATTAAAAAAAAGGGCTAGCTTTTAATTGATCAATAATTTTACAGGCAACAAATTGGAAGTTGTTTCAATCTGCAAGAAATACAAACCCTTTTCCAAATCTTTGGTGTTTAAGATGCTTGATTCACTTTGCTGAACCAAAGCTCCTTGCATGTTATAAACGCGCACGCTTACAAGGTTTTTAAGCCCCGATAAATTAACAGTTTCAGATTGTTTCACCGGATTGGGATAAACTATAATTCCATTCTCCACAATGTTGTCATGAATGGCATTTGGTTTCAATTCATGAATCACACCAATGGCATCCAAATCAAATCCACCCGATGGAAATGGAGTTGGCCAAGGATCATTGATTTTATTTCCAAAATGGTCTTTTTGGGCATACGCTTTTTCTAAGGAACCTACAACGTCAATAATTTTAATGTGTGTAATCGCATTAATATTTAATTCGGGTATGTTGCTTAATTCCTGTAAATCGAATGGTGTGCCAAAACCACCGCGGTATTTACCGGCCAAATTATTGATTTTAAAGGCATCTGTACTTCCAAAACTGCCGCACTGATTGATGGTGTCGGAGAGTGAATGCGATGGGAATCGAAAAAAACGAATGCCATCACTGCTCACTTCTACAAATGCCAATTCTAAAAAATCGTCATTAAAACTATTTTCAAAAACCGCAAAGTCAAAGCCGGAACCGTTAGTAATTGGATTCTGAAAAACACAAACAGCCGATCCGCCATCGCCTAAGCTCAGTACGGTTGCAATATCAGCCTTGCCTGCAACCATCGAAGGATCTCCACCCGTGGCAACTCCCAAAGAAGGTGTTGAAACATCCTGCAAACCCCTGATTACAGAGCAGTCCTTCACCCAAGCAACAAATGCGCTGCTGTCTTTATACATGGCCGAACTCCCCGTTTGTCCTGCTGCCGGGGCATATAGCTGCGACCGTCCATTTTGAAAAATCAAAACAAACAGCACAAATAAGGGCCACTTGGCAACAAGTTGTTTCATTTAATATAAACAGTAAAATATTTAAATCACCCTTCCTTTATCCCCGAAAGAAGTGTAAACGTTGTTATGGCAGGTCTCCTGGCTTTTCTCTTCTTTACCGCCTTCCCGTTTCGATTCATTGAAACAGTGGCTAGATTGGTAAAACAATTCGAATAACAGTTGCGGGTACAGCTGAGGCATTTACCTCATTCCCTTTTCATCTTGTTTTTGCAAGAACCAATAACAGTTCAAATATAAAGGATATTGCCTTATGTTTGTTAGAAATTATTGCATAATTATAATTGAGCATCGATGACTTTAATCAATACATACCTAATTTTGTTGATATAAAGTATGAAGACAAAAAAAATAATGCTCCTCCTCCTATTGTTCGTAGGAATGAGTTTTGCAAAACTAAGCGCACAAACCGTTTATATTACCGAAAGCGGTAAAAAATACCATGCCAAAAACTGTAGTTTGGCAAAAACCGGAAAGAAAGGAATTTCATTGAAAGAGGCTATTAAACAAGGTTATGAAGCTTGCAAAATGTGTAAAGCCGACGAAATAAAAGCCGTTGAAGAAAAGCCGGTTAAAGTTAAGGAAAAGGAAAAAACCAAATCCTAAACTATACCCTTTTCATAAAATCATACAACAAGCGAACACCATAACCACTGGCGCCTTTTGTGCGATAAGCGTCTTTGGCTGATAAAAAGGCCGGGCCTGCAATATCCAAATGAAAGTATGGATAATCTGTAAACTTCACTAAAAACTTTCCGGCTGTAATGGCACCTGCCAGCGGACCACCAATGTTTTTCTGGTCAGCAATATCACTTTTTATTAATTCATCATATTCATCCCAAAAAGGAAATTCGGCAATTCGCTCATGCACTTGTAAACCACTGGTGAATAAAAGTTCTTTCTGTTTTTTAGACGCGGTACCCATGCCCACCATGCCTGCTGTACCAATGGCCGCCATGGCTGCACCGGTTAAGGTGGCTACATCAATTAATAATTCAGGCGAAAAACGTTTGGCATAATGCAATGCATCGGCCAATATCATGCGTCCCTCAGCATCAGAGTTCAGCATTTCAACGGTGCTGCCATCCATCATGGTAATAATATCACCCGGCGCAAAAGCATTAAAACCCGGACGATTATCAGTTGCCGGAGCAAGTGCAATCACATGAATATTTAATTTGTTTTTTGCGATGGCATACATGGCGGCTCCAACCGCAGCAGCACCGGCCATGTCGCATTTCATTGAATCCATACTATTGGGCGTTGGCTTTAAACTCAAACCGCCGGTATCGTAAACAACCCCTTTACCCACCAAAACATATGGTTTTTTGTTTTTAGGTCGGTTGGGTTTGTACTCCATAATTGTAAATGTTGGCTCATCAACGCTACCTGCATTCACCGATAACAATCCACCCATTTGCAGTTTTACAATTTCTTTTTTATTCAATACAGTTACCTGAAAACCGGCCTCTTTTCCCATTTTTTTAAAGGCATTGGCCAAACCTTCGGCATTTAATTTATTCACAGGTTCATTCACCAAATCACGCGCCATCAAAGTGGCATCTATTACGCTGCTTAATTCTTCAACCTGCTTGGCTTTAATGGCGCTGTTGGCAAGAATGATGTGCTTTAAGCTATGCTTTGTTTTAAGACCCGGTTTGTGTTTGATAAATTCATAATTCGCCAATGCCAAGCCTTCAGCGGCATACAAGCCAAGTTCAGCACGGGTTGTTTGGTTATAAACAAAAACCTCTTCGGCCTTGTGAGCATTCAGCGCATCGGCCACCATGGCCCCATGTTTTCTCACTTGTTCCGCCAATTTAAACTTGTCGCTTTTAGCATCAACTATAAAAATTGAAATATACTTGCCTATGTAATTATAAGTCAAAGTCTTTCTATCAGGCTCTTTCAGGGCATTTACAATATAATCATTCACCTTTTCAGGCAAATTAAATTCATTTTTAAACCTTTGCGTTAAAACCAACACATGCGATTGCTCCTTAACATTATTCTTTAGTGAAATGCTTGTCATAGCTCTTAATTTGATACTAATTTACATAATTATGTGAAAAACTCTTGGGTATATTTTTAACTCTATTGTGATTTGTGAAAGAAAACTGTTTAAATTGGTGATATCAATATGAAACACCTTATCCATCATTCTTTTGCAATCATTTGCATCATTATTTTTTGCTCTTTTACGCCTGTAAACAAATACATTAAAAAGGCCGAAAAAGAACTCGACAAAGGCCATATCAACGAATCGAAGCAATTTTACCACAAAGCTTTGGAATTGGAGCCTGAAAATTACCAAGCAAATTTAGGATTGGGATTGATTTTATGTGAACTACAGGATAATTATAGCGAATCACTTCCTTACCTCGAAATGGCCTGTCGCCACGCCGGTAAAGATACACTCACCGATCTTAAATACGCATTGGCAAAATGTTACCAAGTACATGAAAGATATGATGACGCGATTTATTTTCTAAATCGACTCAACGGATTAATTGATTATGACAATGAAATTGATTTTACAGCCGAAATCTTAAAGCGTATCGCTGATTGTAAGTATGCAAAAGAGCATGCGAACGATCCTATTTCAAATAAAATTTACATCGTAAATGCCGGAAAACGCATCAATACTGAAATGCCGGAATACGTTCCCATAATTGCCGCGCAAAACGGTTTAATCTTTACATCGAAAAGAAAAGATGATGACAGGGAAACTGTAAATTATTTGGATGGAAAGTATTTCGAAAGTATTTATATTTCAATGATGGATAGCTCTAAGCGCTACTCCGCCAAACGTTATAGCGGATTAGACAATGCGCTAAAAACAAAGTTTGGCAGAAAACACGAATCCTTACTTTCTTTAACCAGCAATGGAAATAAGTGGTTTGTTTTTGCCGACAATAAGATTTATGAAATTGAAATGAATGGCATGAAAGTGAGTAAAATTACCAAATTGGGTAAAAGCATTAATTTCAACACCTATCAAAATCATGCCTTTCTATCGCAAGACGGAAAATCTCTTTATTTCACAAGCGATGCAGGCGGCGGAAAAGGCGGCAACGACATTTATGTTTCAACACTCGACAGTGTTGGTGAATGGAAAGCCCCTGTGAGTATTAGCGACAGCATCAATACTGTTTTTGATGAAGAAGCGCCCTTTCTTTCAACCGATGAAAAAACTTTGTACTTCGCCAGTAAAGGACATCCGGGTTTTGGTAATTTCGACATGTACAAAAGTCAATTGCGTAACGGTAAATGGTCGAAGCCCGAAAATTTAGGCAAACCTTACAATTCATCTGCGAGTGATTTGTTTTTTGTGAGCGACAGTAATTCAACCGCAGGTTACTTCTCATCCGCCAGATTGGGCGGTTATGGCGACATGGATATTTACAAAATCATTTACATCGACAAAATTGATCGACGCTGTGTTGATACCAACAGTTATCCGGTTCAGTTAGCCATTGTTGACGAAAACAGAAAAGATTATGCCAATACCATCAAAACATTTATTCCACCCGGATACCAAATATTAAGTTACAATTGGTCAATCGACAATGCGCCGGTTGAAAGTCCAATTAATATGCTTGAAAAAGATTACCAAAAAGATGGCACTTATCACATTGGCTTTAAAGTGGTGGCCCTTTGTGATACTTGTTTGATGCCTGTTATCAGTTGCTCAAGCCTTAAAAACAAAATTGAAAAAGAAATTGAAGTGGTTAAACCAATTGATGTTGCTGTAAATACCAATACAACAAGCAACACAACTAATGTTCCTGCAACAACAAATAACGCTACACTTATTGCAAACAATACAAACAAAACCGATAACGATAAGAATGCAATTGTAAGCAACGAAAAATCAGGTAATGCCAAAAACCGAAACGATAAAAAATCAGATGCAAATGTGGTTACTTCAAAAACTGACAAAGGCATAAACGACAACAAACAAGAAACTGTAAAGGCAGGTTCATCAGAAGCTCCGGCTGATTTATTGGCTTTAGGATTTAATCCTGAAAACTTAATGTTTAGTGTGAACAGCTCGAGTTTAAGCGAAAGAGCACTCGAAATACTAAGTGCCAATGCCAAAGTATTGAGAGAAAATCCGAAATTAAAAATTGATATTTTTGGTTATGCCGACCCAACCGGTTCACGCGAATATAACAATGTACTATCAAACGACAGAGCGCACGTGGCTTGGGTGTATTTAGTTAAACACGGCGTGAAGAGATGGCAAATTAAAGCTGTAAAAGGCATGGGTACTATTCCGCACGATGGCACATGCAAGCAAGATCAAGCTTGTTTGCAAAAACAAAATGCAGCAGCGAGAAAAACTGTAATTTCCATTAGCAAATCTTAATCATGAATGTTTTGCTGGTTTTTATTGGCGGAGGTATCGGTTGCGTTTTGCGTTACCTCATAGGCCTGCTTATGCAAAAAACCGATTTAAGTTTGCCCATCGGCACTTTAGTCGCCAATGTGCTTGCTTGTATCATCTTTGCACTTGCACTCAGCTTCATTCAAAAAAACACCGGCAATCCTGATCCTTTAAAACTCCTACTCCTCACAGGTTTTTGCGGCGGGCTTAGCACATTTTCAACTTTTGGATACGAAAGTTATCTGCTCATAAAACAACAACAATACACTTGGCTCACTTTAAATGTGATCATCAACTTCAGCCTTTGTATCACCGCCTTTTTTCTAATTAAAAAATAATGGATTTCAATAAAAGAAAGGATGTGGTGTTCATTGTGTTGGCCGGATTTTTTATCACCAATGCCATTGTTGCCGAACTAATTGGCGGTAAATTGGTCCAATTTTTTGGATTATTTACGCAAAGTATTGGCATCATTCTTTGGCCAATTGTTTTTTTACTCACCGATTTAATCAACGAACATTATGGCATGAAAGGCGTACGCAAATTAACTTACATTACAGTTGGTTTAATTGCTTATACTTTTATCTTAATTTCAATCGGTATAAAAATCCATGCCGTTGGCTTCAGTCCTGTGAATGATGCAAATTTTAATACTGTATTCGGACAAAGTCAGTGGATCATAGTAGGAAGTATTGTGGCTTTTTTCTTTTCACAATTGGTGGATGTATATGTATTTTGGGTTTTTAGAAATAAAACAAACGGCAAATATATTTGGTTGCGCGCTACGGGCAGTACGGTTGTGAGTCAATTAATCGATACCTTTGTGGTGCAGTTCATTGCCTTTGTAATTCCCGGAAAATGGGCCTTTAACGAGTTTCTGAAAAATGCAACTTGGGGTTATGGATTTAAATTGCTAGTGGCACTGTGCTTAATTCCTTTTATATATTTAGGGCATTATGCAATTAATAAATTTTTAAAAATTCATCATCACTCACAAGTAAACGAATGATCACCATTACCTTTTTAGTTGTAATCATTGCCTATTCAATTTATGCGCTATACGACAGAAACATAATGGCCAAATACTTGTTTCATCCTTATTCTATTTTTCATTTTAAAGAACACTATCGCTTTTTAACGCACGCGTTTATTCATGGCGATTGGATGCACCTGGCCTTTAATTGCTTGGCTTTGTATAGTTTTGGCTTACCACTCGAAAATAAATTGTTTGGCAACCCTAACTTTTTTGATCCTAAATTTGGTAAAATTCTTTACATCTTATTATTCACCGGTGGAATTTATGCAGCATCTTTAACCGAATACTTACGAAATAAAAACAATCCAAATTACACCTCACTTGGCGCAAGTGGCGCCATCTCTTCTATTCTGTTTTGTTATATTATTGTGAGTCCTACCTCCTGGATTTCATTCTTCTTTTTCCCTTTACAAGGTTGGATCGCAGGCATATTGCTTCTAAGCGTAAGTTATATTCTTATTAGAAGAAAACGTTTAGGCAGTTATAACGACAACATCAGCCATGAATCTCACTTTTGGGGCGCCATATATGGCATTGCATTTATTGCCGTGGTGAAACCACTATTTATTAAGCATTTTGTATTAGAGATTGCCGCCATCTTCCATTAAATGAAACGCAACGAATGTTGCTGTTTTCATAAATGCGATACAAAAAATTTGAGAATTTTCCGGCCTACTTATCCAGAATGGCTTTAATATTGGGTTTAAAATAATTCGATGATTTTAAAATCTTACCATCTTCTCTGAAAATCGGCTCTCCATTGTCGTCCAACTTGCTCATGTTACTGCGGTGAATTTCATCATAAACTTCTTCAATTTTATGTTGTAATCCATGCTTTAAAATGGTGCCGAATAAAATATATAACTGATCACCCAACGCATCTGCAATCTCAACCAAGTCTCCATTTTTGCATGCTTCAAGGTACTCATCGTTTTCTTCTTTAATTAAATTATAACGCAAAGTGTAATCCTTTTCATCAATGAGTTTAATTTCACTTGCGTTGCCAATTTTAAATACTTCGTGAAACTCAGCAACTGCTTTAATTTTCTCCTTCAAAATGCTCATTACTTTTTCGATTTTCTAATTTTGTATTCTGCATTTAATGCCGCTATTACTTCATCGGTTATTTCTAAGGAAGCGTTCCCCAATAACATGGTTGGCACGGCTTCGCTATATGAAATTACATAGTCATATCTACCTTGGTTCCACTTGATTAAAAAATCACGCACAGTTTTTTGAAAGGCTGCATTTTTATCATTTAAATCAAGCGACAAATTATCCATTTGCATTTGTTTGTTTTCAGCTTCTTTTTGCAAGGACATGATTTCACGTTCCTTGTTTTGCATTTCACTTGCCGGAGCGATACCGGCCTTGGCAGAAGTTTGATACTCCTCCACCTTTTTTTGATACAAATTACTCAAATTGGCAATGCTCGATTCGATGGCATTTTTACGTTGTGTTGATTCTTTTACCAAATCATTAATTTCTGCGCTTTCTTCATTTAATCTGTCGATATTCACAAACACAATTTTACCAGTGGGTGCATTCGAAGGCATTTGCGTTTTTACTTTTGTTTCGGCTTTTTTGCCCGATTCCTCAGATTTTGATGCCTCAACTTCATTCGACTTATTTGGCACATACACCTTGTAAAACAAAAACACAACAGCCAATGTTAAAACAACATTCAAACCTATAACTAATCTATTCATTTTTAATTTTAATTTCGGGTACAAATATAAACTTAGCAAAGTCTATAAGCAATTAAAAGCGATTCAATTCAGTGCTAATTGCACATTTTTTGGCGATTTTACATCGAATTGCTTCACATAAGCCTCTACTTCTTTCTCAATGGCCTTCTCATTAAAACATGCAGCGTTTAACTCATGCAAACACCAAGCATTATAATCCAGCGAATAACCGTTACTCGATTCTTTACAAAAACTTTTCTCGTAGTTCGGAATTTTCTCAAAAACAGATGGCTTCAATTTTAATAAATGCTGTTCACTTTTATAATTCTTAAAATCACCCGTTAAATATTGCGGCCAAGTTCCCAACTTTGTAAAAAATGGAAGTATTAAAAACAAGGCAACCACAAGATAAAATAATGGCACTCCCATCAAAAAACTCGGACTAAAATACCTTTGTTTTGTTTTTCCTGAAAATAAAAACAATGCCAAGAGTATAAACATCGGCTGGCTAATCCAGAGTGGATAATTATAATTACCAAAAGCCGGCATCATGAGGAAAAACAATAACAGATGAAACAACACCACCAAGGCAAAAGCAAGATATCGGATTGAAGTAATAATTAATCCCAAACCAATAAACACCATTAAATATGGAATAGAAACGCCTATTTTCAAAAAAAACAAATAGTGTCTTTCGCTTAAAATCTTTTGCAAAGGGGCAATCGTGTAAGTAAATTCTTCTTGCACAAAAAAGGAATTAAATCGATTTAATCCCGCAAAAAAATACACTGAAGCAAAAATTAATTGCAGGATAATAAAATACGAAGTGAATTTATTTGAATCATCAACCCTACCGTCGTAAAACACAAAAGCCGTTAACATGGCATTGTATAAGAAGAACCATGGCTGCAATCGGTTTAAATCTGCCAAAACAAAAACGGTAGCAATCACCAGTGATAAAAACATGATTAACCTTTGCTTGCGTAAAAACATGGAAGCAATCAGCAGCAAACAATAACAAGCCAATAAACTAATTTCACCCCATTCATTTAAATAAAACCAAGTCCATACCTGTGATCGCGGAAAACTTCTTTCACCGCACCACAAATGCAAACTGCTTAATACCGACACCAAAAGTGATACCGTTAAAATGTTTTTAAGAATGGCCATTCGCTTTGGAATGGATAATTGTAATCCTTCTATCATGTTTTTTTTATTCTCCCTGCGCAAAAAAAATATTTTTTATAATACGCTTCTTCAATACTATTTAGCATTACACCTTTACTCGTACTGGCATGCACAAAATATTTTTGTTTAACACAAACACCAACATGTGATATTTTATCGCCATTTATCTTAAAAAAAAATAAATCTCCTTGCTTCGCTTCGTCCGACGATATTTGCTCACAGGATTTAAACATTTCGCTTGCTGTTCGACTCAACGTTGTTTGATAAACCGTTTCGTATAACATGCAAGCAAAGCAACTGCAGTCTACACCATCCTTTTTACAGCCACCGTATTTATAAGGAACGCCATACCAATCATCCACAAAACGCAATAATTTATCGTGGTGGATTTCTTTTAAGCCAATCCCCAATTTCTGTTGCATCGCAATCTCACCTTCAGTACCACTTTTTTCACTTTGTTTTGGTTTTGAATGTTGTGCTGTATTTGTTTTTGTTTTGCTTTGCTTTTGTTGATGTTTACACGAAAAAAGCAACAACAAACACAAAAAGACCCCAAATATGACTTTCAAATGCCTGAACATTAAGATTAAAGTTACGCCTAATTAAAGTGGCTTTTTCGCTGTTTTCAGCCAATTTTGTACAAGGCTTTGTTAATTTAAATTTGCTTTCCAAATTGGCTGTTTTGCTTAAAAAATGGCTATTTTTAAGCATATTTATTTATAGAATGGAAGAATTGTCCTTATCAGAAAGCAAATTGAAAACCAAAATTCCCATAGACACCCTTAAAAGAGCATACGAATTAATGTGCACGGCCAAAAGCATGACCGATCTTTTTGAAACCAATAAGGATGTCACTGCCAAATACGTTCACGCCACCAGCCGCGGCCACGAAGCAGTTCAAATTGCATTGGGAATTCAATTGTTACCCCAAGATTATTTAAGTGCCTATTACCGCGACGACAGTGTTTTATTAAGCATCGGTTTGCAACCCTTCGATTTAATGTTACAATTATTGGCCAAAAGAAATGATATTTTTTCCGGAGGCCGAACTTACTATTCGCACCCCAGTTTAAAAAGGGATGATATGCCCAAGATCCCCCACCAAAGCAGCGCAACAGGCATGCAAGCCATTCCGGCAGTTGGTATGGCCATGGGCATGCAATACATTGAACAAATGAATTTGCAGCCGCATGCAAATCAAGTTAAACCAATTACCATTTGCTCTTTGGGCGATGCCAGTTGCACCGAAGGTGAAGTTTCTGAAGCCTTGCAAATGGCTACTCTTCGTCAACTTCCCATCTTGTTTTTTATTCAAGACAATGAGTGGGATATCAGCGCGCAAGCAAAAGAAATTCGCTCGCAAGACATGAGTGAGTACGCCAAAGGCTTCAAAGGACTTGAAACACGATCAATTGACGGCACCGATTTTATTTTATCATTTAATACAATCAAAGAGTGCCTCGATATAATTCGTAACGAACGCCGTCCAATTTTACTGCACGCCAAAGTACCTTTGTTAAACCATCATACCAGCGGTGTTCGTAAAGAATGGTATCGCCATGATTTGGAGGAAGCAGCCAAACGTGATCCATTACCGCGCTTGCGAAACCAACTCATTATTGCCGGTATGTCGGCAACCGAAATTCAAAACATCGAAGATGCAGCAAAATTAAAGGTGGAAGCCGATTACCAAAAGGCATTATTAGAAGAGGATCCACAACCTGAAGATTTATTTAAACACGAATTTGCTCCTTGCCCAATCACTGAAGAAAAAGGCGAAAGAAGTCCAAGCGGCAAACAGCCAACCGTTATGGTCGACAGTGCTTTGTTTGCCATTCGCGAATTAATGAACAAACACCCTGAATGTCTTTTATACGGACAAGATGTTGGCGCTCGCTTAGGCGGTGTATTCCGCGAAGCAGCCACCTTGGCGCAACAATTCGGCGATCACAGGGTTTTTAATACGCCCATACAAGAAGCTTTAATTGTTGGTTCAACCGTTGGCATGAGTGCACTCGGATTAAAGCCCATTGTTGAAGTACAATTTGCCGATTACATTTGGCCGGGCCTTAACCAACTTTTTACCGAAGTAAGTCGCAGTTGTTATTTAACCAACGGCAAATGGCCTGTGAGCATGATACTCAGAGTGCCCATTGGCGCATACGGCAGTGGCGGCCCTTACCATTCAAGTTCTGTTGAAAGTGTATTAACCAATATTAGAGGTATTAAAATTGCCTATCCAAGTACCGGTGCTGATTTAAAAGGCCTCATGAAAGCAGCTTTTTATGATCCAAATCCGGTCATTATGCTCGAACACAAAGGATTGTATTGGAGTAAAATTAAAGGCACCGAAGACGCAAAAACCATTGAACCCGATGAAGATTATATCATTCCTTTCGGTAAGTCACGATTAGTGATAGAGGCCACTGAAACCCATGTTAAATCAGGCAATTCAATGTGCATCATCACTTACGGCATGGGTGTTTATTGGGCTAAAACGGCTGCTAAAAAATTTGATGGTCAAATCGAAATCATCGATTTAAGAACCCTGTTTCCTTTGGATGAAGAGGCTTTGTTTGAAGCCGCAAAAAAACACGGTAAAATTATGGTACTCACCGAAGAGCCTGTACTCAATGGTTTCTCGCAAAGTATTGCAGCACGCATCAGCGAAAATTGTTTCCGCTATTTGGATGCTCCAGTTAAAATTGTGGGAAGCGAAAATTTACCGGCCATTCCATTAAATTCAACCTTAGAAAAAACGATGCTGCCCAATGCCGAAAAAGTTGAAGTGGCAATTCAGTCGATGTTAGCGTTTTAAGTTTAAACCTTAATAAACCACAAAGCTTTTATTGGCCTTGGCCTTTTCAAGCAGTATTTGTTTATATTGATTGATTAATGCGGTTTTGCGCCCGTTGACTATAAATTTTTTGATGTTTTGCTTTTCAAAGTTTAATGGCGACAAGGCATTTTTCACCTTCACATCTTTTATTTTCAAAAAATAAAAGTAACTGTCGTCAGAATACTGCACGACCCTGCCAACATACATGCTCACATCGGGTTGGTCTTTTAAGGCAGGAATTTCCCTTCTAATCTCATCCATGAACAACCATGTACTGTCGTTCAAAAAGTAATTTTCGGCATGCTGTGCGCACATCGCTTTTAATTGATTTACATCCGCCGGATTTACCGAAACCACAAGTCGCTTTATTTTCTCAATGGGTGGTGCTTTTAAAGGAACCTTAATGTAATTTACTTTTACAATGTTTTCTTTCAGAATAAAATTATCACGGTGTTGATTATAATAATCGCTGATTTCGGCAATGTCGATTGTCGTGTCTAAATTGGCCTCAATAATTTTGCTTTGATAGATAAAATTGATCAATTCCTTGCGGTAAGCCTCCACTTGTTTTTCAATCGACAATTCACTTTCATACAACTTAGTTTTGGCTTCTTGATAAAACAAAGCCTCTTTGGCCCAGTGTTCAATTAATTTCTGTTTTAAACTCAAACTGTCTTTATCTTCCAAACCAAGCGATGTAGCGTTGTATAGCTCATCTCTGTGGAGCGACTCCTCGCCTGCCTTGGCAATGGCATTTTGACTATCATCCAGTTCATTCCCTTTTTTATTCTTACAAGAAGCAAAGGAAAATAACAATAGCATCAAAAAATATAGTCTACCCATTCTCATTGTTTTTAAAACTAATGCTTTTTTTCCAAAGCACGATGTTTGAAATCAAAAAAAAACCGACTGTTAAGTCGGTTTCTTAAATTATTTAACGGTGCTTAAAACATCATCAAAAACTTTTACGGTGTACTTGCTTTTGAGATATGTCAACCACTCACTGTCTAAGTAGGTTTGGTAATCGGCAGTTAAATTACCTCTGCATTCACCCAATGTTTTAGGTGCTTTTGGAATTATTTTGTTCACCACCACCACTTGGAATTTATTTTCTTTTTCATCTTTGAAATCCTTTGCCGCGATGCCGGTATTCCAATTTTCATCTACAAATTTATTTTCACCTTTTAAATACTGAATTGATTCTATACTTAAATTAAGTTGCGAAGATTTATTGATGGCTTCAAGAATTTGTTTGTCATCCTTTTTCTCAGCCAACATTTTTCTTACTTCTTTTGAGATTTTTTCATTCAAGCATTTGTATATGGTCACATCTGCCCTTTCGTTCCACAAATAATTGTTTTTATTCTTTTCGTAGAATGTTCTTAAGCCGCTGGTATCTTTAACGGCTTTGCTCCATACTTTTTGATCGGTTAAGTCAAACAACAAGATGCCGTCTCTGTATTCACGGTATAAATTAGCAAAATCAACATATTTTTTATCCAATTGCGAATCTTCAAATTCAATGACCTTCTCATCAATCCAAGTTTTGTAAATTACTTTCATTAACTCAAAAACATCCGTACTTGAGCGGAAAGTCATTTGGGTTTCTAAAAATTTAGCGAAATCATTTTGTGTGTATGATTTTCCGCCTAAATTAAAAATTTCCTTATTGCCTAATTTTGATGCGCGGTCTGCTTTCCATGTTGCCTTTAAATAAGTTGTGTCTAATACTTTGGCAAATTCATCTCTGTTCTTTAAATTTTCTTTAAAACCATTGTCTTTCTTAACTTTTTCAATCAAAGCTACACGACCCATTTGCGAACGACTGTCGCGATTCACTCTGTTCTTTAAATCGTTTTTCACATCATTAAATTCAGGAACTGATTTTAGATCAATGCGTTTAATGATATGCCAACCGTAATTGGTTAATACCGGTGCGCTATAATCACCATTATTATTTAAACCAAATGCGGCTTCTTCAAATTCTTTTGGCCATTTACCACCTTTAAAAGCAGGTAATACTCCACCTCTATCCGACGACTGTTTATCGTCGCTAAATTGAATGGCCAATTCTTTAAAATCAGCGCCTGATTTCACCTTCGCATATATTTCATCCACTTTTGTTTTTGCATTGGCTTTGTCTTGATCACTTGGGTTTTTAGGAAATTTAACCATGATGTGTGAAACAATTATTTCGCCTCTGCTCTTGCGTTTATCATAAACTTTTAAAATATGGTAACCGAAACGGGTTCTAACAATATTGCTGATTTGCCCTACTGGGGTATTGTAAGCCGCGCTTTCGAATGGATATACCATTTCGAGTACTGTAAAATAATTTAAGTCACCTTTGTTATCAAGTACCGATGGATCATCACTTGTTTTTGGCGCTAAGTCTTGAAATTTTTCGTTGGCAGCTTTGTAGTTGGCTTCCAAATTGCGAATAGAATTCATCTTTATTTTATAGATGTTGCTATCCTTTCCTGCCAGTAACTTCGAAATTTCTGTGGTGTTCTTCAGCAGTTTTTCATAATTGCTAATTTCAACTGCGCTCGGAAATTTACCTTGTACCGCATTTCTGATCATTGTTATTCTGGTAAAAGCTTCCAATGTGTCTTTCGGTAAAGCAGTTTCGTCCAATCGCACTAAAATATGACTGGCTCTCACCTCCATCTTTGATCGCTCATAAGCTTCAGTCAATAAGTTTTCATTTGTATTTTTATCTGTGAGGTATGGAGCTGCCAATTGTCTTCTGTAACCTGATAATTCTGATTTAAAAGAACTCAAAGTATCTAATCCTAAACTCTCGGCTTCAAAAACTTTGCTCTTAAACAATGAAAATAAATCAACATATTCTTTTACAGATTTAGAGGTATTGTTTACTTCCTTGCCATTGTTTTTCTTGTATACTGCTTCAAATTCTGATTTTTTAACCGGTTTGTTATTGATGGTCATAATCACCGGATCTTGTGCTTGTAAGCCGCTAAATACTGTTGCTAGGGCCAATGCAACAATTGTGTTCTTTTTCTTCATATTTTAGTTCAATTATTTTTTGAATACTATTTTAATATCTCAGCTAATTTTTCTTCCAAGGCTGGTCCGCGTAAATCTTTCGCAACAATTTTACCATCCTTGTCGATTAAATAATTTTGAGGGATGCCACTCACGCCATATAATTTACCAACTTCATTACCCCAACCTTTTAAATCACTTAAATGGGTCCAGGTTAGGTTATCTTGCTGAATCGCATTGAGCCAAGCTTCTTTGTTAGAATCCATTGAGATACCTAAAACAGTAAAACCTTTGTCTTTAAAACGATTGTAAGCCGTTACAACATTTGGGTTTTCCATGCGGCACGGACGGCACCAACTGGCCCAAAAATCGATCAATACGTATTTACCTCTAAAATCAGAAAGATTAACTACTTTACCGGCAGTGTTTGTTTGCGAAAATTCATTGGCTTTGTAACCTACCGTGGTGCCTCTCATCGAATCCAAACGTTTGTTTGCCAGTTTAATGAATTTGCTTTCTTTAACGCCGGCATCAATGTACGACAAGCATTCTTCAACAACGCTTAAAGGAATATTTGGATTATTAAAATCATTGTAAATAATAAAACCGCTAACAGGTGATTTAGGATGCGCTTTAATGTAATCTTTCAAGCTGTTTAAATAAGTGTTATTTAAATTTTGATATTCGGTGCGAATGGCATTTTGTGTATTAATGTCGTTGTTTTGAACGGCCACATTAAAATCGTTTTGCATCTTTTGTTGCAATAGCACAATGTTATTCAACACCGCTCTGTAGGCGATGTAATCAACTTGACTTTTCCCGCCTTCAACTGTTGAGTATGCGATGGAATCACCAATAACTTGCGCTTTTAAGGTACCTTCATCAACGAAAAAAATACAATTCACAGGATTATTGAGATCACTATTGGTTGTAAACCAATACATGTTTGGTTCTTGACTTTTTAAATTAAAAGAAAATTTCCCTTTTACAACTTTGGCTGAATCCGTAAAATTTTGATCATCCCATTTGTGATGGAGGTAAATGAATGGAGCTTCAAAATTTCGAACTGTTCCTTCAATTTTAAAACCAAATGATTTTGGTTTAGCAGTTTTTTGGGCAAAAACACACGAAGAAATTAAACTTAGTAAAACAATTATTTTTTTCATAGAATGTATGGGAACCAACAAATATACCAAGTTTAAAGCGGAGTGCAGTAAATTTAGAAAATTTAACAAGGGACTCGAGAAAATAAAGCGCAAAAAAAAACCTTCTTTCGAAGGTTCTTTTTTAAAATTTTAAAACTGCCACAAATCATGTTCTAACCTGAATATATCGCCCTTAATTTTATCTGATTCTAACAAGGCTTCGATACCTTTAGCGTATTCAGAAATTTTGCGGTCATACACGTTTGATTCTTTAGTGATTCTACTGGCGAATTGTCTTTTCCAAAAAATATCTTCAAAGGTTCTTCTTTCACTGTCGTTTTTTGTATTAAAGACTTCGTATTTAGCGAACAAAGGACGACAAGCAGGGTAATAAACCCAGAATAAATTTGTACAACCGATATCTTCTTTACCAATTGGTACAAAGTTTAATCCTAAACCAACAATTCTAACTTCTAATGAAGATTTTTCTTTATCAAAAAACCAATCCTCTTTCAATTGAAGCGTACAGAAGTTCTCATAATAAAGTGTTGAATCGGCCTTTTTTACCGTTTTAACCATCACCTCATTACCTAAAGAATCGTAATTTGCTGTTTCAACCGTATCAGCTGCAGAATACAATTTAGATTTTAAATCAGCTGGATCTTTGGTTACTAAAAATTCCTCATCATCAAAAGCAATAATTCTTCCGCTCATTACATTTCTAACCATTAACTGGATAAATGATAGTCTGCCCGGTAAGTCAGTTTTAGGGTAAAACAAAGGTTGGTTTTGTTTTTCGCGCATGTCCAATTCTCTCCATACCCTTTTCTCCCATGTAACATCTGCCTCTCTAAGGTGTGTATAAGGAATATAACGACGGTTCACCGCGTTTTCCTTGTCATAAACACCATCCTTGTAATCACCCGGTTGAAATACACCTTGTTGTGCAAGGCCTATTCCCGCAATGAGAACAAGTATTGAAAATATGAATGATCTTTTTAGCATATTATTTTTTATTTAATTACTTTAACAGGTAAAGCAACGTTATTCACTTTGCCATCCGGGCCTTTGATTTTAGCCTCGAAGTATATTTTTGAGTTTACTTTTGGATTAGATAACAAGGCCTTCGCTTCTGCATTTAATCCAGAACCAGGGCCCTTAACACTGATATATTTATCCTTGCTGTTCAAACCACTGATCTCCCACTCCATAACAATATAATTTGCTTGGAAATCGAAACCTTGTGCACCTGCACCTAAGGCAGAAACAACGCCGATATCACCCTTTTTCATTTCATTCACACCAAACTTACCGCCAATTTTTAAATCTGGTTTTGGTAAAGGTTTAACCCTAAATTTATTTGGTAAACCTTGTGGCTTAACACCATCTTTGGTTTTGGCTGAAACATTGATAATACATTCACCTGTTCCGGTAAATTTAAACATATATTTAGCAGGACCAGTTGTGGCGTATGTAACACCGGCACCGTTAGCGCTGATTACAATATCTGCAGGGGCAACACCTGCTGCTGCAACTGACACCGGATTTTCAACACCTGCATAAAATACATTCATTTGTTCGGCGGTAACCGCCACACTAGGAGGAGCAACTTTATAAGTTTTTTCAAATGGATAATACATATAAGTACCGTCCGGTTTTTTAAATTTAATAACCCCTTTGTAGGTTTGATCACCAACTGAACCGGCGCCTACTTTGTATTTACCAACACCATCAACAATAGGAATTGAATTACCTTTCGAACCCTTAGCCGCTGAAGCTGAGTCAACGCCTAACATTACTTCCATATCACCTTGCCCTAATTTTGAGAAAGAGGCAGATAAGAAGATGTCGGCTTCGTATTGCTGACCGGCTTGAATGTATGAAGAAGGTGCAATTACACCAGCCACCAAACGATCGGGCTTAATTGATAATTTACCACTTGCTGAAGAAAATACTTGTAACACTTCAGACTGGGCATTTTTAACATCCACTTGAATCTTGGTTAAGTTAGCGATAACAGCAGCTTCAGGTAAATGGTAAAAATTTTCCATCTCCCACGACATGGCCATTCCATCTTCTATCGCACCACTAGCGTGTGGTTTCAAACCTTCCAATTTTTTAATTAAGTTTTTGTAATCTTCAGGGAATAAATGCTCACCATCGGTTTTTTGCATTTTTTCAATCATCGCGATTAACTTGTCCTTCAAGCCTTCCAAGTTACCTTTTAATTCAGATGCTGTAAGTGGACCGGTAATCGGGTTTTTTTCATCACTTCCCAATAACACATGCGTTGGTTCATCATAGTTATCATAACTACCATTCACCAAATGTTGCAACTGAACAGTATCACCCATTTTTGGATCAGGGTATTTTTCAGTGTGCACATAAACATTTGATTTAATTTTCTCAATATAAGAGATCACTTCATCAAACATTTTAGCGGCATCCTGAGAACGCGTATAGTATGGTTTAGCACCCGGATTACCATCTAAAGATTTTTCGAAGGCTTCAGCTAAACGCTTATTGTTTTCTGTTAAGTTGTCTCGCGACCTCTCCATACCCTCGTTCACCCGAATGTACCCCATCAATACAGTCTTAGAAACATTCATTGCTAGTAAAGCTGTTAGAACCAGGTACATCATACCTATCATCTTCTGCCTTGGGGTCTCTTTTCCGCCTGCCATTTTAGTTGTCTAGATTTAGTTAAATTGAATAGATCGTTTGATTACTTATGCTTTTACATTCATTGCACTTAACATATTACCATAAATGGTATTTAAGGCGGTTAAATTGCTAGATAATGTAGCCATTTCTTGACGATATTTCTTGGTATCATCAACAGAATCGTGTAAATTTTTCATTAAGTCAGATAAGCCTTCGTAGAACTTAGAGGTAGACTCTAAATGGGCTTGACTTCCTTGTAATTGTAATTCGTATGTAGCGTTTAAAGCTGATAAATTCTTAGATACTTTTACCAAAGATTCACCAATAGATGCACCGGTATCATTCGACTCGGCAAGATTAGCCATTGAAGAAGCGGCTCTGCTATATGTATCTGATAATTGTGAAACATTTTTAGAAGCAGCTTTAACATTGTCAACGTATTCGTTGGTTGCCAAAGTTGCATTGCTAATTTCACCGATTTTTGAAGCGGTATCAGTTAAATTACGCATACCAGAACCTAAACTTTCGATTAATTCAGGACCAATTTTAGCATCGGCCAATAAATTATCTAATTGTGCTGTTACCGGTAGAGTTTCGTTTTCTTCATCTTCGTGTTGATTTTCGGTATGACCCATACCTGCTAATTCAGGATATGCCAAAGTCCAATCAACTTCCTCATGTGGAATATCTAAACCAAATAAAATAAATAACAAGGCTTCAGTACCTAAACCTGCGATTAACGCAGCAGAAGCTCCCGGCCAGTGCATAATTTTAAATAAGGCTCCAACGATTACAATAGACGCACCGAAACATGAAGCTAAATGCAGATATCTTTTAAAACCTTTAACCTTTGGTAATTTACTCATAACTGTGTTTTGTTAGTTTAGTTGAACTTGATTTTATTTGTATTTGATTAATTATTAATTAGAAGCTATCAAATTTTGAACGACCTAAATAAGTCATCACATTTCTGAATCCAATAAAACACTTTGAAGTATCTTGGTATTCATAAGTTCTTGCACTTGTTTGCAAATAATATCCAATGTCTTTCCAGCTTCCGCCGCGAATAACCTTACGTTTTAATACATTAGCGTCTTTATCTTGCGCTTCATAAACATAATCAGCATTTAAATCGTGTTGGAAGTCGTAAGCCGACTCATCGAATGCGTTGCTGGTCCACTCAGATACGTTACCCGACATGCAATACAAACCATAATCATTTGGATTGTAAGAATAAATATACAATGAATGGAATCCACCATCATCAACATAAGAACCTCTCATTGGTTTAAAGTTACCCAAGAAACAGCCTTTTGAATTGCGGATGTAAGGACCACCCCAAGGGTATGGTGACTTATCTAATCCGCCACGTGAAGCATATTCCCATTCGCTTTCGGTTGGTAAACGGAAATCATTCACAATTGATTGACCTGTACCGATTAAATAGTTATTTAAAAGCAATGATCTCCAGATGCTGAAAGCACGTGCTTGTTTCCAAGAGATACCTACAACCGGGTAATCATCATAAGATGGATGCCAGAAGTACATATTTGTTAATGGCTCATTAAATGAATAGGTAAAATCATGCACCCAAGCCAAAGTATCAGGATAAACATTGATTACGTCTTTGATGATAAAGGCAGAACGGTCAACGCCTTTTCTTTCGCGAGGCATATAATTACCTTGACCAACAGAAACTTGATCTTTTACATTATAAGTACCAATGGTTTTTGAATCTTTAGAAGGATCGTTAACAGGTGTTGCGGCAGTACCTGAAGCACCAGCGGCCCCGTCGTTAAGAGTTACACCATTAATATAATCTGATTTCTTGTAATCATGGGCAGCATCTTGTAAATCGGTTGATTTATTAGGGATGAAACGATTTGACTTAGAAGCAGCTAAACGAATGTCGATGCGATAGTATTCGTAATTTAACTTACGCGTATCGATTTCTTTTCTGTTATAAAAACGCTCACCTTCAGGAAGATACATTGGTTGTAAAATGGTTCTTACATCTTCTTCTTGGGTATCCCAATCAATACGGGTTTCCCAATTTACATAAGGATCTTGCAAATTTTGATCGGTTGTGTAAACCGGCCATAAATTAAGGAAATCTTCTTGTGATAAACCAAAATCCTCTTGACCACCGGCAATTAATAAGCGACGAGCAATTGAATCACGCACCCAATTTACGAATTGACGATATTCATTGTTAGAGATTTCAGAGTCATCAATATAGAATGCTTGAACAGAAACCATTTTAGATTTTGTAGTATGCGCCATTGGAGCCTCTTCATCATCGGGGCCCATGTGGTAGCTACCCATTGGTATAAAAAGTGTACCAAACGGATCCGGTTGATACCATTTTTCACGGCCAACAACACCAATCAATTCGCCAGAACGCTTGTTGCAACCTGCAACAATAGCAACGAATGATGCTAATACCAGTAGTTTTTTCATATTCTTTGTTTTAGTTTATAACCACAAACAGCTGTCAAAGTTACGTTTTGTTTTTTGATAGAAGTTATTAACATTGCTTGTTAGTTGTAGATGGTTTAAACGAAATTTTCAATAAAAGGTTTCAAATTTAATTAATCTAGGAAACGGTCATTGGCATAAGTGGTGATTTTCTTCACTTTAGGTGTGTAACATACGCCTAAAATGATTTCATGTGTGCCACTTGTGTACTTTTTAATGGTTGAAGTTGGGAAGTCATAAGAATAACCGATTTTGTAAACCAAAGCACTAGATGCCATGGCTTTACCTTGGTAACCCAATAATAAGGATGCCGCATCATTTACACGGTAAGTTGCACCAACCCAAGCCATGTCGAACCACATCAAGTTTAAATTTGCATCTAAAGAAGATGACCTGCCGTCGGATTTGAATAAAATATTCGGACAAACACTTAACCATGGGGTGGCAACCAAATTGGCACCAGTCATAAAGTAATAATGACGCATTACTTTGAAGTTTAATTCCTCTTTACCAACACTTTTTTCTTTAATGGTTTGTGAAGGCAAGTGGGTTGAAGATAAGCCTACATAGAATTTTTTAGGGATTTGGTAAAATGCACCGGCACCCATATCGTATGATACTTTACCAAAATTTGGATTTGTGAAACTTGGTGTTGAACCAGGGATGGTTGGATCATATTTCAATGGTTCAGGGGCAATCCAATTGTTATTGATTTGTTTTTGTTGGATACCCAAATCCAAGCCTAGACCTAAGTTACCATCACCTATTTTTATATTGTATGAACCGGCAAAACGCAAGAAAAAAGTATTCATCGCGCCGATTTTATCATTGATAATATTAACGCCTACACCTAACGGTAAGTTTGTGAGCTTCATATCGCCTGAAAAAGCCATGGTAGTAGGTGCACCATTAAAATTAACCCATTGTTGACGAAACTGAGCAACACCGCACACACCACCTGAGGTACCTGCGTAGCCCGGATTATAGATTAGTTTGTTGAACATGAACTGAGTGAACTGCGGGTCTTGTTGAGCGAACAACACACCTGAGAAGCCTGCCACTGTTAGAGCAATTTGAGCAAAAAGTTTTTTCATACTTTATTATTAAGAATAAAACAAGCCAACCTTTGAGTTGAACTTAGGCTGCTAAATTAGTTAAAGAAAATTAAAAAACAAATTTCGCTGCAAAAAAATAAATCAATTATTAAAACAATGGCTGTTAACAAGAGCAATAGTTTTTTCGGAACAAACCAAATTAACATTTGTACAAATCCGCAATTTGGGTTTAGGATCTCTTTTCCATGAAAAAATAATAAAATTTGGGCTGTTTAATAATATTCTATTTGCAGAACGAAAAATTATGTATATTTGCAGCCCTAATAAAATTAATATGAAAACAGGAACACACCCAGAAAATTACAGACTTTGTGTTTTCAAAGATATGAGTAACGGTTATTCTTTCTTAACCCGTTCATGTGCTGAGACAAAAGAAACAGCTAAATGGGAAGATGGTGAAGAATATCCTTTGGTAAAATTGGATATTTCGATGACTTCTCACCCTTTTTATACCGGTAAACAAGTATTGGTTGATACAGCAGGTCGCGTTGATAAATTCCGCACCAGATACGCTAAAAAGAAATAAAATTTATGATTTAAATTTTAAGAACCCGATTAATCATTTAATCGGGTTTTTTTTTGCCCGAATGGCTGTTATCAGGGTGTTAATTTTTGCGCTTATTACGTGCGTGTTCAAAATGTTTTTAGCAATCAACACGCAAATCACATACATGGGCAAAACCTACCATGCAATGCCTAAAAGTCAATTTTTGAAAGGGCCATCATATTTTCGGCAGTGAGTGGCTTCTCAAAAAAACCGGTCACCAATTCATGTTTATTGGCACGCCGTAAATCTTTGGGATCAATTGAAGAAGATAACATGTAAATTCTAAAATTTTGCGACAATGCATTCGCAAATGGCTTTAATTGGTCTAATAATTCCCAACCGCTTAACTCGGGCATACGAATATCTAATAACACAATACTTTTGCTGTTGTTATCATTTAATAAACGCATCACACATTCCAAACCTTTTAGAGGACTGTTACAAATAAGTAATTGATGATTTGGTACACAAGCATTGATGATGTATTGATTAATTAAATTACTGATTGAATCATCATCAATCAAAATAATGTTGTTAACGTTCATTATTTTTTAAATTAAAATGAATGGTAAAAACGGTGCCAACATTGATTTCACTTTCAACTTCAATGCTGCCGTTGAGTGTTTGCGTTTCGAGTTTTACCAAATACAAACCCACCCCTGTTCCTTCGGCAAATTCGCCATGAAAACGATTGTATAAACCGAAAATTTTATCTTTATACAATCGCAAATTGATGCCAATGCCATTGTCCTTAAAAATTAACTCTATCGCATCCTTCTTTCTTTTCGAAACAATGGAGATGACCGGTGCCAGATCTCGCTTCGCATATTTAATACTGTTTGAAATCAGGTTCATGAAAATGCTGTTCAAGTAATTACTCACTGAAAATATTTCATCTACTTCCGAAAAATCGGCTTTGATGGTGACCTTTTGGGAGTCGATTTTAAACATCAGACTTTTTTTAACATCTTCTAAAACCTCCGAAAAATGCACCGGCTCGCGTGCCATTTCAACATTTTTAATGGAGAGAATTTGATTTAAATCCTTGATAACGCCATCCAAATTTTTGGCTGATTTTTGAATGGCTTCTACAAAAAATTTCGTTTGCTTTTCATCCAAAGGTTTTTCGAGCATGATGTTGCAAACGCCCATTATTGTTGCGATAGGACTTCTTAAATTATGAGATACCATATATGAAAAATGTTGCAACTCTTTTTCCTTCAATGAAATATTATCGGCAATTAAACTTTTTTGTTTGTTGACTACATTTAATTCTTCGTTGGTGCTTTCGAGTTCTTCATTGGTGCTTTGCAGCTCTTCGTTGGTAATTTGTAATTCTTCGTTGGTGCTTTGCAATTCTTCGTTCGTTACTTGAAGTTCTTCATAATTTGATTCTAACTCTTCAATGTAGTTTTGTAATTCTTTTTTTGTTGAAGCCAACTCCAATTCAATTTTTTTATACTTAGCTTCCTTCGAAATAACTTGGTCTTTGTAGGATAAAACGTCAATTTCAGGGAGTTCTAGCTGCTCAAACAGAATCAGAAAATAATTTTCTTTCAAACCTTTCCATACAAGCGGTTTAACATTGATCACCACAAAATAATCGAGGTTTAATAAACTAAAACGTTTTAATTTGGTTTTAAAAGGCTTGCCCGATTGCAAAACTTCTTTAAAGGCCTCCCGCGTGCTTGCTTGCAATTCGAGGTTCAGTAATTTGAATAAATTGTTATTCATGGTGCCTTCTGAAAGCGAAAGATATGGCCTTACATTGCCTTTTACTTCTTGAATATCGGCGTCTTCGTTCACAATCACATAAGCCGAATCAAGGGTATTGATAAGGGTTTCACGCACCAAATCGTTCACGTTTGCTTTGTGTTGAATTTCATCACTCAGTGTTTTTTTTGCGCTGAAGGTGTTGGTGATTGCCGAGGAGCGCATGAACAACGGTTTGCTATTGAGTTTTTTAGAAAAAAATTTGTTTTTAAAATCTGCAACAATAAAATAATCAGTGAGTTTTCCGATGCTTTCTGATTTTCCTAAAAACAAACGTGCATGTTCATTCATTGAATAATGCAAAACTGATAAAACTTGTTTTTGTAATGGAATTTGAAAATAGATGAGCAAATTTCTGCAACTGATTAAATCGATGTTTGAAAAAGGCGGATTGGTGGTGATGTCGTGTTTTGAAAAACTGATTAGCGCACGAATGTTTTTATGGATTGTGAATTCACCCTGGTTGTTACGCGAAAAATATTTTTGGATTTGGGTTTTCGAAAAAGGCTCTAGGGCAGCGGCTTTGTAAGAGCCCTTTCGTGCCAATTTTAAAGAATCCTCATCGATATCGGTGGCAAAAACACGAATGCTTCGTTTTGTTTTTATTTGTTTAAATACTTCGTAAATATTGATGGCGATGCTATAGGCTTCTTCTCCTGTGGAGCAACCAATAATCCAAACCCTAAATTCATCTTTCCCTTTTTTCTTTTCGCAGACATTGCGTACTTGCTTATGCAATGCAACAAAAGCTTCAGGATCTCTGTTAAAGGCTGTGACAGCTATTAAAAAAGATTTGTATAAATTTTTAAGTTCATTTTTATCCTTTTGAATAAGTTGTAAATAATCACCTAAGCTTTGTACTTGCAATTCCGACATGCGTTTGTCGATTCTTCTAAAGATAGTACTGGATTTATATTGAGAAAAATCAGTGCCATAATTTTTTAAAAGCTTTTGAAACAATTGAGCATAAACGTCGTTGTTGTCAATTGTTTTAATGGGCTTACTTAATGACGGCTTTTTGGAGACTTGGCGCATGATTTGGAGGATTTTATTTCCCATCATTTTGGGAAGCAAAACAGCATCGACGCATTTTTTTTCGATGGTTGCCATTGGCATGCTTTTGTATTTAGCATTTGTGGGTTCTTGCACCAATACAGCACCTCCGGCTTTCTTGATCGCCATACAGCCTTGTGCACCATCGTTTCCATTTCCCGATAAAATAATGCCAATTCGATGGCTGTTTTTTATTTTAGCCACTGATTCGAATAATGAATCAATGTTCGGCTTGGAAGCTTTAGGTTCGGCCGGGGCTTGCATTAAAAAAAGACCTTTTTGAATGAACACATCTTTTTTTGGTGGACATAAATAAACAATACCCGGTTTTATCGCTTCTCTATTTTTTGCTTCTGCAATCATCATTCCTGTTTCTTTGCTCAAAATTTGCTTCAACATTACTGTAGAAGCGTTACCGGAATGTTGCGCCAAAATGATGCTTGCCTGCGATAATTGTTTGGGCAAATTGATCAAAAAATCCTTAATCGGATCTAATCCACCTGCTGAAGCCCCAATAGCAATAATTATTTTTTGCTTGGTTGATTTGGCTGTTTGTGTTTTGGTCATACTTGCATATTTTGTGTTGTTTTTGCTAAGACGCGTTTAAGCAAGAATGTTTATGCAAGATCAGCTAAACGAACGCAATGTATACATTAATAAAATAGTAAGTGTTACAAAAAAAAAAGCAAAAAATTACAGATTGATTTATTGGAAAAACGGAAGTTAATCAAGTCTTGGTATGTTTTCAGATGGGTAAGGTCTATTTCCCGATACAAAATTTACTGAAAATATTTGCCAGCAAATCGTTGCTACTTACTTCACCGGTAATTTGCCCTAATTCTTGAATGGCTTCGCGAATAGACTGGGCCAATAATTCGCCACTTAAATTCAAGTCGATACCATTTCGCACTTGGTTTAAATTTTCGAAGGCCAATTTGAGGGCGTGGGCGTGCCGAGCGTTTGTTACAACAGTATCGGCCATTTCCAATTGATTAAATTCAAAAAGTTGAAACAATTTATCTTTCAGGTTTTCGATGTGTAATTGGTTTTTGGCCGAAATAAAAACAATGTCGTTTTCGGCCACTTTTTGATACGCGATTTTTTCGGAATTTAAGCGGTCGATTTTATTCGCAACTACAATTAATTTGGCATGTTGGGTATGTTCATGCAACTGATTTAATTCGTTTGACAATTCATCGATGCTGAGCTGGTTTACATCGTATAAATAAATTACAGCGGCCGCTTTTTTTATCGATTCGAAGGAGCGGTTGATACCAATTTGTTCGATTTGATCGTTTGTGTTTCTTAAACCGGCAGTATCAATAAATCGAAATAAAAGCCCATTAATATTTAACTCATCTTCGATGGTATCGCGGGTAGTACCCGGAATTTCGCTAACGATGGCCCTCTCCTCTTCCAAAAGTGCATTTAGCAAAGTTGATTTCCCTGAATTGGGTTTACCAATAATGACAACAGGCACGCCATTTTTAATCACGTTTCCAACATCAAAACTTTTGAGCAGCTTTTGAATAAGCAATATCAGTTTATCGAGTAATTCAATTAATTGGCTGCGGTTGGCAAATTCAACATCTTCTTCGGCAAAGTCGAGTTCAAGTTCAATGAGGGAAGCAAAATTGATAAGTTCGTCGCGAAGCAATTTAATTTTTAGGCCGTAACCACCGCGCATTTGTTGCATGGCCATGCGGTGTGAGGCTTCTGAGTCGCTGGCAATTAAATCTGAAACGGCTTCTGCTTGGCTTAAATCGAATTTTTGGTTTAAAAAAGCACGCAATGTAAATTCACCGGCTTGTGCCATTCGGGCCCCGGCGCCAAGAAAAATTTGCAGTAACTTTTGCTGAATGTACATTGAGCCATGGCAGGAAATTTCGATGCAATCTTCGCCTGTGTATGATTTAGGCGCCACAAAAACATTGATTAGAACCTCATCGATTACCGTGTTGTGTTCGCAAATTAAGGCAAACACATGTTTGCCTGCATGGCTTGCACTGAGTTGGATGGGTTTTAATTTTTTACTGAAAATAAACGGTGAAACAATTTGAAAAGCCTTGTTACCGCTCAGTCGCATAAGGGCTATAGCGCCTGCGCCTTTTGCTGTAGACAAAGCAATGATGGTATCTTTAAAATTATAATTCATTGTGTTTGCTTTTCATGCTTTGACTTGAGCGAATCGTAGCCGGTACAAAAATGGGTAATTAATTTTATATTTTACAGGTTATAATGGTTTTAAAAGCCGATGTACAGAATCAAAACTAGGATTTGGGGAATGCATTCAGTTTAGCTGTTTATGAGTTATCTAGCGTGTGTAAGTGCCATCAAAATATTTTCGGTATATCATAAATTTTTGTTTCTTTGCAATTAATTAGTCTAAAAGTATATCTAAAAATTCGATGAGAGTTCATTATAGAAATTTTATTATAACGCTTCCCATTTTATCTTTTCTTTTTATTTTCCTCTCTTGCGGCGGTAAAAGCGAGAGTCAGGATGATTTACAGGATGAGAGAGACACCATTAAAACCACTGTATTGAATGTTGGCGGAGAGCTCTTTAGTATACCATCTCCTGCCCAAACGGCCATTTTAGTCCAAAAAAGCGGCATTACGTACGACAAATCGGTGATGAGTATTGCTGGTAAAGTGAACACCTTTAACACCGACTTTATGCGTGCCATCAATTTGGGGATTTACGGTGCCGATTTAGGATATGTATCCTTGTACAATCAAACCCAAGATGCCATTGCCTATTTGGCTGCAGTAAAACAACTGAGTGATAAGTTAGGCTTATCAACGGCCTTCGACAGGGTAACAATGAGCCGTTTACAAAACAATTTAACCAACCGCGACAGCATGATGGTTTTGGTAAGTTTGGCTTATCAAGCTAGTGATACCTATTTAAAAAACAATCAACGCAATGACATCAGCAGTTTAATTTTGGCCGGTGGTTGGATTGAAGGCATGCACTTTTCGGTGGTTGCCAATAAAAGCAACGGCAATCAACAATTGCGATATCGCATTGCCGAGCAAAAGCAAGCTTTATCAAGTATTTTGAAGGTACTTTCGCAAAACAATTCATACGAAGCCAAAGAATTGAGCAGTCATTTAAGAGAGCTCCACAAAATTTATGAAGGTGTAATTTTTAAATACACTTATGAAGAGCCGGTGACAGACAGTTTAAAGAAAATCACATACATTAACAGCACCACTGAAATATCATTATCTGAAGAACAATTGGTTAAAATAACCGATAAAATTGAAGAAATCAGAAACAAACTTGCGAATACAACAAAAACGAATCCATGAAGAAGTTAATTATTGCGCTCCTTTTAGTATTTCTTAATTCATTTAACGCCAAATTGGCTGCGCAGTGCGACACCATTGCCAGTATTTGCACCAAGCACATCATTTCATCATTTGTATCAGATGGTCAACAATACCGTTCATTGTTGCTTAATTCGGAAGAATATGCCGAATTTAAAACCACTTTTTTTGGGGAGACCACTTACCGAATTGCTGCCTGTAGCGGAAAGACTGATGGTAATTTGATTTTTACCATTTATGACCAAGAACGTCATGTGTTATTTTCGAACAAAAATCAAAAAAATGCCCCTTATTGGGATTTTAAGGTAAAATCTACCTTAGAAACCACCATTGAGGCCCGTTTGGATTCGAATAAAAATGCCGGTTCCGGCTGTGCTGTTATCCTGATCGGTTTTAAACAAAAATAATCCCAATCTTAATAAAATTTTATAAGCTTAAAGCCTGAGTTTAAGCTTTTTCGTACATTGTGCAATTAAAAATATTGTTTCCTGTTGAATGAAAACTACTTTTTATTTCTTATTAATTTTTTTAATTGGATTAAAAACGTTTGGTCAAACTGATTGTGATTCAAAATTTATGGCAGACACCATGTCTACTTTTATTAAGAATACAGTTATTGAAGGGAACTATATTGAAACAACGTTAAAAAAAGGAACTGTTGTGCGTTTTTTTAAAACCAACAACGACAAATACTACTTAAGGTTCATGGTGACTGAGAATTTTTATTTTGACAAAACCGACGTATTGGAAATTGTATCCGGGCACAAGAGTTATTATGCCAATGATATGCGTCAGTATAAAGTAAATAAAACAAGTGGTTTATTCATTTTAGAAATTCCCAAAAATTACATTTCGCAATTAAAGGACCACGGCATAACGGCCCTTGTTTTTGCGCATGCTGAAACACATTTCACTAAATCGGATGCGAAATTGGTGAGAGAAATATGTACCTGTTTTTACAATTCAATTCAAAATAAAAAATAATGAGTGAAAGGATTTTAAGAGCGCTGATGCAAATGTTTGCAATTATTGCAAAAGTTGACGGCGTAAACAACACCGGTCGATTAATTGTACAATCATTTTTAAAGCAGCAGCTCAATTTAGAACAAGTTGACATTTATTTAAAGGTGTTTGATGAATTTTTGGAATCGCATCAAAATGCAAGCAAGAGAAAAGAAGGCGTTGCGAAAAGAACATCGGTTAACTCTGTAAAGGTGTTAAAAATTTGCACGCAGATTAATCAAGAGTTAGAGCAACCACAAAAAGTGATTGTATTGATTCGTTTGTTAGAATACATTTACTCTAGTGAAGAAATTACCAATCAAGAATTTGAATTTGTAAACACGGTAGCAGAAACCTTTAATATTCCGAATGACGAATATCAAAAAGTAAAATCATTTGTTGCCGATGATGTTAGTGTTATCCCTGATGATTCAGACATTCTGGTGATTAACCATTTGGAGTACGGTTACCAAAACAACACCCGACATATTTTTTGTGAACCAATGTCGGTAGATGTTCGCATTTTGCAAATTGAAAGTGTGTCGATGTACATTTTACGTATTTATGGTAAAATGGAATTGCAATTAAACGGTCAAGGCATTTCGCGTGAGCGCATTCACATTTTCACACCGGGTTCATCCATTCGTTCGAGCAAGATTAAGCCAATTTATTACAGCGATATTATTAGTCGTTTTTTAAGCGATGAATCGAAAGCACGAATCACCTTCGAAGTAAAAGATTTAGAATATAAATTTAGAGGCGGTAAGATTGGTTTAAGAGACATCAATATAAATGAAGACAGCGGTAAGTTGATTGGTATTATGGGCGGATCAGGGGCCGGTAAATCAACATTACTGAATGTATTGAATGGTAATGAAGTGCCAAGTGCAGGCTCGGTAAGCATTAACGGAAAAAACATTCATACCCAAAGGGCACAAATTGAAGGTGTAATTGGGCATGTGAGTCAGGATGATTTATTGATTGAAGAGCTCACTGTTTTTGAGAATTTATTTTACAACGCAAAACTTTGCTTCGGCAATTTAAGTGATGATGTAATTGCTAAGAATTGCAATGAACTTTTAGCCGATTTAGGCTTAAGTGAAACCCGACATTTAAAGGTAGGCTCGCCGCTTGATAAAACCATTTCAGGGGGACAAAGAAAGCGCTTAAATATTTCATTGGAGTTAATACGCGAACCAAGTGTATTGTTTGTTGATGAGCCTACATCAGGTTTATCGTCGCGTGACTCTGAGAATATTATGGATCTTTTAAAGGAATTGGCATTAAAAGGGAAATTGATTTTTGTGGTGATCCATCAACCGTCGTCAGACATTTACAAGATGTTTGATAAATTGATGATTTTGGATGTGGGCGGGTATCCTATTTATTATGGTAATCCGGTTGATGCCGTTAGTTATTTTAAACGTTTGGTGAACCATGTGAATGCGGATGAATCGGAATGTCACCATTGCGGTAATGTTAATCCTGAACAAATTTTCAACATCATTGAAAGCAAGGTATTGGATGAATACGGTAACTTAACTTACAATCGAAAGGTGAGTCCTATTACTTGGAACCAACACTATAAAGAATTAATTGAAACAGGTATACATTCAGAAAAGAAGCACACGGAGATTCCGGAATCTATTTTTAAAATTCCAAACATCTTTAAGCAGTTTGTTGTATTTATTACACGCGACATCAAGAGTAAATTAACCAACACACAGTACTTGTTGATTAATTTTATTGAAGCCCCCCTACTCGCTTTTATATTGGCGTATTTGGTGAAATACTTCAACATAGATGATGAAAATTCTAAGGGTTATATATTCAGAGACAATGAAAATATTCCGGCTTATATGTTTATGTCGGTGGTTGTTGCTTTGTTTATTGGTTTAACAGTAAGTGCCGAAGAAATTATTCGTGATCGAAAAATTCGTAAACGCGAATCGTTTTTAAATTTAAGCAAAGGCAGTTATTTGTGGAGCAAGATTATGATCATGTTTGTTTTATCGGCAATACAAACGCTCACCTTTGTTTTGGTTGGTAATTCAATATTAGGCATCAAAGGTATGTATACCGATTATTGGTTGGTATTGTTTACGGCATCTTGTTTTGCTAACATGTTGGGATTAAATATTTCATCTGCCTTTAACAGTGCTGTAACGATTTACATTTTAATTCCTTTCTTAATCATTCCTCAATTATTATTAGCCGGTGTGGTTGTAAAATTTGACAAGCTTAATCCTAGTTTAGCTTCGCAAGGAAGCGTGCCTTTATCGGGTGAGGTGATGGCCAGTCGTTGGGCTTTTGAAGCCTTGGCGGTGAATCAATACAAAGAGAACAAGTTTGAGAAAATGTTTTATAAGGAAGATAAGATAACAAGTATCGCTTCTTACAAAAAAGATTTTTGGATTCAAAAAATCACCAATAAAATCAGTAAGATTAATAACGAAGTTTCTGCAGGTAAAAAGCTGTCTGAGATTTCGCATGATATTGATTTATTGCATTACGAACTTGAAAAAGAAGGCAATTACAGCAAAAAAGTTTGTCCTGTTTTAAATGATGTTTCAGTAAGCAATTACAATGAAACCGTAGGTAAAAGTATTCAAGAATATTTGGTTAAAACTTTGAAGCCATTTTATATTGCCAAGGATAACGCTGCAAGAAAGCGCATTGATGACACCAAGGTGAAATTAATCGAGGAACTGAGTAATGATGGCTTGGTGAAAATGGAAGATGATTACACCAATGAAAGTTTGACGCAATTGGTGAAAAATGCCAACGATATAAGCGGCGAACGTTGTTTAGAAAAAGACGGGCGTTTTATCCAACAAACTGATCCAATTTATCTTGATCCGAAGGATTCAAAATTTGGTAGGGCTCAGTTTTTTGCACCAACCAAACAATTTTTAGGTCGTCGTTATGGTACTTTTGGTTTCAACATTTGTGTGATTTGGATCATGAGTATTACATTGATTATTTCCTTGTATTTCGATTGGTTTAAAATTGTATTAGACCGTTTGGGAAGTATTCCTGAACTCTTCAAGAAGAAGGAAGAGTAATCTAAAATTGGAAATAAATAAATGGCTGCATTTCACCGCTCATTAATTGATACATGGTGAAGATGACTAGAATGGCAATGAGTCCAATCATCCAATAGGGTTGATGCGCAAACCAATTCCGATACTTCAGTTTATATTTTTCCGGAATCCAGTGGATCAAATAACCAAAGGCCATTAAACTTAGGATATATGGATAAGACTGTAATACTTTAAAGAAAAGATTCATGGCAAAATGATTCGACAAACGATCAAAAATATTTGATACGATTTGCATTGAATCGCTTCTAAAAAAAATTCTGGTAAAACTGATAAACGTAAGTGTGATAAGCATCAAAACCATTTTAATAAAAAGGTTTTGGGTGTTTTTAAAAGGCGAAATTTTCAACCATAATTTATGAATGATTAAACCCAAACCGTTTAATCCGCCCCATATAATAAAGAGCCATGAGCTACCGTGCCATAATCCACCTAACAACATGGTGACCATTAAATTGATATTTGTATTAATGGCCGCTCTTATTTTTTTGAATACCAGGGCTAAACCAATTAACAATGCGACAAGTGCCAATAAAAAATAAAGTAACCAAAGCTTACCTGCCAGTAATACAAGAAATACACACAAAATTAAGATGGCGATGTAAGAGCCAATGCTGCCTTGTCGATTTCCACCTAAAGGAATGTACAGATACTCTTGCAACCACGATGATAAAGAGATGTGCCAACGTTTCCAAAATTCACTTGTACTTGTTGCTTTATAAGGTGAATTAAAATTTGTTTTTAATCTGTAACCTAGTATTAAGGCCAATCCGATGGCCATATCGGTGTAGCCGCTAAAATCCATATAAATTTGCAGCGAGTATGCAAAAATACCAAATGTGGTTTCTAAGCCCGAATAATAATTTGGATTATCAAAAACCCTATCGATGAAATTTACTGCTAAATAATCGGCTACAATTTTTTTGATAAAACCGTTTAGAATCCAAAACAAAGCCATGCCAAATTCAACCCTGCTTAAGCGATAAGGTTGATAAATTTGATCGATAAAGTCGTGGGCCTTTACAATTGGGCCTGCCACCAAGTGCGGAAAAAAACTTACAAAAAAACCATAATCGGTGATTGACTTTACCGGATTAACTTTTTGCCGATAAATATCAATGGTATATGATAAAGATTGGAAGGTGAAAAAAGAAACACCTACCGGCAGTAAAAGCTTATCGACAGAAAAGTGACTTGAAAAAAAAGTGTTTGAGAACAACGCGAAGTGGTTCACAAATTGAAGATGGTGGTTGGTGATGGTGTTAAAGCTATCCACAAAAAAGTACGCATATTTAAAATATGATAATAATGTGAGGTTTATCAAAACACTTAATGTTAAGAAGAACTTTTTTGAGGCAATTCCTTTGCTATTGTGTATTTGTCGGGCAATTAAAAAATCGCTGCAAATCGTAAAAAGTAATAATAGAATAAAAACGCCACTTGTTTTAAAATAAAAAAAGAGACTAAAAAGTAAAAGATAAATGACCTTTAAATTGTTACGCTTGTAAACAATTGAATAGCCAATGAGTAAGAGCAGAAAAAATCCCCAAAAAAACAATTGTGTAAACAGAAGCGGTTTGTCCTGAGAATAAGCAATTATTTGTTGAACAAAATCGAACACGCTTTAGTTTTTATAATTTATATACGCGTTATTAAAAGCCTCAAACATGAGTTTGCCAATTATTTCATAACCCTTGGGTGTAAAGTGCACACGGTCTTTGGTGGCTAGACCTGCTTTGTTCCACTTGGCAATTGACTTGTAACCACCCATTACGGTGAATAAATCCCAAACAATCACATTGTCCATTTTCATTAAATCATACATGGCATCTTTTGCAGCTATGGTGCGTTTGTTGGATGTTTTACGCTTTACAAAATTATCGGTGGTGGTGGTGAGCAAGATTGTGGTTTTAGGACTTGCCAAACGAATCATGGTAATTAAACTGTCATAATTGTCGATGTAATTGTCTTTTTGAAATGACTTTGATTGTGTATCGTTCACGCCCAAGGAGATAATTACTAAATCGGGGTGTAAGGTAGACAGTTGCTTCACAAATAATCCACACTTCAAAAATGAAGCACTTGATGCGCCATTCATGCCAAGTCCGGCCAAATAAAAACCATTGGCGAAAGTATTTTCGATACTGAATCCATAAAGCATAAAATTTTTATTGAGGGTATCTTTTCTTGTGACTTTAAAAGAAACTGAATCAAGGGCATTCGAAAAATTAAAAAGTGTATAACCGTTGGCTTCATCATCAATTCTGTCGACACTTCTGATATTGTTATTGCTTAATTCAAAAGAGAAGCTTGGATTAAAATTGTGATATACTTTAATACGATTAAAGGTGCTGCAATACGATTTATTTGTGAGCGATACGCCGAAGGCTGCTATTGAATCGTTGTTGGTAACACTCATGCAATTCATTCCTAGGTTCGGACAAATATCTTTTCCGATGGCCCAGCATTTTTTCCATTTGCCTTTTGAGAAAGAATGCGCGTATGGTTGTCCGTTTGTATGTGCAATTTGATATGGGAAAACAAAATAACCACCACCATTGGTATTAAAATTCTTTTGCAATTCGGTTTCAAAGGTATTGCTCCAGGTGCCGCCTTGCACGTGCGAACCACCGATGTGAACTACTGTGATTTGATGGATGTTATTTTCTTTTAATTGATTCAGTTTATGGCATAATAATTCGAAGTTGGCATTGGCATTGGCATAGTGTAATCGATTTTGTTCTGTTTGAATAAAAGGGTAATTTTTTAAATCCTGTGCTATCAAAGCCGGTTTAACCAAAAGTGTTAAGCAAAGGCAAAGAATTAATTTTAAATATGAATTGACTTGAATTTTCAAGAGATTATTTTTTTGAAGATTTGTAAGCGTTATAATCGTTAATGAGGGCAGTGTATAACAAAGTGGCTATTTTTCGAGCACCTTGGGGACTAAAATGAATGTAATCGGTTGATGCTAAGTTTTGATCGACCCAACCCGGCATACTGTTTTTGCCGCCCATGCAATCATACATATCGAAAAAAGCGCAATCACTGTCAAGCACTGCCTTTTTAATAGCATTGCGAATTTCTTCCAAAAAGGGATAGGTTACATAAGAAGTTCCTTGTTTGATAGACATATCAGAAGGACCAATAAATAAGATACTGGCATTGGGTGCTAATTTCTTTACAATGGTGATTTGATTTTTGATGTAATTACCATAATTGGCGGCCATAGTGGCATCCTTTACCGATGGCAACACATTACCACCAAATTGTAAAATGATCAATTTTACATTGAGGTAATTAAAAAAATCTTTCATTTGTTGTGCATTAATTTGGTGAAAGAAAGTTCCGCTACTGCCTCTTAAAGCAATATTATCAATGTATACACCTTTATCGCTTTCAAGTGAAAGTGCGTAAAAATTAGGTGAATCTTTGCCTGAAAATTTAAAAGTATGTGAGAGTGATCCTAGTCCAACCTGATATTCCATCACGTTCATTAATCCCCCGGCGCTAATACTGTCGGCCGCCACCAAGGCAGGACCATCATAAAATTCGGTCCATGTTTTTGTTTTGCTACCACCATAAAATAACTTCACTTTTTTATAGCCCATGGCATTTGATCCACCGAGTTTTGTAGTTGACACCATTAAGTTGCTGGCGATGTAATCGCTGGTATCATAAATTTTTTTGGGTTCCATAAACCTTGTGAAGCCGGCCATCACACCAAAATTATTGTGTGTAATACGGGGATCTTTCATGGTAAACACGCCATAGCGGTCCCAACCCGGCCCATTCACAATTTTGTTGGTAACACTCGGAGAAATTGGCATTAAGGAAATAAGTCCCGGACCTGAGCCACCAAACAAGGCTTGAAACTTTAAACGCAGATAGTCGGTTATTCTATCACCTTCTATTTGGCTATCGCCATAATGCAGCACCCGAATCGATTGGCTTGAGTTTTTAATATTGTACAAGGATTCAAAAAAATTATTGAGTGCAGCTTTGTTTTTGTATTGAATGTGTGTAATGAGTTTAGAAACTGAATCCCTTTTTTGTTGTTGTGTAGGATGATTTTGATCCTTTGATTCTAATGAATCCAGCGAATCAAGTTCATCAATTGTTTCTAAAAGCGTGCTGATATTTTTGGTGTTTTTTGTTTCAAAAAGTTCGCTTGTGCTTGGAAATTTTAACGCAAGTTGTTTATTGAACGCGATGCCGTTTTTAGGAAAAATAAAGCTCAAGCCCAAAAGGGCAGCAAATAAAATCAAGCCAAAAACCAAAGTATGAAAAGGTTTGTGCATCCTTAAAAATAAAAAAGGCTTCCCCACGAAAGAAAGTTCTTAAAAAGAGTTGTTGACAAAGTGTATTGAATAATTATGGTCATTAAATACGAGTGCATACCTTTGCCGGAGTGCAAAATAAAGCCAAATATTTAATTGTGATTGGTGGTGCCACGGCAGTTGGCAAAACAGCTTTGGCGATTGCGCTGGCCAAACATTACGGCACGGTTATCATTTCGGCGGATTCGCGACAATTTTATCAAGAAATGAGCATTGGTACAGCGAAACCAAGCAACGATGAACTCATGGCCGTTAAACATTATTTTATTAATAACAAACATGTGGGAGAACTATTTGGTGCCGGGCATTTTGCGAAGGAAGCCAATTTGTTGATAGAAGAGTTATTTCAAAGTCACAATAAAATAATTGTGGTTGGCGGATCCGGACTATACATTAATGCACTATTAAACGGGGTGGATGAATTTGAGGAAGTGCCATTATCGGTTCGCGAAAATTTAAATGCAAGTTATCAGGAAAAAGGATTGACTTGGCTTCAAAATGAATTAAAAAGCATTGATGAAAAGTACTATCAGGAAGTAGACATCAACAATCCGCAGCGCATGATACGGGCATTAGAGATATTTCAACATACCGGTATACCCTACTCTGAATTTTTAAAGAAAGAGCTTGTACAAAATAAATACAATACTATTTCAATATTTGCAGATATACCAAGACCATTGTTGTATGACAGAATAAACCAACGTGTTGATGCAATGATGGCCAATGGTTTGTTAGAAGAAGTGAAAGCATTAACAGCTTATAAAGACTTGAATGCTTTAAAAACAGTTGGATACAAGGAACTATTCGATTATTTGGAAGGTAAATGTAAATTGAGTGAAGCAGTTGAAAAGATCAAGCAACACAGCAGGAATTATGCCAAGCGACAAATTACTTGGTTTAAAAATAAAACCAAATTTAAAACATTTGATCCGCGAGAAATAGAACCGATTATTGATTATATAGAAAAATCATCCTAAATGAAGCTTGTATTAAATTTATTTCAGGATTATAAAAACATTGCCTTACCTGTAAAGAATGTAATTGTTTCGGAGTTTTTCATACAATTGGTGAATGCAACGTTCATGAACATACTTCCATTGTACATGCACCGCGAAGGATTTACTGCGCAAGAAATTGCTTTGTTTATTACCTTCCGTTTTATTGGGGTTTTCGCACTGGCATTGCCTTTGGGGCGTTTTATGAAAAATAGAAAATTAATGCCTTTGTTTTTTTTAAGTAATTATTGTGTGCCATTTTTTGGCATCATGATTGTTATTTGCATTAGTCTACACTTAAAAATTTTAACCTTGGTTACCTTGGTATTATGGGGCGCTTCCTTTACTTTTATGCAGATTCCTGTATTTCCGTTTATCTTGAGAAATGCCGGCAAAGATGTGCAAACTGCAGCCATTTCTTTGAGCTATAGTACATGGAGTTTTGGCGGAATCATCAGCGGTTCGGTAATTGCGATTTTGGATTATATAAACCCTGTATTTTTTGATGAAAAATTTATCTTGTTACTTTTTTCTGTGTTGGGCTTTGGCGGCATTTTTTATTTGAAGCGCATTGTGAACTTTAATGAAATTCAGATTGACGAAAAGCAGGAAGTTGAATTGGTTGGCGACAATAAAACAGATTGGCCAATTGTATTTAAGGCATTGATTCCAACCTTGATCATTGCAACCGGTGCCGGACTCACAATTCCATTTATCAGTTTGTTTTTTGACGAGGTGCATCATGTTGGTAAAGGCGGATTTTCGGTTTTAAGCTTTATAGCATCTTTGCTTGTGGCCTTTTTTGCTTTGTTGGTTCCACACATAAAAGAAAAAATAGGCTATCAAATTGCCATTCCGAGCACACAATCATTGGCTGTGATATCACTGGTAGCATTGGCTACAACGCAATTTTACGCGCAACTGCCCATTGCAGTAGTGATAGCAGCCATTTGTTATTTATTGCGACAACCCTTGATGAACATGGCAGGACCAATGACTTCTGAATTGGTTTTGAATTATGTGGGTAAAAAAAACAGAGAAATAACCAGTGCGCTCATTTCGGCGATTTGGAGTGGCAGTTGGGTGGTAAGCGGGTTTATGGTAACCGTTATGTTTGGTTATGATTTTACTTTCGCAACCATCTTTTTAATTACGGCCTTGCTTTATGCTTTTGGTGTGGTGATGTATTATTTACTAATTTTAGATTACAATGCACGACATGCGCAAGGTAAAATTGAATAAGCAAATATATGTTTTTTTGATGGCTGCGTGCTTCGCTATCAAAGGAATGGGCCAAACTACTCAATTCAATCTACAACAAGGTTCAAGTATTTTTTTTAATCACAAAGTGTATTGTTTTGGCATTGCTGCCATTAAACAGGATGTGAAATTTATGGTGTATCAATGTGATGCATCATTAAAAGTTTTGGATAGTTTTTCTATTGAGTTACCAAAAAACAGCATCAACAATTATTTGAACTTTCATGCCGATACACTACATCAATTTCTAAACATATATTTACAAGAAAAAAACACCAAGCATGTTGATATTCTGAGATTGAATCATGGTCTCAATTTACATTGTCATCTTAAAAAAGTGGAAGTGGCAAGGCTTAATAATAGCGCTTTGTTAGGCGAGCAAGCATTGCTTTTAAAAAACACTGCCTTTGTCATCAAAAGTGTGATTGACAGCACTGGCGCACAATACTACTTAAATAAGTATGCTCTAAAATCAGACAAAGAAAACTTTGACTATCAATTAAAATGGCAATATCCCTTCGAACGCAAGCACATACAATTTGTTGAGTTTTTAAAAGTTGATACGCAATATATTCAATTGCATGTGAAAATTTTAAAAGGTGCAAAAGCCGGTCAGTATTATTTAAAAATTGATGCGAATAGCGGACAACTTTTAAAGGCTACAAAAATAAGTGAGGGGGCTGAATCGCATTATATGCCGGGTGTTAGTACTTATTTTAGCGCAGAAAAAAGCATCCGTTTAATGGGCCAAAAATTAATATCCAAACAATATAAACCAGAGTTAAATTACGTTTCGGCGGCAGGAGAAACGGCAGTACTATTATACAGCATGTTGATTGATTCAATCGGTGAAATTAGTGAACGCAGAGAATTTAAAATTCCCATTAAGGAGCTTACATCCGGAAATAATAAAACAAATCAGTTGTATCTGTTAAAAATGGTAAAAGCAACGCGATTAAACTCAGGCAATATTGAAATTGAGTTTGATGTATTTAAAAATGATTTACAGCAAATCAAGTGCTTTTATTATTGTCAATCACAAACATGTAACTTAAAATATGATGGTGAAAAATACAACTTGGATAACACTTTGATACAGTCGAATTTAGAAATTGAAAATTTTTACCGTACCAATGATAAATTAAACATGAATGGAAAGCTTTGTTTAGATAGCGTTTACAAGCTTTATGAGGTTTATGGTAAAAAATTAAATATGCCAGTGAAACTAAATTTTAAATCGGATGCGTTCAACAACGGTAATTGGTTATTATCAAAAAATGATGTTTTAAAAAAGCAAATTGTGATTTCATATTTGGCCCCAAAGGATAAAATTTATCAATTAAAAACCATTGAAAACATTGCCAGTGATAAAAATCCACACATCCTGTTTCCAAACACAAACAATTTTATCCTTGGCTATCAACCGGATGAGAAAATTTTTCAATTGTGGCTTAAGCAATGGTAAATCATTCGTTAAATTTGAAATATGATACAAAGAAAACAAACTTTATTCCTGTTACAATGCATCATTTGTGGTATTGTGATGATGTATATTCCTTGTCAACAAATTACACTGGCTGATAAAACACTTGGTTTGTGTTTGGTTCCTTCGGATGTGGCCGAGATTGCTTCCACCCTTGGCCACTTTGGTGCCATTGCCTTAAATCTTGGTGCTGTGCTGCTGAGTTTTTTGATTATATTTTTATTTAAAAAAAGGGAGATGCAAATTAAACTCAGTTATGCCTTGATGGCTTTTTGGATGATTATTATCGCTATGGTTTACTTATGCCCTTTTGTAATAAAAACAGATAAAATTCAAGCCGTTGCGATTAACCACTTTGTTGTGTTAATAGGCATCATAGCCATTGCCGCCGCATGGTTTGCCATTAAATTCATCAAAAAAGACATTGACTTGTTAAAGAGTGCCGATAGAATTCGCTAGATCATTTTACTCTTTTCCAAATGTCGGTTCTGCCAACCATGGTAATACCAATATAACCGCGAACTTTTAAAATCGAATCGTTTTCCAAGTACATCACGCACTTGTATGTTTTTCCGTTTTCAGGATCGTAAATGGTGCCATTTTCATACTTACCTGAACCTTCATATGTAAATCCAAGTAAATTATTTAAACCAATTTTTGGATTCTTTCTTTTGGCTTCGTCAGGATTTTTGATATCCATTTTGGGGTTTCCTTTTTCATCTAAAGGCTCCCTAAGCCAAACCAATTTTCCGCCAAACTTATCGCCGTAAGCAGTAATTTGAATTCTACCTTTACCACTGCCCGTTTGCCATAGACCAAGAATTTTATTGGCTTCCGATTTATTTTGTGCTCTGCTTTGCATCAAAAACAAAGAGACGAATAAAAGAACAAACAGATTTTTCATATGTTGTATTTTTAAAAAGTTAATTTTAAAATTTTAAGCTCACCGTTACGCAATACTTCAACCGTGGTTTCATCACCCTTTTTATAAGCAGATAAAGCTTTCATGTATGATTGAACATCTTTCACCTCAACGCTTCCTAGTTTTTTTACAACATCGCCTTTCAAGACACCGGCTTTAAAAGCAGGTTTATTATCGGTTACTCCATCAATGCGCATACCTTCGCCTTCATAAGTATAATCAGGCATTACACCCATTGTTACCTTGAAGCTCGATTTACCTGTATCGGGATTTCTGGTTTTCAAAAATTGCATTTTAGGATAGTGAAACGTTTTTTCAATCAATAATGCGATGTAATTTAAAACATCGGCTTCACCTTGGTAATTGATTTTATCGGCATCATCAGAGGGTTTGTGGTAATCGCTGTGTTGGCCTGTGAAAAAATGCAAAACCGGTACATCTTTCAAATAAAAAGAAGTTTGATCACTTGGTCCGATTCCGCTGCTGTCTTTTTTGATGCTGAACTTGGTTTGTATTGAATCAATTAAGGGTACAAAAATAGGGGAAGTGCCAACACCATAAACAATTAATTTTTTTGTTGAATCGTTTAATCTGCCAATCATGTCCATATTCACCATATAGTTGATTTTACTGAAATCTAAATCAGGGTTCTCGCAGTATTTCTTTGAACCAAGGAGTCCTAACTCTTCACCGCTGAAGCAGATAAATAAAAAATTAAATGGTTCGGTATTTTTATTTTGAGAGAAGTATTTGGCCAATTCTAAAACGCCGGCAGTGCCACTGGCATTGTCATCGGCGCCGTTGTGAATTTTACCTTCGGGATTAGCATCTAAACTGTTATGGTCTTTGCCCAGGCCCAAATGATCGTAATGGGCGCCTACCACAATGGTATATGGTGCTTTATTATCTAAAAAAGCCACCACATTGTTTGCATGCTCTTCCTTTATATTACTTGTGGCGGTATCATGCGGACTTTTAGCCCTTTTAAATTTAAATTCCTTGATGTATGAACCATTAAATGATGTTAAGCCCAGATGTTTAAATTCTTTGGCCAAGTATTTGGCTGCTTTTAATTCATCGCCAGTTGCGGTTCCCCTGCCTTTCAATTTATCATCTGCCAAAAAGGAGATGTGTTTTTTTATGGATGCAGTTTCGATGGACTGAGCATTTAGATACAAGCTTGAATAAGCCAAAAAAAGGCCAAAATATAGTTTTTTCATGTGAGAAGATATGTTCAAAAATAAGCATTGTATTGCTGAATAAAAATAAAATGCTGCATGGAAACAAATCTTTAAAAAACATATTTGCTTATCTTTAGCCTATTATTATGCAAAGGTCGATTCAACAATTAAACATAGGCATTTTAGGCGGCGGCCAGTTAGGGCGCATGGTGCTGCAATATGCCATTAATTTAAATCTAAACATCAGTATTTTAGATCCCGATAAAAATGCACCCTGTAAACACTTGGTGAGTCATTTTAAACAAGGCAGTTTAACCGACTATGATACCGTTTATGCCTTTGGTAAAAACATGGATTTACTCACCATTGAAATTGAGAATGTAAATACCGATGCCTTAAAAGCCTTGGAAAAGGAAGGTGTGAAGGTGTTTCCGCAGCCCCATATAATTGAAATGATACAAGACAAAGGTTTACAAAAAATGTTTTACCAACGTCACAGCATTCCAAGTCCCGATTTTTTTCTTGTAGATGGTCGCGAGCAAATCAATAAGTACGCCGATTATTTTCCTTTCTTTCAAAAAATGCGTAAGGGTGGATACGACGGCAAAGGTGTGGTGCGGTTAAATCATCCAACACAATTAGAAAATGCTTTTGATGTTCCAAGTGTTTTGGAGCGATTGGTTGATTTTGATAAAGAACTATCGGTGATTGTGGCCAGAAATGAAGAAGGAGAAGTAAAATGTTTCCCTGTTGTTGAATGCGAATTTAACGCCAAAGCCAATTTGGTTGAATTTTTATTTAGTCCTGCAAACATTAAAAAATCGGTTGAAAAGCAAGCCATTCAGTTGGCGACTGAAGTGGCTGAAAAATTACAAATTGTGGGTTTATTGGCGGTAGAATTATTTTTATGTAAGGATGGTAAAGTATTGGTGAATGAAATTGCCCCGCGTCCGCATAACAGCGGTCATCATACCATTGAGGGAAATATGACCTCGCAATTTGAGCAACACATGCGTGCCATATTAAATTTACCATTGGGTGACACTTCAATCATTAAAAGTGCGGTAATGGTGAATTTACTAGGGGAAGCCGGATTTGAAGGAAATGCCATATACAAAGGATTGGACGATGTTTTAAAATTCAGCGGAGTTTATGTGCATTTATACGGAAAAATGTTGACCAAGCCATTTCGAAAAATGGGCCATGTAACAATTGTGGATGATGATATTTTGGTTGCCAAACGAAAGGCCAAGTCGGTGCAATCGACCTTAAAAGTGATCGCTTAATTTTTTTATAAAACCCATGGAAAAACGATTATGCCCTGAATGCGGAGATGAAATAAAAGGCCGCATTGACAAGAAATTTTGCAGCGACATGTGTCGGAATGCCTTTAACAATAAGGTAAACAGCGACAGCAATAATTTTGTCAGAAACATCAACAATATTTTGAGAAAAAACAGACGTATTCTGGAAGAAACGCTGGTTGGAGATAAAATTAGAGTACACCGACAAAAATTAATCGACAAGGGCTTTAATTTTAAATTTATCACCAATCAAACCATCACCAAAAACAACAATTGCTATTTATTTTGTTATGAGTTCGGTTATTTGGTATTGGAACATGATATGATTTTGATTGTGAAGAAAAAACAAGAATCCTAATCAGTTGCAATTATTCAAATTTTCATGATCAAATTTTGTGCAATTCAATTATTTTAAAAAAGTAATTGCAAAATTTACTTTACACTTCTTAAAACAACTATTGAATTATAGCTTTCTGCGAAAAAAGCAAGGTGAATTATTTTGTTGTTTTTTTTCAATTTTCGACACTACAGAAATGGTATTAGTTTAGTCAATAAACCAATCGCCATGAAAAAAATCAACGCAAACACAAGGTCCATTGCCATTAAAATTGCATCCCAGGCATTTTTGGATAACCCATCAATGAACCAATTTTTAAATCCAAGAATTGCTAAAGAAAAGGCGATGCATGCTTTGTGTGCGCATTGTGTTGATTTGTCGATGCTTAAAGACGGCGCTTATATCTCGGATGATATGTGTTGTATTTGTTTGCTCTTTCACAGTGATTCGAAAGTTGATTTTTGGGACTTATTGCGTTTAAACTTTCAATTTGTGATGAGATGTTGTGGATGGGCGAAGGTGTATCCAATTTTAAAGCGTGAAAAATTCATGAAAACAATGCGCATGCAAGGTGAATATTTGTATTGCCAAATATTGGCCAGCAATAAACAAGCAGGAAACGCTTCGGTGATAGAAGCTAAAAAATTTATGTTCAACATGGGAGACCGCCTGAATTTGCCAATTGTTGCAGAAACCTGCTTAAGTAAAAACAAGGTTGTGTACGAACACTTTGGTTTTAAAACCTACGGCAATTGTTTACTCCCACATTGCGATGTTAAAATGTGGTTTCTAAAGCGGGCACCCGTTTAAAGTTGCTTACTCTTCGTTGATATAATACAATTTATAAAACTTCAAATTCTTTTCATCGTCGTAGCCCCTTTCAACGTAATCGTGACGGGCGTGTATGTATACATGAAAATTTTTATCGAGTTTCACCACGCTGCGCATGTATTTGTTGTTTTGTTTAACAGCAGTGGGCGACACTTCAAATTCATCAATGGCGGTAAGGTCGAGGCGTTTATTAAAATCTTGCCGGTAATCTCTAAATGCTTCAATGATTTCGGGTTGTACCAATACATCTTTTTCGAATTCCTTTACATTAAAATTATCGCGTTCTTTAAAATAGGAAGCGCTTTTGTTCAACATCATTTGTTGGTTTAGCTTATCTACATTGTTTTGCTCCGTTAAAATTTCTTCACAAAAGCCCCGTGAGGTATCCATAAAATTTTTGGTATGGTAATAAGCATTTGGTTTAAGGGCCGCATTTAAAAAATCCAATTCCCAGTACAAGGCACATTCAGCGTTTCGGTTGTTGGCATCAACGATACTCATTTTATACCCGTTTTTTTTGTCGGTATTAAAAACCAAACAGCCTTTGTCAAGTTTATGAATATTGATGCCGCTTTCGCAATCAATATCAAATTCATCAACGTGTTGATATACTTTTAGGAATGTTTCTTTGTTTTCGGTTTTAAAAAATCCTACGGCATCGGTTAATTCGCCGTCGACTACAACATCTTTAAAATAACAAACATAAAATTCTCCGCCGGTAATTTTTGGATGCATGCTTTGGTTATACAAATGTTTGGCAGCCAATTGTGCTTTTTCTACAAACACATTTTGATTGGTAAAAATATCTTCACAAATATTTGAAACACTGTCGAGACTAAGATCAACCTTACCTTTAAAACGATAATAGATATCGGTTTTAAAAGGGCTGACGAAATAGCGCACAAGGGTTTCTTTTACAAAATCATCTTTTAATTCAATTAATTTGTTGCCACTGGTGAGTTCTTCTCCCAAGCCTTTATTTCCAACAAAATGTACTGCTAAATGGCTCAATTGCGCCCTAGTAAAATCTATCATAATTCTTTAATTGACTAAATATAAGTTTGTTCGAAGATTAGCGTTTAACAATATTTAAACAAGTTTTAAGGTGCTTGTCAGCAATTGTGATGAAAGGAATAAGAATTATATCTTTAAAAAATTAAATTTGTGAAGAAAGCCATTTACAATTATGCAAAAACGATCATTTTCGACTATTTTCAAAACCCTCGTTATTTCGGGTGCCCTATTATTTTGCTCATTCAAAATCTATAAATATGTTTTTGATCGCAATGATGTGATTTTTGGTTTGTTATTCGACAGTATCAAACAAATGCATTATGCACCACCAAAAATTGACGATGCCTTTAGTGAAAAGGTTTTTGATTTATACATTAACACCGATTTTAATAAAAAATTTCTACTCAAAAGTGATTTTGATTTTTTAAACAAGTACAAGCACGACATTGACGATGAGATTAACTCTCAAAAACAAGATTTTTTTAAGGCTGCACAAGAAATTGTGAAAAAACGCATTCTTGAGAAGGAAAACTGGAGCCGTGAAATATTGTCGAAGCCAATGGATTATAATGTTGACGAAGAATACGAGACCGATTATAAAAAATCGCCTTACGCTGCAACTGAAGCTGAGTTAAAGAAGGAATGGCAAAAACGTTTAAAATTTGAGGTGTTATACCGTTTGGACGACATGTTAACCAAGCAGGAGAAAGCCAAAGAGAAAAAAGACACCAGTGTAAAAATTTTGAGCTTTGATTCATTAGAGGTTGATGCGCGCAGAAAAACATTAAAAACACAGGAAGATTGGTTTAAACGTTTGCGTAAAATATCGGCCCGCGACCGCTTTTCAGAATATGCCAATGCCATTACAGGTGTTTATGATCCACACACGCAATACTTCGCACCAAAAGAAAAAAAGCGTTTCGATCAAACCATGAGCGGTCAATTTGAAGGCATTGGTGCGCGATTACAACAAAAGGACGGTATTTTAAAAGTGAGTGAAATTATTGTTGGGAGTCCGAGTTTTAAGCAAGGCGAATTAAAAGCCGGCGACGACATTATTAAAGTTGCGCAAGGAGCAGCAGAACCCGTTGACATCACCAATATGGATATGGAAGAGGCGATTGATTTGATAAAAGGGAAAAAGGGCACTGAGGTAAGATTAACAGTGAAGAAAACTGATAACAGTATTAAAGTAATTCCAATTATTAGGGATGTTATTGAAATTGAAGAAACCTTTGCAAAAAGCGCAGTCCTTGAGAATAAGAACAAAATAGGATACATTTATTTACCATCCTTTTACACAGATTTTTCAAGAACCGGCGCACACCATTGTTCGACCGATATGCGCAAAGAAATTGAAAAACTAAAAAAACAAAACATCAAAGGTTTAATTGTTGATTTGCGCGATAACGGGGGTGGTTCATTACAGGAAGTGGTTTTGATGGCGGGATTATTTATCCCTAAAGGACCTGTTGTTCAGGTGAAGGGTAAAAACAACGCCATGAATGTGATGGAAGACACCAATCCTGAAGTGGTTTGGGACGGACCATTAACCATCATGATTAACCACAACAGTGCCAGTGCCAGTGAGATTTTGGCGGCAGCGATGCAAGATTACAAAAGGGCAGTAATTGTTGGTAATCCTAGTTTTGGCAAAGGCACGGTACAGTCTTTTATTGAACTTGACAATTATTTATTACCACAATTTGACTCCATTAAACCGATTGGTTCTGTAAAAATAACACAACAAAAGTTTTATCGTATCAACGGCGGCGCTACGCAACTAAAGGGTGTTACACCCGATGTGATGTTACCGGATCCATATGCTTTTATTGAAGTTGGGGAGAAAAATTTAGACAATCCGATGGCTTGGGATGAGATTAACAGAGCAAACTATGTTGAATTCAACAACATTAATTATGCGAACATTATTAAAAACTGTAACAAACATTTAAAGAGTGATCCTCAGTTTATGCTCATTGAAGAGCAAGCCAAGGAAATAAAAGCCAAGAAGGACGACAGCAAGTACAATTTAAACCTTGAGAAATTTAGAGCTGAACAAAAGGCTTATCGCGAGCAAAACAAGAAGTATGAAGATTTGAGAAAAGACATTAAAGGATTTTCGGCCAGCATTTTGGATGAGGACAAAGCCAGGTTGAGCAATGACACAACACGATTGGGTAGAGAAATTCGTTGGTCGAAAAATATTGCCAAGGATATATACATACATGAAGCCAGTAATGTGGTTAACGAAATTAAGAACTAGGCCACTATCAGTGGGATTTAAGCTTAATCGACAAAATGACACATTTAAAAATTAAATTAAGCTCGTTGATAGAAAAAATTAAAAAAAATAGAAGGGTTTAAAAAACACATTAAGCAATTGTTTTTAACCACTAAATATTAATATTTTTCGACAAACACAGCAATATTATGATTAACTTTATGCTGCTATTTTTTGCAGCAGAAAGTGAATTTTACAAGGCTTTTTTTAATTTACATCTTTTTTGGCTTATTCACCTTAAACCTCTATTCTCAATCAATTGGAATAACTTCCCCGGTGGTAAGCACAAGTTATTGTGCAGGTGCAACAGTAAATGTTAGTTACACCATTACGGGTACTTTTTCGAACGTACCAATCAGCAATGATTTTTCGATACAAATTTCAGATGCCGGCGGAACATTTTCAAACAATCCTGAAACGGTAGGTGTAGCGACAAGTACCACAGGTGGAACAATTTTATGCACCCTGCCCTCTACTCTCTTAACGTCGAATCTTTATCGATTTCGAGTAGCCAGTTCCAATCCTACTGTAATTAGCAATGATAACGGCGTCAATTTAACTGTGTTTGCCATTACTTTAAACACGCCAACTTTAGGACAAAGTAGTTATTGTCAGAACGAAACCTTCACAGTTAATTTTAGTCAATCGGGTTGTAATTTTGTGAACTTCCCTAGCGCGAATGTTTATTCGGTAGAATTATCAGATGCTGCCGGAAACTTTACCAATCCCATTGTTATTGGAACGCGCACGGCGGTTACTGCAGGAACGATAAACTGTTTGATTTCGCCGGGTACCATTGCGGGTTCGGGATACAGAATTCGCATTTCTAGTTCCAGTCCGTCGGTGAGCAGTTCAGATAACGGCTCAAATATTACCATTGCAGCAACGGCAGGCACGCCAAGCATTTATGGTAATGGCGCTTGGAATGTTTACTGTTATGCAGGACAAAGCAATTATAGTACAGATTATAGGGGATTTTATACAGAAACAGCATTGAATTTTAATACGACAAGTCGCTGGGCAAACACGGCCAGTCCTAGTTCGGCGAATGCCACCGGTGGTACAGCATATCAAGGCTGTTTTATTGGAACCACGGCATATTCCTATGTTTATAAACGTACAAATATCCCTTGTGGTTATTACCAAATTGACATTCCAAGTAGAAGAAATGAGGTGTATATCATCATCAATGGTGTTACCGTTTATTCGAACACTGTGTGTTGTGCTGCAGTGACCAATGCTTGGACTGGGGTAATTTTAACCAGTGATAATGTCGAGATTAGGTCTTCAAACCTCAGTCCACAAGGTTTTTTGAACGTTACTTTTACAAAATTAAATCAGGTGAGCATGTCGACACCTGTAACGATATGTGCCGGCAGCAATGCCAGTTTAACGGTGACAAATACAGGCACTTTACCGGTCACTTTTTCTTGGGCGCCAACCGCTTCAGTGAGTCCTATTACCGGCTCATCAGTAATTGGCACACCAACCATTAACACCACGTATACAGCCACGGGCAGCATGAGTGCTTGCCCGGTTTTTAGCGGCAGTGTTTTAATCACAGTGAATGCGTTACCAAGCACTGCAACAGGTGTAAGTAGCACTGTTATTTGTAACGGCAATGGCAGTTCAACGATTACAGCCACAGGCGCAAACACTTATTCATGGTTACCGGCTGCAGGCTTAAACACAACGGTTGGCAATGTGGTGATTGCTACGCCAAGTATTACAACAGCCTATACAGTTACCGGATCAAATAATTGCGCCACAGTGACTGCCGTAAGGAATATTTCTGTTCAAACCATACCAAGTTCTCCTTCACCAACGGCTTTTGGGAGCGGGGTGTGGAATGTATATTGTTACAACAGTTCAGCATTTTCAACACAGTTGGGCTTTTACACCGAAAACAATTTAAGCTTCACCACCACTAGCCGTTGGGCGGCTAATGTTAGTCCCAGTTCAGCCAATGCTGCTTCAGGCACCTCCTATACAGGATGCACATTAAGCAATGCTGCACATGGCACCATGCATAAGCGCACGAATTTTACATGCGGTTATTATACTGTTAATTTTATTCATGATGATGTGGTGACTTTGTTTGTAAATGGCACCCAAGTTTTTCAGAACCTCACGGCCGGCACGGATAACGCGGCATGGACAGGCTTTTTGGGGCCAAGTACCACATTAGAAATTCGTCATGCGAATACGAGTGGGGCGACCAGTTCTTTGGCTGTAAGTTTTGTAACGGTTGCAATCCCAGTGATGAGTCCGCCGGTTACAATTTGTGCCGGCTCGAACACAACATTAAAAGCAAACAATATTTCAGGATTAAGTTATTCATGGACACCTAGCACCAGTTTAAGTGCTACTACAGGCACTTCGGTGGTATCGAATACTTCGGTTAACATCGAATACACTTGTGCCGTTACTGATGCTGTAACATCATGTACGGCAGCCAATACAATTTCTGTTTCGGTGAATAGTTTGCCAACCACAACGGTGACACCAAGCTTAGCCACCATCAATTGCACAGCTCAGGTATACACATTAACTGTAAGCGGCGCCAATACATATTCATGGTCACCTTCGGCAGGCCTAAGTGCTACAACAGGCAATTCGGTGGTTGCAACACCAAGTGTAAGCACGGTTTATACTGTATCGGGCAACAACAATTGTTCAAGTTTGGAAGCAACTACTTCTATTGTTGTGGTTCCATTGGTAAATCCAACAGTTTTTCCGACAGGCGCTTGGAACGCGTATTGTTATAACGGTACAGGCTTTGCCAATTATTTTGGTTATTACACTGAAAACGGTTCAGGCAGCAGCGGATATGATTTTAACACCACTACACGATGGGCCAGCGGTTCGTTGCCTTCGAATGCAAATACCACAAATGGCAATGCTTATTTGGGCTGCACTATGCCAAGTACCAACTGGAGTATTAGTTTTAAAAGAAAAGGATTTGTATGTAACACTTATTCGTTGCATGTTTTAAACAACGACAAAACAGTGACCATTTTTATCAACGGAACACAAGTAGCAACCAGGGCTGCCTCAACAAACACAACTGCCTTGTGGGTAGGGGTTTTGTCATCATCAACCACTGTAGAATTAAGATTGGTACAAACAACCGGCGGCACATCGGGATTGAATGTGTTTTTTAATCCGGCAAGTACGAGTACTTCGCTTGCAGTATGGGCGGGCGCGAGCAGTAATAATTGGTTTACAAGCAGTAATTGGTGTGGCGGTGCTCCACCAAGTGCCAGCACCGATGTTTTAATATACAATTCAGGCACCTCATTTCTACCGGTGATTAATGCTTCAGGGGCCGCTTGTGGCAACTTAACCATTACGGGTGCAGTAGCTTCAACAGCAACCTTATCGGCCATTGCAGCGGCAGGATTAACCATTAGCGGGGCCTTTAATTTTAGCGTGAATGGTAATTGGATCAATAACGGTACTTTTTCCGGCAGTACGAGTACCGTTAGTATTTTGGGTTCAGGAGACAAAACACTAAGTTGTTCAGGCACACAAACTTTTAATGTATTAAGTTTAAACAACTCAGGCAGCATTACCATCCCTTCGGGCACACACCGCATTGCAACCAACTTAGATATAAGTTCAGGCATTGTGGTATTAAGCGGCAGTACATTTCAATTTTTGAATGGCGCCACAGTGATCAATGCCAATAACAGCGGGTATATTGATGGCACAGTTATTAAAACCGGCAACCAAGCATTTACTTTTCCGGTAGGTGATAACGGCGCTTATCGGCCAATTTCAATTTCTGCCCCTGTGGTAAATACCGATGCGTTTACAGCTCAATATTTTAATGTAGACCCAAGCCCTTCTTATACCCACACCTCAAAGGATGCCGGCATCAATCGTATTAGCCGTTGTGAACATTGGATTTTGAATCGCACGGCAGGCTCTTCGATTGTGAAAGTAACTTTAACGTGGGATGCGAATAGTTGCGGCGTAACAACGCCAACAGATATAGTGGTATCGAGATGGAACGGATCATCATGGAAAGACCATGGCAATGGCGGCACCACAGGTAACAGCAGCGCCGGAACCGTTATTAGTAGTGCACCGGTCACCGCCTTTAGTCCTTTCACTCTGGCTTCTAAAACAGGATTAAATCCATTGCCAATTGAATTGATAGATTTTTCTGCAAGCTGTCAAAGCAAAGGAATTTTATTCAATTGGGCCATAGCCACTGAAATAAATAATCATCACTTTGCCATTGATTACAGTGATGATGCCATGCATTGGTTTGAATTAAAACAAGTTCAATCGGACGGTGATCACAGCGTGATAAAGGAATACTCTTATCTGTATGAAAATAAAGTAAGACTTGGGAAATATTTTAGACTGCGTCAGGTAGACTTAGATGGCAGAGAAAGTACTTTTAAAACCGTTTATTTAAATTGTGATGAATCAAAAAATGAATTTAAGTTTTACCCAAATCCTGCCAAGGAAAGAATAGAATTGGATTTCCATGTGTTGCAGGATATCAACGGTGGCTTACTTCGCATTTTTGACCAGTACGGGAAGGAACAACTGAGTGGATATTTGGATTTGAAAAAAGGTTCGAATGAAATTCCGTTGCAAATAAAACTTCCTGCCGGCATTTATTACATGTTGTACCAATCAGACAGCTTTAACAGCGAGGTTTTTAAATTGGTGATCATTGATTAATTTCAGATTCCCTTTTTAAACTAATCATTATTGCAATTTGATAATTCTGTATCATGCAAATACTTTATAGGTGCGTTATACAAGGGTAATTCATCTTGTAAAATTCTAGAATTAGAACAAGCACTAAATAGCCGACCATTAAATAGACTAGAAGCCTTATGAATATAGCATTTAATACCAAAGTAGGATAAACAAATCTACCGGCTTTTCTTTAAAATGAAAGTATTTCTGGGGTATTATTAATAGTTGAGAGCATAAAATTTAATGAAAAATGAAAATTTTAAAAATTCGTGATTTAGCGCCAGGGATGTGTAAGCCTGCCTGACATTGCTTAGCTCGCGCTACGGCAGGCAGGCCTGCCTGACATTGCTTAGCCTGTGTGACGGCAGGCAGGGGCGCCCAAGTGATAACAATACTTTTTGAGGTTCAACTGCTTAGATGCACATACAGTTTTTTAATAATGCATTTATATTATTAAAAATTGGTGTGCAGGTTTATGAAACATGAATTAATGCATTTGGCTTTAAAATTAGAGATAAATTAAGCGCGAAATCAAAACGAGATATTCAATTTATTTTTTCGTTGCTTCGTTTTGGTGATCCAATTCCGGCGTTGCCATTACGCGTGCATTAAAATCGGTGGTGTCCATTTTTTTTCGAACTGCATTGGCCCATTTTACGCCGGCAAAAATTCCAAGAGTAGCGATAACACAAGCAATACAGATGCCGAATATATTTGGTTTATAAAGATAAAAAAGGGCTGCTAATACCAAACCCAGAATTGCAGGTGAAGCCACAATTTTTAACCAATTTAAGAAGGCAATGAATTTTTCTAAGAAATTAACCATGGTGTTTTTTTTTAGGAATATGTTCAAATTTTAATCAATTGAAACACTTGAAAGTACGTTTAATTCAGACCATTTGATAAATGGATACTTTAGTAATTCATTTTCCCAATAACGTTCGGTGCCTACGGGAATCTTAAGAAAAATATACTTATAATCTTCATGGCGATCGATCCAATGCTTTTGTTGAATCGTGTTCAGTAAATCATACTGTGCGATTTTAGACATATTAAAAAAACCCGAGCAAATTTTGATCACCTTTTCTGAAGGCACATAGAAGGCATAAGCTTTCCAAGCATCCGGAATATTGATATAGGGTTTGCTGTTTAAGTAATTGAGGAGCGTTGACAAACTATCAGCCGGTAAATTGATGCTATAATAAAAACCTTGCATTTGTTTAATTTCAAAATTGAGTTGATTAAAAACATCGAGTACAGTTTTTAAATCGGCATCTGCTTTTATCCCAACTATTAAATCGCCAGGCACAAACTTATTTTCTTTGATTTCAGGATCTTTTGAGCAGGTAACAAAAAGAGCTGCTAACAAAATGATAAAAGCGAAATGGTTTTTCATTGTTTAATTCTCATTGATTATAAAAATTTTGAAGCAATAAAAAGCAATTATATTAAAGTTAAGATTTTGGTTGGAGATTTCAAAATGGAATAAAATGCAAAAAAAAAGCAGTCTAAAAGACTGCTTTAAATGCCGAGAATGGATGATTAGCTTTTTTTGCGTGGGCCAATGAGCATGAGCATTTTTTTACCTTCTAATACAGGTAATTGTTCTGCCTTGCCCCACTCTTCAAGTTCGTTGGCGAATTTTAATAATAAAATTTCACCTTGTACTTTAAAAACAATTTCACGTCCTTTAAAAAACACAAAAGCTTTTACTTTACAACCATCTTGTAAAAATTTGATGGCGTGATTTTTCTTAAAGTTAAAATCGTGTTCGTCGGTATGAGGGCCGAATCGAATATCTTTCACCACTACTTTAGCGGCTTTGGCTTTAATTTCTTTGGCTTTCTTTTTTTGTTCGTATAAAAATTTACCGTAGTCGATAATTTTACAAACCGGCGGATCAACGTTAGGTGCTATTTCTACCAAATCTAGTTGTTGTTCACGCGCCATTTCAATCGCTTGCGCAATGGTATAAACGCCGGCTTCAATGCCGTCGCCTACGACCCTAACACGAGGAGCTGTAATTCTATTGTTTATTTTGTGTAATTCTTCTTTTACACCAGGACGTCTAAATCCTGCTTTCAAGCCTCTTGGCTGTTTGAATACCGGTTTTTGATCTGCACCTGCTGCAGGAGTCGGTGTGTTTGGTTTTTTTAAGTTAATAGTGCCTCCGCTTTTTAGTTGTACTTATTGATTATTATTTATTTTTTATTCTTGGTTTTGTTTTTGTTTAAAGTCGCTTTCAATTAATTCATTGATGTATGTTGCAAAGTCATGAATGGTATATGTACCGATATCACCTTTTCCGTGCGCTCTAACGGCTACTTTATTTTCCAACTCTTCTTTTTCGCCAACCACCAACATAAAAGGAACTTTTTTAATTTCGTTATCGCGAATTTTCTTACCGATTTTTTCGTTGCGTTCGTCAACAAATCCTCTGATACCGAAACTACCTAACAAATTTAGCACATTTTGCGCATAATTGTTATACTTTTCTGAAATTGGTAAAATGGCGAATTGATCAGGGGCTAACCAAAGCGGGAAATTACCGCCACAGTGTTCTATTAACACAGCAATAAAGCGCTCTAAACTTCCAAAAGGTGCGCGGTGAATCATTACCGGGCGGTGCTTTTGATTATCACTACCGGTGTACTCTAATTCGAAGCGTTCAGGTAAGTTATAATCTACTTGGATGGTACCCAATTGCCATTTACGACCTAAAGCATCCTTCACCATAAAATCTAACTTAGGACCATAAAAAGCTGCTTCGCCCAGTTCAACAACTGTTTTTAAACCCTTTTCGGCTGCTGACTCAATGATTGCTTGTTCGGCCAAAGCCCAGTTTTCGTCGGAGCCAATGTATTTGCTTTTATTTTCAGGATCGCGCAAAGAAATTTGGGCGGTGTATTCTTTAAAATCGAGGGCGTTGAAAACATGCAACACCAAATCGATTACTTTACAAAATTCTTCCTTTACTTGATCAGGGCGCACAAATAAATGGGCGTCATCTTGGGTAAAGCCACGTACGCGTGTTAAACCGTGCAATTCGCCATGTTGTTCGTAGCGATAAACGGTACCAAACTCAGCGTAACGCACCGGTAAATCTTTGTAAGACTTAGGTGATGATTTATAAATTTCGCAGTGGTGCGGGCAATTCATTGGTTTTAAGAAAAACTCTTCGCCCTCTTGTGGGGTTTTGATTGGCTGGAAAGAATCTTTACCATATTTTTCATAATGCCCTGAACACACGTACAATTCTTTTTGTGCAATGTGTGGTGTTGCTACCGGTAAGTAGCCTGCTGCAGTTTGGGCCTTTTGCATGAACTGAATCAAGCGTTCGCGCAGCATGGCTCCTTTAGGTAACCAAAGCGGTAAGCCCATTCCAACTTTTTCAGAGAAGGTAAACAATTCGAGTTCTTTGCCTAATTTACGGTGATCGCGCTTTTTGGCTTCCTCCAATAAAGTGAGGTATTCTTTTAAATCTTTTTCTTTTGGAAATGTAATGCCGTATACACGGGTCAACATTTTATTTTTTTCATCACCTTTCCAATAAGCACCTGCGGTATTTAAAATTTTTGCCGCTTTGATAAAACCTGTATTGGGGATATGCGGTCCGCGGCACAAATCGGTAAAATTACCTTGGGAATAAAGGGTGATGTTACCGTCTTCTAAACGTTCGAGTAAATGGAGTTTATACTCATCGCCTTTATCACCAAAATAAGAAATGGCATCGGCTTTAGAAATTTCTTTGCGAATGTAAATGTTATTTTGACGTGCCAATTCCATCATTTTGGCTTCAATTTTCTCGAAATCTGCGTGTGCAAGGGTTTGACCGTTTAAGTCAACATCGTAATAAAAGCCGTTTTCGAGAGGCGGACCAACCCAAAATTTGATGCCGGGATAAATGGCTTCGAGTGCTTCGGCCATTAAATGGGCTGAGGAGTGCCACATGGTTTCTTTACCAAGGGTATCGTTCCATGTTAATAATTGTAAGGTGGCATCTTGTTCAATGCCGCGTGTGGCATCCCAAGTAGCGCCATTTACTTTAGCGGCCAATACATTTCTTGCTAAACCTTCGCTGATACTTTGAGCGATTTGAAGTGATGAAGTTCCTTTTGCATATTCACGAACTGAACCATCGGGGAGGGTAATTTTTATCATTTAGTTTTTTTATGCCTACAAACAACGCAGGCTTATTTTTCGGATTTAAAGATAGAAATAAAATGTTAAATCGCGAGAAAAAAATTGAAGCTGTGATTTTTAGGGAATTGGCGGTTTTTTAGGCGGTTCAAGCATCTAAATTTGGCGCGTTTCCGCCTAACAATTATTAACATGCCGTTCTGTTGTATGTATGATGGGCGGCGAATTTGATTTATTTTAAATTATATATCTTCACGGCTTACAATTATGGGAAATTACATTTTTTTAATCTTGGTATTGGCTTCCTTTTTTGGATTGGGAAAACTCTTTACAAAGGCCGGTATTGAATCGTGGAAAGCATATGTGCCAATTTATAACTTTTATGTTTTGGCTAAATTATTAGATAAACCTTGGTGGTGGTGTTTGATAATGGTGGTGCCCGGTGTTAACATTATGATGTACGGTGTTTACGGTTTTAATGTGGCACGCGCATTTAATAAACCTTCGAATACAGATTTAATGTATGCCTCCATTTTACCCTATGTGTTTTTTGTAAAAATTGGATTTGATGATACCGCAAAATATGTTGGATTAAGTAAGTTTAAAATTGAACCTATTAAATTTATCAAGAATTGGGTTGATCCTATCATTTTCGCTGTTATTGCTGCTTCCATCATTCGCGGGTATTTTATTGAAGCTTTTACAATCCCCACTTCATCATTGGAAAAATCTTTGATGGTGGGTGATTTTTTGTTCGTGAATAAATTTGCTTACGGTCCCAAAATACCGCAAACCCCATTGTCGTTTCCTTTTGCGCACCACACTTTACCTTTTACCGAAACCAAAAAATCATATTTGGATTGGATTAAACTACCTTATTTCCGATTACCGGGATTTGGGAGTGTAAAGAACAATCAAATAGTTGTTTTTAATTACCCCGACGGCGATACCGTTTTATTAAAAATGCAAAACGCAAGTTATTACCAAGTAGTGCGCGACGTTGCCCAAGAAATTAAACAAAGCGACGGTACCAAAAAATCGGATGCTTATTACCAAAGTGAAGCATGGCGTTATTTAAACGGACCGCAAAGTCCTTATGGTGACGTAATTGCCAGACCTGTTGATAAACGTGACCATTACGTGAAGCGTTGCGTTGGCATAGCCGGCGACACCTTGCGTGTGGTGAATGGTGATGTTTACATTAACAGTAAAAAACAGGAAATGCCTGAACATGCCCAACACCGTTATATTGTAAAAACACAGGGCGCCATGTTTGGTGAAAATGTGTCGAACAAAGACAATCCACATTATTTAAGCAATGTAAGCTTATTGGATGGTTTGGATATTTATGTGTCGGAGGCCGGTAAAGTGCCAAGTCCTGAAAACATCGACACCAATTATTACGATTTAAACATGCCGGTGAATGTGGCCGAAAAAGTAAAACAAATGCCAGGCGTTTTTTCGGTGATCAAAAAAATTGAAGAAACTGGGCACTATGATTACCGTGTATTTCCGCACAATCCGGCTTACGCATGGAACAATGATAATTTTGGTCCTTTGTTATTACCAAAGGCAGGACTAACAGTTCCGATTGATACGCACAATGTATGTTTGTATGAAAAATTGATGAATACTTATGATGACGGAATACATCAAGTAACAAAAAGCGGTGCGCAAGTTTTGTATGATGGCAAGCCAATAAACAGTTACACCTTTAAGCAGGATTATTATTTTATGATGGGCGATAATCGTCATAATAGTGCCGACAGTAGAAGCTGGGGCATGGTGCCTTATGATCAC
>CANGGP010000009.1 GCA_947453445.1 Sphingobacteriaceae bacterium
GGGCTATCGATTTTTGTATTCAAACAAAATCACCACTTTTAATTATATCGAAAAGCGGCGGTGCCCGCATGATGGAAGCCGCTTATTCGCTCATGCAAATGGCCAAAACCTCGGCTAAATTGAGTTTATTGGCCCAAAACCAAATTCCTTACATTTCTTTACTTACCGATCCTACAACGGGTGGGGTAACCGCCAGCTACGCCATGTTGGGTGATCTAAACATCGCCGAACCGGGTTCATTAATTGGTTTTGCAGGTCCACGTGTTGTTAAGGAAACCATCGGTAAAGATTTGCCCAAAGGCTTCCAAACCGCTGAATTTGTGCTCGAACACGGCTTCTTAGATAAAATAATTCCAAGAGTAGAATTAAAAGATAAATTGGCCAAATTGCTCCAAATGTTTAAAAACTAGGCTTTTAGCTTGTTTTGTGAATTCTGCTTTTGTGCCCGATTTCATGGCACTTAACCCAACTTTTTACTATCTTTATTCGTATTAACTAATAAGTGTTCATCTCATTTATTAAAAAACATGAATATTCGGCCACAATTAATAGCGCTTTGCATCAAGCAAGACCGAAAGGCCGAGTATGAATTGTATAAGGAATCTTACAGTTTTTTAATGGGTATTTGTTTGCGTTACGCCAAAGACAAAGACACCGCCGGCGAAATTCTCAACATGGGTTTCATGAAGATATTGTCGAACATTAGTAGCTATAATCCTCAAATTCCTTTTGGCGCTTGGATTCGCAAAATTATGATCAATACGCTCATTGATGAATACCGTAAACACAAAAAAGAAAAAGAAAGAATTACATACGTTGAAAATTATTACGAAAGCAGCGATTATTCAGAAGTGAATGAGGCCCTTGGTAAAATTAGTTACGATCAAATTATGTTTGAGATTAACAAATTACCACTGGCAACCAAAAAAGTATTTAACCTTTTTGTCATTGATGGTTACTCGCACAAAGAAATTGCCGAACTGCTTGAAATTAGTGAGGGCACCTCAAAATGGCACCTCAATGCAGCCAGACAAAAATTAAAAGAACAATTAGAAAGTAAAATATTAATTAAAGCATAACAAGAATGAGTTTCGAGGAAGAGTTTGATAAAATCATACGACAAAAAGTCCAGCAGCATGATGTGCCTTTTGATCAGTCGAATTGGGAAAATGCCCAAAGCATGTTGGATGGACAAAGAACCGCAGTAACCGCTAAAAAAACAGTTTCAATGGCCAAATTATTAGGCTTTATTGGAGTTGGTAGCGTTATTGCTGTTTCATCTTATTTCTTATTAAATAACAAGCATACAAAACAACTTGCAAGCCAAAATGCAGCTAGCAAAGAAGTAAGCATTCAAAATAAAGTAGAGGAACAAGCAAACACCGCTCCAAATGAAGTGGCAGCTAAGTCAAATGACTTTATTGCCATCAACGCAAATCAAAATTCAAATGCAAACACAACCAGCCAAATAAGCAAACCAAACCATGCACAAGCATCGTCTCAAAAATTTTATAATCAAGCAAATCAAATTGCATCTACTGAGTCGAAAATAAAAACCGAACCTGTCGCTGTTCAAGCACAAGAACAGTCGCAAACCCCTTCATTGCAAGTTGCTAACCAAGCATCAGCCGGTGAACTGCCTCAAAACAATGCATTCGCTAAAGCCGATAATTCAACTATCGCTTCGATTAATGAATCAAAAATTCAACAAAATCAAAGCGATGCCAATGTGCCTCATGCTATGGGTCAGGATGACGCCCAAACACAATTAAATTCAACCACTGATCAAGCAAATCATAGTAATGATCAAGTTCTTGAAAAATCAATTGCCTATACTACTTCACTTAATAAACTCTTCGAACCCTTAACACCATTGGGTTTTCAGATGTTGAATGAACAAGACACCATGCTTAAAGCGGAAACAAGTCAAAACATAATTCTCCGCGAAACAAATTCACTTGCAAAAGTCAAAGCAAAAAGTCACTTCTTTAATATTGGTTTGGGTGCCAATTACAACAGCGGCTGGGCAGGAATAGAAGGGCACGACGGGCAAGGCATAAATTATTTTGCACAAATAAATTATGGTTTTTATTTAAGCCGAAAATTAAGTTTAGGTGCCGGAATTGATTTTTACAACATACAAAACATCCACCAAGCCTATTACACCTTTCAAAAAACAGAGTATGCTTTTGGTTCTTCAAATACTTACACCTCAGTGATTGCGAACAACCTCAAGTACCTTGGTGTTCCGCTTAAACTTTATTTTGATTTAAATGCTTCAAATATATTATCGTTTGGCATTTTACCTTCATTTTTAGTGGCTTCGCAAAATACGGTTCAAATGTATCAGAAATTAGATGGCCAAAAAGTGAACTTAACTCAATCATCGAACAACTTGTTATACGCAGGAACGGCACAAAAAAATATCCAAATCAGTTTTGGGTATAAAACAAAATTAAGCGCAAGATTCTGGATTCAAGGGGAAGCGATGGTCGGTTTAACTGATTTGTTTGATAACAACAACTCAAATCAAGTAAAACAAAAACCGCTGGGCATAAGATTGGGCTTACAGTACCACATTTTTGATAAATAACATGAAAAAAATAATTTATACATTCTTCCTTTTACCGGTTCTACTTTTGACTTTTTCTTGCAACAAGAAACCATTGCCTGCTGAAGCGAATCAAGAACCAGTATTTTATTTAAAAGGAGAATTAGATGGCGCACCTTTTACTTTAGAGGCAGGAAATGATAATTATGTGATGCAATCTAATTTCTATTGGGATACCACCAATGTTTGTTTATTTAAAAGCGAATTAAAAAAACAAGGCTGTGATACGAATTGTCGTGCTTATGGCCTCACAGTGATTGTAAACGATTACACTGTCAGCAGTCCGGGTTCAAAAGTAAATCTCGACAATAGCGTTCGAATGGGTGTATATCCATTTAACGATAAAGATTTACCAAGTATGTACTACAAAGTGAATTTGATTCCAAAAATTGTAAAATCAAGTACTGAATTGTATTCGTGGACCATTGAAAACGGCCGCGACAATCCTACGGTGGTGAACAAGTATTGTCCTTGGGTAACCATGACAGCGGGCTTGAATTATTCTGTAACATTAAATTTTGACAATAACAATGGTTGTTCTTCGAGTCATCAAGACATTTATAAAGTAGGGCATAGTTTACAGGCCAATATCAGTGCTTATCGCAATTACAGTATTCCGGGTGCCATTTATGATTTTTCTTGCCAATTGTCAGGCACCCCTCCTTATCAGTATTTATGGGATTTTGGCGATGGCAGCCAGTCTACTTCTCCAAATCCTAATCATTCTTATCAAGTTATTTTAAATGGTAGAAACCGTGTAACCTTGCGCGTAATTGACGCCAAAAAAGATACTGCTATTCGTTATTATCAAGTACAAATTTCAGCCGACCCAAGCTGTGATGCCAATTTTACAACCACTTTCACGCCAATTCCAAATACCAAGGCCTTTAAAACGATCACCATTTTACTCACCGATCCAAGTGGCCATGTGTATTCTTCGAAAATGACCATTCAGCCTGAAAGCAGTTTGTTTGAAGTATTATCAATCAACGATTATATCGAAAATGCCAACCATTATCCAACCAAAAGAATAAAGGCATTGCTTAATTGTGTATTAAGTGATGGTGTGAAAGAAATTAAATTGAGCAATGCCGAAATATCAATGGCCTTTGCTTATTCGAATTAATGTATTTGTAATTTTTCTAATTGAAGACGAAGTTCAAGCAAACTAATTTTCTTTTCTAAAAACAAGCGATTTTTTTTCGATACAATAAGCGTAGCCGGAATGGCACCGCTCCAATCGGGGTAAATTTGATTGATGAAGTTATTGCCATTTACTTCATCCAACAAAACACAGGTTGATTGCACTTTTTTCGATTTTAAAAAAGGAATTACTTTTTTATCCACGTCTTCCTTAAAATCTAAGCACACCAAAATCACTTTGTTTTTTGTGCTTGCAAAATCTTTCGTTAAACTGTCGAATGCAGGCAGCTCTTCCACGCATGGCTTACACCAGGTGGCCCAGAAATTAACAACATATGTGCTGTCATGATTCGACATTCGTTTCATTAAATCATCAATCTTGTATACACCACTAATGCCTTGGCTAAAAAGTTGTTGGGCAATAAAAAATAAACTAATGATTGTTTTGAGTTTCAAGCCCATGTTCTTGTTCTAATAGATTTATATCAATCATTAATCTGTTTACTTCTAAAGAATCTGTTCCATCGTAGTAACCTCGAATATGGCCATTCCAATCTACCAGAGCAAAGTTTTGGGTATGTACAAAATCATCGGCACCGCCATCACCTTCATCTGCACTCAATAAATAACCCTTCCGCGCTAATCCATAAAGTTCTTTTTTGCTGCCGGTTAAAAATTGCCAATGTTGATCTGTTGCCCCATGCATGTGTGCATAATTTAGCAACACCGAAACACTGTCGGTTTCAGGATCAACTGTATGCGATAAGATTAAAAAATCATCTTGCTTTTTAAATGCCTTGTAAACCTTTTCCATATTGGTGTTCATGATTGGGCAAATACTTTTGCAAGTAGTGAAAAAATATTCACAAACATAAATCTTACCCGCAACATTACGGTTGGTAATCATCGCACCATATTGATTGGTGAATGCAAAATCCGGAATGGTATGAAATGCGGTGTCTTTGCTTTCTGACCATGTTTTCGGACCGTAATAAGGCAAATACCGAAGGGGTTTCTTATCTTCAATTTTAATAAAGTACCAAAAAAGAAAAATCAATGGTAATAAACCAAGTAACCAATAATAATTAAATTTGAATTTCATGCAACAAAGTTAAGCACTATCTTTATTTTATGGCAATATTTAAACAAAGAAGAGAATTAATGCGCGAATTGGGTTTTGGTTCAAAAAACTACAAAAACACAGTACGATTTATTAATAAGGATGGATCGGTGAATGTAGAACGCACCGGCCTGGGTTTATTTGATAATGTGGATATATACCATTGGTTAATTTCAGCATCAAGACTACATTTATTTCTTGTCATCTTTTCAGGATACATTGGTGTGAATATTCTTTTCGCGGCAATATATTATTTAATTGGTGCGCAAAATTTCGGTGGTGTCGACATGAGTACACCCTATCAACAATTCATGAGTTTGTTTTTTTTTAGTGCACAAACCATTACCACTTTGGGATATGGCCATATTTACCCTGTTAGTAATGCCGCCGGTGTGGCCGCTGCTGCTGAGTCGTTGTTAGGCTTATTAAGTTTTGCCATAGCAACCGGTGTTTTATTTGGTCGCTTTTCACGCCCCAAAGCCGATTTGTTATACAGTAAAAACATTCTTATCACACCGTATGAAAATGCCTACGGATTGATGTTCAGAATTTCCAATAAGAAGCAATACGAACTCATTGAGTCTGAAGCCAACATCACCATGACAATGAATAATCCTGAAACCAACAAAAGAGAGTTTTATAATTTAAATCTTGAAATTTCTAAAATCAATTATTTGGCATTGAGCTGGACCATTGTGCATCCGATAGATGAGAACAGTCCATTGTATCAATTAAATATTAAAGACTTGGAAGAAAGGGATGTTGAAATTTTAATTTTGATAAAAGCCATCAATGACACCTTTTCGCAAGCAGTGTATTCGCGATATTCATACAAGGCGCATGATTTTGTAAAGAATGCAAAATTTAAAGCCTTAAAACAAGAAGCAACTCAGAAAGGGAAATTAAAAATTGCGGTGAATGATATTCACCATTTTGATGTTTTAGAAGAAATGTGATTGTACTTGATCCCTTAAATTATATCGGTTACTCATTACCTCGCCATAGGCACCGGCACTTCTAATTGCGATTAAATCTCCGCGTTCACTGAAGGGCAATAAAACCGATTTTCCAAAACAATCACTGCTTTCGCAAATGGGGCCAACCACATCGTATTTGGTGCCGGCTGTTGCTTGGTATCGGCTGATGTTTTCGATTTTGTGAAAGGCCTGATACAAGGCCGGTCTGATAAGCTCTGTCATGCCTGCATCTAAAATCATAAAATTGGTGTTAATACCATTTTTAATATATAAAACACGGGATACCAAATGACCACATTGGGCAATAATTGCACGACCAAGTTCAAAATGTATTTGTTGTGATTTTTCTGCTTTTAAGAAATCATCAAACAGCCTGAAAAAACTATTGAAGTCCACAATGGCGTTTTTGTCCGGCTCTGCATAATCAATGCCCAATCCGCCGCCCAAGTTGAGGTGTTGAATTTTAAGTCCTTTTTGCAGAAACCAACGGTTGATGTCGTTTACTTTTAGGCATAAATTTTTAAAAACGTTTAAGTCTTTTATTTGCGAACCAATGTGAAAATGCAAACCAATTAATTGAACATGTTTTAATCCATCTAAAACTGCAATTACCTCCTCAAATTCATAAGGATTAATGCCAAATTTATTTTCTTCAAGACCGGTGGTAATGTATTTATGCGTGTAGGCATCTACATTCGGATTAATACGTAAGGCGATGTTCGCGATTTTATTTTTTTGTTCAGCCAAAGCATCAATCACATTTAATTCAGCAATGCTCTCAACATTAAAACAAAAAATATCAGCATCCAGTGCCAAATGAATTTCTTTGTCACTTTTACCAACGCCTGCAAACACAATACTGCTGTTTTTAAAACCACAATCAATAGCGCGTTGCACTTCGTTGCCGCTTACACAATCAGCGCCAAATCCGGCAGCCAAAATTTTGTTTAATAATTGTGGATGTGCATTGGCTTTTAATGCATAGTGAACATGGTACTTGCTGCCTGCGGCATTTTTAAGTTGCGAAAGTGTTTCGTTTAATAATGCTAAATCATAGGCATAATAAGGTGTTTCAATTTGTTGCAATTGATTAACACGCGCAGGACTGAAAAAATCGGACTTATGCATAATGAAATAAACCTTTATTAAGCGCTTGTAAGGCTTCTGTTTTTAAATTTCCATTCACCAACACCGAAATGTTATTGGCGCTGCCACCATAAGATACCATTCGAATGGGGATGTTTTTTAATGCATCCAAAACCAAACTGGCATAACCCGATTTATCTTTTGGCAATTGCCCAACAATACAAATGATGGTTTGATTTTGATCCACTTCAACGGCCGAAATCTCTTTTAACTCTTCAATAATTTTCTCTAAAAAGGTATTGTTGTCAATGGTAACCGACACAGCCACCTCACTGGTGGTAATCATGTCGATTGGTGTTTTATATCTTTCAAATATTTCAAAAACGGCCCTTAAAAAACCATGGGCCAACAACATACGATCGCTTTTAATATTAATCGCCGTGATACCATCTTTTGCCGCCACCGCTTTCACGCCTTCGGCTGTTTGAATGTTTGCGATTAAAGTGCCCGCTGCCTCCGGTTGCATGGTGTTTTTTAAGCGAACGGGAATGTTTCTTTTCTTCGCCGGTAAAATGCAAGTAGGGTGTAAAATTTTAGCGCCAAAATAAGCCAACTCGGCCGCTTCATCAAAACTCAATTCTTGAATGGGATGTGTTTTACTCACAATGCGCGGATCGTTGTTGTGCATGCCGTCTATGTCGGTCCATATTTGAATTTCAGGACTGTGGATGGCAGCGCCAATGATGGAAGCCGTGTAATCACTACCGCCACGTTTTAAATTGTCGATTTCTCCAAATGAATTTCTGCAAATATATCCCTGAGTAATAAATAATTTTTCGCCCTGGTGTTTTGCTAATTCTAATTTTATGTTCGTTTCAATATATGTCATGTCAGGTTCTTCACCCGTATCAATACGCATAAAGTTCAAGGCCGGCAGTAAGGTTGAAGCAATTTTTTGTTCTTCTAAATAATAATGAAAGAGGGCAGTGCTCAACAATTCACCTTGCGCCAAGATCGCTTTCTCTTCATTCATCGTAAACATGTCGAGTGTAAACGATTGCAAATAATTAAAATGGTTATTCAATAATGCTTCTGCTTTTTTTAATTGAATTGGTTCAAGGTATAGTTCATTGATGACCAAAACATATTTGGATTTAAGTTGCCCAATTAAATTTGCAGCTTTTTCAGTTTCCTTGGCATAAAGTGCATTACAAATTTCAACCAAATGATTGGTGGTACCGCTCATGGCACTTAATACAACAATTTTAGGCTCACCATTTACCGTAAGTTTTACCAGGTCTTTAATGCGTTGTGCACTGCCAACACTGGTACCGCCAAATTTTAAAATTTTGAACATGATTAAATATCAATTAAATAATTTCCGCGCTTTTAAAAAGCCATGCAAAGGAACTTAGAATTTAATGAATTACAAATGCAATTCTTTAGGACTTTGTAAAAAGTAATCAAAATTTTCGAAGGCTGTGAGTGGCGGTGTGTTTTCAAAAACACCAAACACTGCCGAACCGCTGCCACTCAAGCTTGCATAGATGGCACCCGTTCCATACAACTTGTTTTTGATGGCTTCAATTTTTGGATACTTCTTAAAGATGGATTTTTCAAAATCATTTTTTAAATGATTCTTCCATTCATGAATGTTGTATTGTTCAATAATTTGTTTGGGTGTTTGTTTAGATGCTACTGGTATCACGCCATCATAGGCTTCCTTGGTGTTACTGTGGATGCCGGGATAAATGACCAAAATGCAACACTTGCTTAAATTTAATTCGATGTTCGAAAACACATGGCCTTTGTCGCTTGCATAAACGGCTTTGTTCTGAATAAAGAATGCACAATCACTGCCCAATTGATTCGCAATGAAAAGCTGTTCGCTTTCATCCATTTTTAAATTAAATTGTGTATTGATGGCGCGGATAAAAAATGCAGCATCAGCGCTGCCTCCGCCTAAGCCGGCGCCCATGGGTATAACCTTGTGCAAATGCACCGAAAGATTTGGTAATGGATGTTTTGCTTGAATAATTTGGTAGGCTTTGTAAATCAAATTTGTATCAAGTGAACCTGCAATTGCTAAGCCGCTGGTGCTGAATTCAAAAGGCTTTTCATTCTTTCTGTTTTCAATCACTTCAAGCGAATCGCACCAATTCACGGGATAAAACACCGTTTCAATATTGTGAAAACCATCAGGCCTTTTTTCGGTAATGTTTAAGCCAAGGTTTATTTTACAATTTGGAAAGTAAATCATATTGCTTGTAAAGATTTAAATTTTTTAGCGAAGAAATAAATAATGTTTTTAGCAGCATATTTTGAATTTAACTTTTTTTGGTACGCTTATTGTTTAATACATGTATTATTGGCTATACCCAATGCTCAGGCCGGCTGAGTGTGAAGTGAATTGCCTGCTTTCATCAATTTATTAAAAACATAAAAAATGGAAAAACAAAAATTTTACCAAATAATTTGTGCTGCACTTTTAGGAAGCTTTTGCTTTACTGCATGCATTAAGCCGCACAACATTGCGCCAATCGCCGACACCGAAACAAACTCATCAACCGATGCAGTTTGGGCCACCTTTGTGATTACCGATATTGAGCAACAATGCGCCTTTTTAGGTGAGAACCACCGATTGGATAACTGTTATATTGACTTACCCGGTAGTATTGATAAAGCCAATGGTTCGGGTTCAATTACAGCCACTAACGATGTAAATGCTTTGGAATTAAATTATGCTTATAATCAAACGCATTGTTACGATGGGCGTGTGCGTGATGGCAGCCTATTTATGTATTACGGCTACGATGCAGATTACGATAAATATGTAAATCAAAAAAACCTAAATGCCAAGTACTTTCACGACTATGGATTTGTTGGTAGAATTAGCTTGTTAGATTATTTGGTGGATGGTTGGAAAGTTGAAATTGATCCCAATAAACATGGCATGAATAGAGCAGTGGTTGCCAATTTGATGGAGTCCAATTATTCGGCAGCCAACACGCCGATAAAATGGCGAATTGTGGGTGATTTTATTTTCCGACATCCAATCGATCCATCCAAAGACATGCAAATAAGTGTGGATTTGGTGAAAACACTTGTAAATTCGGCCGACAATACTATTTATAATCAAAGTGTTATTGGCGCCAATATCAATTGGTCGAATTTTGTGCCGGCAATCAACTCGCAATCCATCAATCCTACAATAGCCAATCGATCGGCTTTATTGGCCTATACCGGTGTGGTGAGTGGAACCGGTGCCGACGGTGCAAAGTTTAGAATGGTGATAGATGAAAAACATCCCCTGATGCGCGATTTTACTTGTTATCCCGATAAAATTGGAGGGATAACGCAAGCCGGCAACGGCAAAGGCTTGGTGCCGATATATAACGAGTTCCATCCTTTTAATCAAGGCATTGCTTCATTTACAACAGCTTGCAAAAATAATCCTGATATTCATGTAGAAGGGGTGTCGGATGTTTATCCAAGACAAATATATTTTGCCAATGAAGATCAACCCGGTTTGGATATGCAATGTGATAACGCTGGTATTGTGTTAATTAAAGGCATCAGTTACCGTGTTGACTTTAGAAAATAAGACAATTAACATTTTTTGGTACGATTGTTGGTTAGAACCTTTATAAAAAATGAAAATCGCCTAAGGATTTGTGTTCCACATCCAAAGGCTTATTTTTAACATTTTTTGCTGATATAAAAAAATAATTATAAATTGCACCAATTATTCTTAACCTTATGAAAATTAATAGAATTGCACTTAGTTTGACAATTTTAGGCTTATCTACAGCGCTAATTATTTCTTGTAAAAAACCATCTAACGAAGCACCGTTGGCTGATACAGAAACTGAATCGGCTGTAGACGCTGCTTGGGCTACTTTCGCTTTAACTGATATTGAACAAATCTCAGCCTTTATTGGTGAAAATCAGCCTTTGAATCACTTTTACAAAGACATTCCCGGAAGCTACAATTCTTCAAATAGTACCGGTTCTATCACCGCCACCAGAGATACCAATGGCGCCAGTAAAAACATCAACGTTGGTTTTAATAAATCATGGTGTTATGATGGTCGTTTCAGAGAAGGTACTTTGTTCTGGTATTATTCTTATGATGCAGCTTATGATTCATATGTTGGAGATAACAAAAATTCAAATGCACGTTATTCGCATGATTACGGCCATGTTGCACGTTTATCACTGATCGATTATAAAGTTGACGGTTGGCAAATTGATATCGACAATACCAAGCATGGTATCGTTAGGGCTGTTGTAGCCAATTTAATGCCTCCTAACTATGTGGCAGCCAATACACCTATTAAATGGAGATTTGTTGGTGATTTTACCTTTACACATCCTACTGATCCTGCTAAAAACATGAGCATTAGTGTTGACTTGGTTAAAACCCTTGTGAACTCGGGCGAGAAGAAAATTTTTGATCAAAACACCCGTGGTGCCACTATTATTTGGTCTAACTTCTTCACAGGAACTTCTACTGCTCCTAATCCTAGTGTGGCTACCACTGCTGCTTATATTGCTTACACCGGTACAGTTTCGGGTAACACCACCAATGGTGCTAAATTCAGAATGGTAATCGACGATGCTCACCCTTTAATTCGTGATTTTACTTGTTATGCTGATAAAATTGGCGGTGTTACAGTAACAACAACCACTGCTGGTATAGTTCCACGTTACCAAGAATTTCATCCATTTATCCAAGGTATTGCCTCATTCACTACCGGTTTAGATGCTGCTGATATTTCTAGCTCAGGTAAATCAAACATTTATCCGCGTCAAATTTATTTTGGTAATGAAGACAATGACCCTAAATCTGTAGGCTCATGCGATAACACAGGTTTAGTGTTAATCAAAGGAATCGGTTATAAAGTAGATCTTAAAAAATAATCATTCAAAACAGCTTAAAAAAGGGTTGCCATTGGCAGCCCTTTTTTGTTTTAGGAAAAAAAGATTAAATTAGCATTCACTCATTAGGCTAACAAATTCAAAATCATGACTCTATTAACAATATTCATATATTTGTGATCGACGTATGAAATATATTAAATGTATCGTTTTCGCATTATTTTTTAGTCTCGGTCTTGGCGCCCAAGTAACGGTTACAACCGATTTACCGGCTGAGATAGCGAAAAACAAAGAAATAACGGTGAATATCAAGTTTGATAAAGGACCAATTAGAAACTATTCTAAGTATGAAATGTTGGTACCCGAAGGCATTGTGATTAAAGAATTAGACTGCCGTTATGGTGCCTTTTCTTTTGAAAACAATAAAGTTCGTGTGATTTGGGCCATTACACCGGCCGATCCTATATATACCATTCAAGTAAAGTTTTTCGCAGGCAATGAAACCGGTGCCAAACAAATTGCACAAACTTATGCCTACGCCGAAAAAGGTCAGAAATTGGAACTTGAAATGGCGAAAATAAAATTTACAGTTGTTGATAGTTTAATGCCAGCAAATGCCAACAACCAAGAAAATAATTCAGGTACTGAAGTCGCTGTAAACGAATCGACTGAAAATAAAATTGAGGATACCAAAAAAGAAGTTGCCGAAATAAAAAATGAAAGCAAGGAAGGTGAAGAAATAGGTAAAGCCGAAAAAATTGATGCGGAGAAAAAAATAGCTGAAGCCAAAGAAGAATTACGAAAAGCAGAGTTGATTTCAAATCCAAACGAAAAGAAAGCGGCGATTGAAATGGCCACGCAAAAACAACGAAAAGCCGAAGAAGAATTGGCCGCGGCTGAAAGAATTTTGGTTTTATCAAATGCCTTAAACAACAATGCCGATCAAAAGGAGAAATTAAATCAACCCATTGACTCGATTGTAAAAGCAGACGTGAATGTTAGCGCCGATGCCAATCAACAAGAAAAGTCTGCCGCCAGTATTGATCATCATCCTTCTGAGAAAATTGAGAAAGCCAAAGAAACGGCCATGAACAAAGGGGCTGAAGACGCGCAAGATTTATACAAATCAATTAAGCCTGAAGATCATCACGAAGATTTACAAATTGAACAACAAGTTTCGCAATTGCGTTTAGATTCAAAAGATGCCTTAGAAGTTGGCACCAGAGAAAAATTAAAAGCCGAAGCTGCCATGCACGATGCTTACGAGGCGCTTAAAAAAACAAAATACATTCCTGATGCCGAAGAAAAAAAATTGGCGGTTGATAAGGCTAATGCAGATATTGAGCAAGCAAAATCGGATTTAGAAATTGCATCCAAAATTTTGACCCTTTCAAAATCTTTGGAAGATAATGCAAAAGAAATTGAACGTTTACATTTAAATGACGAGCCCAAACCGGCAAGTACCACAGTGGCGGCCAACACTACAGTTTCTGCCGGCACCGAAATGGCAAAAGAAAATAATAGCGCACCAATTGCCGCCGAAAAACCGGTTGAAAAAATACAAGAAAAGCCTGTAGAAAAACCGGCCGATACAAACACCCAAGTAGCCGAAAGCGTGCAAAAACAAAACCCCGCTGCGCCAAGCGAAACCCTTGCTGCTGAAGTGAATGTAAGCCAATCAAAGCCGGTTGAAGAATCTGTGACTGTTGAAAAGGAGAAGGTCACTGAAGCGCCAAAAGAAAAACCTGTGGTAGCAGTGAAGGAAAATAAGACCAACAACAATAACAACAATATCGCAAAATCAGGTAACTCAGGCAATGCAGCATTTACTTTGCAATTGGGATCCTTTGTGAATAATCCCGATTTATCGGTGTTTAAAAAATTAGGAAAGGTTGAACTCCGCAATGAGAATGGAAAATACAAAGTGTTTTACGGAAAGTTTTCAAGCAAAGAAGAAGCTGTTGAAATGCGTCAAAAAACAGTGTCAAAAGGCTTCGATTGTTTTGTTGTAACATTGTCAAAACCTTAATCAAAAGGGCTCCAAAGTGCCACACTGTCACCTTCATTCTGCCAATTTTATCAGCCTTTTTTAGTAATTATGCATTTATGACCAAAATGCATGCAAAAAAAGCCTTGGCATAATTTGTGGAGCACCTAAGCGAATTTTAAACAATCAATTTAAATAAATCTATATGGCAAAATTAAATGTAAAACCATTAGCAGACAGAGTTTTAGTAGAACCTGCACCTGCAGAGAACAAAACAGCGGGCGGAATTATTATTCCTGATACAGCGAAAGAAAAACCAATGCGTGGTAAAATTGTGGCGGTTGGCAACGGTAAACCTGATGAGCCAATGACTGTAAAAGTTGGCGATACAGTGCTTTATGGAAAGTATGCCGGCACCGAATTAAACGTTGAAGGCAAGGAATATTTAATTATGCGCGAAAGCGATATTTACGCAATTATTTAATTTTTTTAAAGATGCTTAACGGAAAGAAACGAGACCGTTCTGCATCTGCAATTTAAAATCTGGTTTCAAAATTTATTTTATTAAAAAAAGTATATGGCAAAAGATATCACCTTTAACATTGAAGCACGCGATGCCTTAAAACGCGGTGTTGATGCATTGGCAAACGCAGTAAAAGTAACTTTAGGTCCTAAAGGCCGCAACGTTATTATCGACAAAAAATTTGGTTCACCTCAAATCACGAAAGATGGTGTAACCGTGGCAAAAGAAATTGAATTAAGTCATCCGGTTGAAAACATGGGTGCACAATTATTAAAAGAAGTGGCTTCAAAAACCGCTGATGTAGCGGGCGACGGAACAACCACAGCCACCGTGCTTGGTCAAGCCATCGTTACGGCAGGTTTAAAAAACGTTGCTGCAGGCGCAAATCCAATGGATTTAAAGAGAGGGATTGACAAAGCTGTGATTGCAGTGGTTGAAAATCTTAAAAAACAATCTCAAAACATTGGTAACGAAAACAAAAAAATTGAACAAGTTGCCACCATTTCTGCCAACAACGACAGTGCTATTGGAAAGCTTATAGCTGAAGCAATGGGTAAGGTTAAAAAAGAAGGTGTAATTACAGTTGAAGAAGCAAAAGGTACCGATACAACTGTTGAGGTGGTTGAAGGTATGCAATTCGATAGAGGCTATATTTCACCGTATTTTGTAACCAATGTCGACAAAATGGAAGTGGTAATGGATAGTCCTTACGTATTGATTTACGAAAAGAAAATTTCAGCCATGAAAGAATTGTTACCAATTCTTGAAAAAGCTGTGCAAACCGGTAAGCCATTGTTGATTATTGCTGAAGACCTTGATGGTGAAGCATTACAAACTTTGGTGGTAAACCGTTTACGCGCCAATCTAAAAATTTGTGCCGTTAAAGCCCCTGGTTTTGGCGATCGCAGAAAAGCTATGTTGGAAGATATTGCCATCTTAACCGGTGGAACTTATATCAGCGAAGAACAAGGCCGTAAATTGGAAGATATGCAGTTAACCGATTTGGGTAAAGCTGAAAAAATTACGATTGATAAAGACAATACAACCATTGTGAACGGTGCAGGTAAAAAAGCCGAAATCACATCAAGGGTAAACCAAATTAAAGCACAAATCGAATCAACTACATCTGATTACGATAAAGAAAAATTGCAAGAACGTTTGGCTAAATTGGCAGGTGGTGTTGCAGTATTGTACATTGGTGCAGCCAGCGAAGTTGAAATGAAAGAGAAAAAAGACCGTGTTGATGATGCTTTGGCAGCTACACGTGCAGCTGTTGAAGAAGGAATTGTACCGGGCGGTGGAACAGCATACATTCGTGCCATTGAAGCCATCAGCAAACTAAAAGGATCAAACGAAGACGAAAACACAGGTATCGCCATTGTGAAACGTGCTTTGGAAGAGCCTTTACGTCAAATTTGCACCAACTGCGGTATTGAAGGATCAATTGTTGTACAACGTGTAAAAGAAGGCAAAGATGATTTTGGTTTCAACGCCAGAACTGAAGTGTACGAAAATTTATTAAAAGCTGGTGTAATCGACCCAACTAAAGTGAGTCGTGTTGCCTTAGAAAACGCTGCCTCTGTGGCTGCAATGCTTTTAACAACTGATTGCGTTTTAGCTGAAAAGAAAGAAGAAAAACCAGCCATGGGTGGCGCTCCTGACATGGGCGGCATGGGCGGAATGATGTAAGCAAGCTCTTAGCTTTCGCCTTTCGCGAAAGGTTAGAGATTGCTTATGCTGAGCCTGACGAAGCATAAAGCTCTTAGCTTTCGCCTTTCGCGAAAGGTTAGAGATTGCTTATGCTGAGCTTGACGAAGCATAAAGTTCTTAGCTTTCGCCTTTCGCGAAAGGTTAGAGATTGCTTATGCTGAGCTTGACGAAGCATAAAGCTCTTAGCTTTCGCCCTTTGCGAAAGGTTAGGGAGGGCAAAAGCGTTACGACGCTTTTTAGCCGGATGCTCCGTTGAATTTGAAGTACACGGGATCGCCCTTCGCGAAAGCTAATTGAAAATAAATTGTATAAAAGGTCACCATTACGGTGGCCTTTTATCATTTATACACTTGTCAATTGCTTACATTTTTATTGGGTATCCTTTTCTGATGCAAAATTGCACCTTCGTTTAACTGAACACAATTAAAACCCGCATTGCTCTAAATACAAAACGCATTGCCAAGCCAAAAAATTGTCAATAAAAAACCAAATCCTTTTCATTTCTTCCTGATTGTGGCGCATTTATTTTTTATATCATTGCGCCTATGTATCAAAAAATAAGCAATCAAAAAACGGGACTATTTATCGCCATTCTGCTGCTTACAGTGCTGTTGATCGCCTGCAAAAGTAATTTTTCGCGCACCTATTCATTCGACAAAGAAGATGCTTATTATTATCACCTGATATCTTACGAAAGCAATGAAAATCCACCTAAATACAATAAATTATTCAAGATTTATTTGAGTTTTAGCAACCAAAACGATTCGGTTTTTTGGGACAGCTACAACAATTACAGAGACAGTTTTGTAATGAAAATGGATTCAAGTGAAAAAGCCAATACCTTGCAAAAAGCTTTGTACCGCTTTAACAGCAACGATAGCGGCGCCATCTTAATCAGAACTTCAGTGTTTTTTTCACAACAATTTAATGTAAAAGATGTGCCTTTCTTTTCGAAACAAGATAGCATCGTTAAAATCAATTTTAAAATTAAAGAAGAACTGTCTGAACAAGAATTCTTAAACATGCAACAAGAACTGTTGCGCAAGGAATACATTCAAATTCACCAGTTTTTAGGCAATACATACGACGAAGAAAAAGGCTTGGATTCACTCGGCTTCTATTGGCTGGGAACCCCAAAACAAATCGATAGCGCAACTGTAAAAGTTGGTCAAGTTGTAAGCATTCACTACGAAGGCAACTTTTTAAATGGCCGTTTTTTAGAACGATCACCCGATCATTTCGACTTTATTTATGGCACCCCCGACCAATTATTAAAAGGTTTAAATTATGTTATTCCACGCTTAAAAATAGGTCAGACTGCAAAAATAATCTTACCTTCACGCCTTGCTTTTGGAGAGACAGGCAGTGCCAACGGAACCGTACCACCTTTTACCCCAGTGCAATACACCATAAAATTAATCGACATAAAAAATAAATGAAAAAATTAACACTACTTACCGCTGCAACAGCCATGGCATTTGTAGCTTGCAACGATTCTCAATTTAAGGGTTATACCAAGGCCGAGAATGGATTACATTATAAATTTTATAACCACGACGAAGCCGGAAAAACCATTAAAGAAGGCGACAACATTTACATCCGTTACATCATCATGAATCAAAAAAATGATTCAGTGATTATCAATTCAAAAGACGCCAGCAGAGACGGTAGTGGTTACGTGAATTTTGGTTTTAAAGTATCATCATTCAAAGGCAGCTTTGAAGATGGTTTAAAAATGATGGCCAAAGGCGATAGCGCTGAGTTTATTGTTTCTGCCGATTCGTTCTTCTTAAAAAGTAACCGCATGAACGAATTGCCTAAAGGTGTTAAGCCGGGTGAATTCTTAAAAGCCATTTTTAAAGTTAAAGACATTATGCCTGCTGCCGAAGTAGAAGCCATGCAAAAGAAACAAATGGCAGAACGTGAAGCGAAAATGAAGGAGATGGTTGCAAAGGAACAGCCTGCCATCGAAAAATTTATTGCCGATAATAAAATAACTGCTAAGCCAACCGCATCAGGTTTATATTACATCGAAACCAAAAAAGGAACAGGTGCATTTCCTAAAGCCACTGAAATGGTGCGTGTGCATTACACCGGTAAATTGTTAGATGGAACTGTTTTTGATAGTTCAGTTGAAAGAGGGCAACCTGCCGAGTTTCCATTAAATCAAGTAATTGCAGGGTGGACAGAAGGTTTACAATTGATGAAAAAAGGTGGAAAAGCAAAATTAATTTTACCTTCTTCAATTGCTTATGGAGAAAGAGGTGCCGGTGACAAAATTGCACCATTTACCCCACTTTATTTTGAAGTTGAATTACTCGACATCATGCCTGCTCCGGCGCAACAAGAGATGCCAATGCCGCAAGGCAAATAATTTGGCCGAATTTTTGTAATTGGATAAATAAAAATAAACAATGAAAAAACTACTTTTATTAATGACCGGACTAACGGTTCTCAACTATGGAGCCTTCGCTCAAAAAAAAGTAAAACAAACACTTAGTAAAATGGATAAAGAGTTCTTAAGTAAACAAGCAGATGGCATGTACGCCAAATTTGAAACCAACCGCGGCGATATTTACACCGTTTTGGAATTTAAAAAAACACCAATGACAGTAGGTAACTTCGTAGGCTTGGCTGAAGGAAAAATTAAAAATACAGCCAAAGCCGAAGGTGTACCTTATTACGATGGTTTAAAATTTCACCGCGTGATCCCTAATTTTATGATTCAAGGTGGTTGCCCGCTAGGCACAGGCACAGGCGATCCGGGTTACAAATTTCAAGATGAAATCGACACAAGTTTAAAACACACTGGTCCGGGTGTATTAAGTATGGCCAACGCCGGCCCAGGTACTAACGGTTCGCAGTTTTTTATCACCCATGTGGCAACACCTTGGTTAGACGGTAAGCACACCGTGTTTGGCCATGTGATTGTTGGTCAAGAAGTGGTAAATCAAATTGCAGGTGACGACACCATTCGTAAAGTGGTTATTTTGCGCAAAGGAAAAGAAGCCGAAGCCTTTAATGCACCGGTTGTATTTGAAAGCGAAACAAAAGGTTTTGAAGCGAAAAAGCAAGCCAAAATTGACGCCATGTTTGCAGGTGCAAAAACAACAGCCAGCGGTTTGCGTTATACAGTGCAACAAGAAGGTACTGGCAAATCACCTAAAGCCACCGATACAGTAAAAGTACACTATACCGGTAAATTTTTAGACGGCAAAATTTTTGATAGCAGCGTTCAACGCGGTCAACCAATTGAATTCCCGTTAAATCAAGTTATTCCGGGTTGGACAGAAGGTTTGCAATTAATGAAAGAAGGTGCTAAATACACTTTTTACATCCCTTACAAATTGGGCTACGGCGAACAAGGTTATCCGGGTGCCATTCCACCAAAAAGCGATTTAATTTTTGAAGTTGAATTGATTAAGGTAAAATAATCGTAATGTTTTAAAATTTCAAATCCCTGATGTACCAACATCGGGGATTTTTTTTTGTCATCAAAAGGATATTTAATAAATTGCTGAAAATAAAGTCTCACCGGTAAAATAAACCCATGAAAAAAATCATTGCGCTAAGCTTTTTTGTTGTTTGTGTTCTTTTGGGCAAAGCACAAAGTCTTGAAATTAATTGGTCAGAAAAACTCATTTACGACAATAAAATAGATGGTTTTTTCGATACTTTTTTAGGCGAAAACGATAGTTACATCTATGCTAAATTTAGCAATTTAACCACCCGATCAAAAAAGCGAAATAAAAAAGTAAAGTTGCTGGTATTCGACAAAAAAACCATGCGCAAGGTTGCAGAGTCGAGGTTAAAAGGATATGAAAAAGATAAGGAGAAGAAGGGTTTAGATTATTACTGCACTTTTGTATTTAAAAAGGTTGTGTATGTCATTTGGGAAAAGGAGACGAAAAAGAAAAACGAATATTTTGCTGAATCTTTTAGTGATCGGTTAGACCCTAATAAAGGACTCACCAAAATTTATGAGTATGTTGAAGAAAAAGGCAAATATGATAATGTGGTGTTTTTTGGAAATAGTGAAGCAAACAAAGTAATTATTTTAAAAGAATTCGGCATTACCAAAGACGATGAAAATTTAAAAATCGAATACAAAATACTGAATGCCGATTTAAGCTTCAGCAACAGTCGCCAGGTTACTTTTCCAATCCAGTTTTCAAAGAAAAGGCGTGGTTTGTTTTCATCAAATTCAGGTTTAAAATTAAATTATGAGATGGGCAACGATGGCTTTTTGTATGTAAGGGATTATGTTAAAATGGATGAGGATGAAAAGAAAGAGTTGAAAAAGCATGAATCCTCGGTATATGTTTATTTCGCGCAGGTAAACACCGATAAAGGAACCATTAGAGATTATAAGGTGAAATATGATGATAAGAATACTTTTAATGTAAGCTATATTCTCGACAAAGGAAAAGTTAAATTGTATGGTTTTTTCTGTGATTTAAACAAGGATGTTAAAGGCAATGATACACACGGTATTTTTTATGTATGCATCAACAACTTTAATTTTAAAACCGAAACAACACATTTTGAATATTTCGACAAAAGTTTTTTGGATCAACTTTATGCCAAGGATCAAAAAGATCGCAAAGGCACAGGATCGCTTAAAAGTAAAAAAGCAAAAGAATCTGATCGAACCAGTATTGATGATCGATACGAAATCGAACAAACCGTATCGGATGGAACAAACCTAATCTTGTTTTGTTCAATGATGCAAAACTACTCAACAACCACCTGCGATTCGAAAGGATATTGTACCACCAGTTATTATTGTAAGAAAAAAAATGTTACGGTTTTTAAATTAAACCAAGACGGGAAATTTATTTGGGCAAAAAACTTGGATCGCGAAATAACTTATCCCTTTTGGGATGCATATGATGTTAGGGTGATACGCACAAAAAACAGTTATTTTGTTTTGTACGGTTCAAGCAAAGAATTAAACGGAAAAAGAAAAAAGTTGCGTTCGATTTTAAACGGCAACATCAGTTACGCTGTATTTTCGGCATTTGATGGCAATTATAAATTGGCTGAATATGTAGTCAATAAAAAAGGCACCAAAAGACGTGATAAAAGGTTAATTTTTACCACCAACCTCTTGCCATTCGACAACAAAATATTGGCGCAAACGGCCAGGGTGAGAAGAAAACCGGCAGTGTTTATTTCACTTTTGGTTCCGCCGCTTTATTATTTTCTGCAATTTAATCCTAACCTCATGAAGGGTAAAGGCTTCTTGGCCACCATCACCGCCAAGGATTAAAACTTTAATTAAAATCACAAAAACAATTATTGTAAAAGCTTTAAGGGCTTTACTAAAACGCTTTGTTCACCCCAATCATCCAACGAAACTGAAAATAATTGGTTTCGGCATAAGGCAATCGGTTAATGAATAAAGGCATATCTACGCGAACCGTTAGTGGTTTAATGTTGTACAATTTACCCCAACGCACAATCGCGATGGTTGTACCCAAACCTGCATCGGCCATTAAATCGCTCATCACAGTGGCCTTGCCGGGTGTATTGGTATTAATGCTACCGGCATCGGCAAATAAGTAAGGCTGAATTTTTAAACTGTTTTTAAGGAACTTCGGATTCAATTTTTGAAACAAACGGCCAAACTCTAATTCTGCATTCACCGAAAAACCAGTAGTGCCTTTGTAATTGTAAGCATAACTGCCATCGGCATTACGTACCGCCAATAAATAGCCTGAAAAACCTCTTAAATTTAAACCGCCACCTGCGGTGAAGTGGTTGGTTGTAACGCCAAATCCGCCCCAATCATAAGGCACAAAACCCGTTGAACGTGTGTATTTATTGTTCATCAAGTCTTCATTGTTGGCACCTGCCGCAAACAACATCGATTCGCTCGGTAACTTTGTGCCAAAACCCAGCTGACCGAATACACGTGTACTCAAAGTGAGTTTGCCCAAATTGTGTTTGTTTAAATGTGTAAAGGTAGCAGCTGAAAAATCGTAATCGTTGGTGAAAGCAGCAGCCCTTAAGTTTAATCCCAATGAACCTGCATCTTTTCTTAATGTGTATTTGTGCTCAATGCCAATGTGAATGGCCGAGTTTAATTTTTTTAAACCCCATTCCAATGGATACAACAAATACGTTAAATCAGAATTGATATCACGCAACATGGCTTTTACATGGCTGTAAATTCTTGTTCTGTCGTTGTTTAATTTCCGCTCCATACCAAGTGTGCCCGATTCTAGACCATCCAAAGATTTGAAATTAAAATACACATTCGATTTTTTAATATACCTGTTTAATGATGTTTTATAATCGAATTGAAACGATAAAATATTGGCATTGCGTGTTGATGTAAATGGCCCCAAATAGCTGCCCTGGGCAATGTCGCTTCTAAACCAAAGTCCCATTTCAAAAACATGTTTGCTGTTTAAGTAATCGCCACTCAACACCACGCCATATTTAATGCCGTCGAAACCATTGTACCAAAAAGAAGGTCGTACACGCATATCGTATCTTTTCCAATCTGCCGGATTGTAAACATGTGAGTCAAAACGCAAGCCCACACGCTCACTAGTGGTATTGTTGGTCATGTCGATATCCGCCATGCGATGCGAAGGATCGATGATTACATTTTTAATGGGCACCCCAATGTTTAAGGTGGCTGTATAAGTGGTTTTTAATTTTGGTCCCCAGCCAATCCAACGCGGTAAGGTGGTGGCCGTTGATGGTTTAATAAACCAGGTATTCGGAATATAATACAAACGGGCCGAATCATTTTTGTCGACCACCGCAAAATCAATTGGCATTTGCATGCTGCCCTTGCGTTTAAAAGTAATTTCGTACACATTGTTTTTTTTGTGTTTCACCCGCGATATTTTGTAATCAATGGTCTTGCTTGTTTCGAGCCACTGATCAAAAAACCAATTTAAATCAACGCCTGTGTACTGAATAATGCTGTTTCTAAAATCTTCAGGATAAGGATGACAAAATTTCCATTGCTCAAAATAATGTTGCATGGCTTTGTCAAACAAGGCGCGACCCAATACGTACTCCAAGTTTTTTAACATGGCGGCCATTTTAATGTAGGATTGTCCGTAACCGCCACCGTGTCGAATGCCACCGTTAAAATCATCGGCATGTGTGTTTAATTGTACTTCTTCATTGTTTGTCACAACACGGTTGTAAAACGAATTATAAATTTCATCGTCAATCACACGACTGGGTTCTGTAAACCGTTGCATGTATTTGCCTTTTACGGGATTTTCAACAACAATGGGACCGTCGATGTATTGATAAGTATCGGCCGTGTAAAATTGGGTGAAGCCTTCATCCATATAAGCGCGGTAAGTTTCATTACTGCCCAACATGCCTTGAAACCAATTGTGTGTCATTTCATGCACAAACAAACTGCGGTAATCGGGATCAAAGCCGCCACACAAAGTCAGCATCGGATATTCCATGCCATCTTGTGCATCGGCCACCACCATTTTTGGGTGATGGTAAGGACCAATGTTATTCGAATTGGTTTCTAAAACTTTGGCAATATATTGTGAAGCGTTGTACCAGCCGGCCGCATGTGATTCTTGTACCAAAGCAATGCAGCGCACACCTTGCCAGTTTGTTTCACCAATGCGGTAATTGGGGTCGGTGGTTAAGGCAAAATCATGCACATTAATGGCCGCGTATTTCCAAGTTTTTTTTGTGCCGTCTCTTTTAATAATGTCTGTTGGCGGTGAATTAAAAGGTTTTTTTAAAAAGTTCGAAATGTCTAATTTTTTTCTCAGTGTGTCGGGCATCACTTCTTTTTCGTTTAAAAGTGTACCGGTGCCTTCGGTGATATAATTGTTTGGAAGCGTTAATTCAACATGGTATGAGCCAAAGTCGCCATAAAATTCATGGTCCATGTGCTGATCGGTGCACCACACAAATTTTTGATCAATCACTGCTATGCGCGGATACCAATGCACAATGTCGTAATGTTTTTTGCCATATGAATTAAACATTTTCATGCGGTTGCGAATGGTTTCTTTATCGAAATAGGTACTGAAATTAATTTTAAAAGTCACCGATTCACCCGGTTTTACAGCTATGTTGAGGTTAACACGTAAAATGGTATTGTCGAGTTCGGTATCTAAATTCACCCCATTGCTTTGAATGGCATTCACTTGGGTACCCAAATTTTGTTTACGGTATTTGCCGTAATTTAATGTGTAATGGTTGTTGCGGTATAAATCGGAGAGGTACGAATCTTTGGTTTGTGCGTTGTTGTACAAATGAAAATAAACATGCGATAGGGTATAAGGCGAATTGTTCCAATAGGTAAGTTCTTCATCGCCGGTAATCACATCGGTACTGTCGTTTAGTTCAGCTTTAATGTTATAATGCACATCTTGTTGCCAATAAGCCGCGTTTGGTTTGCGGTTTTTCCAGTACATTGGGTTTGTGGCGGTGCGGTAGTCGAAATATTCGGTTTGGGCTTTTATTTCAGTGAATAAAATAGCGAGTAATGAAAGAACGAGGAGTGGATATTTTCGGTGGTTGGTGTGCAAGGGCTTCATTAATTAAATATTTAGCATAAATATACGTAGAGAATTAGGATTGATAAAGATGTGTTTTTTTGTGATTAATTAATGTATTATTTGGGCGCCTCCGTGAAGCAGAAAAAACATCAATTTTTCTCGAAGTTTTTCTGCTTCACGGCCGGGCTTTTCGCTTCAAGTCCTCGCACCTGCGCTATCGCTTCGGTGCTGTGGGCTTTCCGCTGCAATCCCTGGCGCGGAGATCCGGTTCAAAGCACTTATTCAGGTAAAATTAATCTAGATTTCAAAGCTAATTCATTCAAAAATTTAAGTGATACAGAATCACATCGAATTTAAAGGACACTAACTGCGTTAGGGATTGTAGCGAAAAGCCCACAGCTGCGAGGCTATGCTCGCAGCGAGGACTTGTAGCGGAAAGCCCGACCCCTGAAGCGAAAAATGCCGAATGTTTTCGAGGTTTTTCGCTTCAGGGGTAACGCCCAAATATTTCCTTTCATGAAACTGGCCAAAAACACTTAAAACCCAATGATTTTCAACAAAATGCAGATTCTTTTTTGGGAGTTTTAATAAAAGTAGTATATTTGCAGCCCTATTTAAAAATAAACAATGGAAAAACGCTATGAGACGGTCTTCATTTTAACTCCCGTTTTGTCTGATGATCAGGCAAAGGAGGCCGCAAAAAAAATTAAAAAAACCATCACCGATTTAGGAGGTAAAATCGTGAATGAAGAGCATTGGGGCCTAAGAAAATTGGCTTACCCAATTCAAAAGAAAACAACAGGTTTTTATCACCTATTAGAATTTGCCGGTAGCGGCGAAGAAATTGTAGGCAACCTGGAATTAACTTTTAAACGCGATGAACGCATTCTTCGTTTCTTAACTGTTGCATTAGACAAGCACGCTGCGGCATATGCCGATAAACGCAAAGGTTTAGTGTCGGAAGGCAAAACAAAGAAAAAAGAAACTGCAAGCACCAACTAAAATTATTGAGTTATGAGCACATCAAAAGACATTAGATATTTAAATCCTCCTACAGCTGAGGCGAAAAAGAAAAAATACTGTCGTTTTCAAAAAAACGGTATTAAATACATCGATTACAAAGACCCTGATTTTTTATTGAAGTTTGTAAACGAACAAGGTAAATTGTTACCACGTCGTTTAACCGGTACTTCTTTAAAATTTCAACGCAAGGTGGCGCAAGCCGTTAAACGTTCACGTCATTTGGCTTTAATGCCTTATGTAGCCGATTTAATGAAATAATCAATTAAAGCAATTACAATGGAAGTTATTTTAAAACAAGATATCAAAGGATTAGGCTTTAAAGACGACAAAGTAAAAGTAGCCAATGGTTACGGTCGTAATTTTTTATTGCCAAAGGGCATGGCAACTTTAGCAACTGAAAGTGCTAAAAAAATGCATGCTGAAATATTAAAGCAACGTGCTTTTAAAGAAGACAAATTGCGCAAAGAAGCAGCGATTAACGCTGAGAAATTAGCCGGCATGAGCATTAAAGTGGGTGCAAAAGCAGGTGAAAATGGCAAAATTTTTGGTTCGGTTACAACCATTCAATTGGCAGAAGCTTTAAACAAAGCTGGTTATGCGGTTGAACGTAAAAACATCGAAATTACTGAAGATGCCATTAAGCAATTGGGTACTTACAATGCAAAAGTGCGTTTGTTTAAAGAAGTATCGGCCAACATTTCGTTTGAAGTGGTAGCTGAATAATTTGAACGTTTTTTTATTAAAATCCTGTTGAGTCAATCAACAGGATTTTTTTTTGCTTTGACGCAACGAATTTTTTTATATTTTTACTTATCAATTTTATTAAAAATGAAAAAAGTTTATTCCCTTTTGGTTTTGGTTGCCATTACGGCGCTATTCACCTTTACAGCCTGTAATAAGGATAAAAAGGCCTTTAGAAATGAAGATGGCTCAAGCACCGTCGACAACCGAACTGCACAGAGTGAGAATGATGCAGCGGTGAGTGATGTGAACGATGTATTGGGTAACCAAGGCGCTTTACGAGGCAAAGGTACCGAGGCCAGTGGTACCACCGGCGTGTTGGGTAATATTTGCGGCATGAGTCTCGATACCACAGGCATGAAAGCAGGTTCGGTAAAATTAAATTACAACGGCACCACTTGCAACAACCGTACACGCACCGGCAGCATTGTGCTCAGCATTGTTGACTATGCGTTCGGAAAACGTTGGAAAACCAAAGGTGCCGTGTTGAAAGTTGAATTTCAAGCTTATAAAATTAAAAGGGCATCAGATGGTAAAAGCATTCAATTCGATGGCATTCAATACATCACTAACGAAAGCGGCGGCACTTGGTGGGAGTTGTTTTTCTTAAAAACACAAAGCACTTTGGTGCATAGCATTAGCAGCAGCAATTTAAATGCCACTTTTGAAGATGGTAAAACAGCCCTATACAACATTAACCGACGCATTACCTATTCATATCCTTCAAACATTGTTACCTGCATGGCCGAAGGTATTGGAAGCAGCGATGGTTTGAGTAACCTCGAAAATTTTGGCAGCACCCGCGATGGTGATGCCTTTACCAGTCAGGTTTCAACACCAATTATTTGGAACCTTACTTGTGGTTCAGGAGCCCCTATTCAAGGTGAGGTAAATGTAAAGGTGGCCTCAAAAGCCTTTGAATTAAAATGTTTGTTTGGCGTTGATAACAGCGGTAATTCAGTTGCCGTTGCCCCAAATACTTGTGCTTACGGTTGGAAGTTGGAATGGACTTACAAGGGTGATACCAAAAAGAAAATCATTGGATATAATTAAGTTTCACATTTTCAAAAAAACCTGTCGAATTACATTTGACAGGTTTTTTTTTGCCTTGACTGCAGAACAAGATTAAAAATTTGTACAATTCGCTTAAATATTAATATATTTATTAATTGTTTAGGAATTTTTACATGAAGCATTATTATACAAAAGGAATTGGATTAAAAACCTTGTTATTATTAACGACGTTTGTTTTTGTATTTGGTGCTTGCAAAAAAAGGAAAGCGTATAACGCAGAAGATGGTCAAGACTTGGTTGATGTTACCGACATGCGTTCACAAACCGATTTGGTTTTGGCCGATGCCAACGAAGCCATTAGCAATCAATTTTTTTTAAGGGGCAAGTCAGCTTCGTCAGAGGGATCTGCAGCTACTGCCACCAACTGCGCCATGGTGATGGACAGTTCATTAATTTATACCGGTAAACTTATTTTTAATTATATCGGTAGTGTTTGTGATAATTTAAAAAGAGAAGGGCAAGTGGTGGTTAGTATTGTAAATTATCCTACAAAGAAGTGGAAAGACAAAGGGGCCATGCTGCAAATTACATTTGTAAATTATGTGGTGACCAATGCGGCCGATGGTAGGGTGATGAAGATTAACGGCAGCATGAATGTGACCAATATTAGCGGTGGCACATGGTACGAATTAAGATATTTGAATCAAAGTAATTTGGTGCAAACAATTTCTGCAGCCGATTTAGCCATTACATTCGATAAAGCATATTTGGTGACTTGCAATATGGAAAGACGTGTGACATTTGGTTTGCAAGGCACTACCATCAATGCATTTGATGAAGGCACCGCCGTTCAAAACAACAACAACAATGTGGATTGTTGGGGCGCTGATCGAAACGAAAAAACTTTCACCAATTTAATTGATTCACCAATTTATTGGTCGAGTAAGTGCAGCGCATCAAGATCAAAAAGCGGTGAAGTAACTTTAAAAGTTGATGGCAAGTATTTTGATTTAAAAGGTACTTATGGTACCGATATTGATGGAAATGCAGTAAGTGTAAATGATTGTGCTTACGGTTGGAAAATGTCGTGGTCATTGCGAAACAACACCAAACACCGCGTGTTTGCTTATTAAATAAATTTTGATGATTCAATTACAAAATATTAAACGAATAAAATCAATATTGCTGATTGGTTTTGTATTTGTTTTATTGTTTGGATCGTGTCGCAAATCAAGCAATTATCAATGGATGAGTTATGATGAAACCTTTTGTGCTGATGCTTGGACGGCGAGTAACAACAATGAAACATTAAAACAAAATGTTGTAGCTTACTTAAAAGGTAAAGACATTACCGTTTACGATTCTGAAATTTTTGTGGCCAAAGATGCAGAGCCATCAACAACTTGCGCGAATAAAACGGGGCGAGTAATTAGGTGCAAGGTGAAGGAGCGCAGTGTATCCGACATTAAATCATTCGGATTTTACGAATAAAATGCGCAGCATAATATCTAAGGAATTAAATATAGGAGAATAAAAAAAGGAGGACTTTGAAAAAGCCCTCCTTTTTTTGATGGTAAAATGGTTTAACCAAAGGCGTTAAATCCGGTTACATCCATGCCGGTAATGAGCAAGTGAATGTCGTGAGTGCCTTCGTAAGTAATTACACTTTCTAAATTCATCATGTGGCGCATAATTGGGTATTCGCCTGTAATGCCCATGCCGCCGTGAATTTGACGGGCTTCGCGCGCAATGGTTAAAGCCATGTGCACGTTGTTACGTTTGGCCATACTGATTTGTGCCGGTGTCGCGCGATGTTCATTTTTTAGCACACCCAAACGCCATGTTAATAATTGCGCTTTGGTAATTTCGGTAATCATTTCCGATAATTTCTTTTGCGTTAATTGAAAAGCACCAATGGGTTTACCAAACTGAATGCGTTCTTTACTGTAACGTAAAGCGCTGTCGTAACAATCCATGGCGGCACCAATTACACCCCAGGCAATACCAAAGCGGGCGCTGTTTAAACAACCCAAAGGACCTTTTAATCCTTTGATATTTGGAAAAATATTTTCTTTAGGCACCAATACATTGTCAAATACCAATTCGCCCGTAGCGCTGGCGCGTAAGCTCCATTTGCCGTGTGTTTCAGGTGTAGTAAAACCTTTCATGCCACGCTCAACCACAATACCGCGAATTTCGCCGGCTTCATCTTTGGCCCAAACAACAGCAATATCTGCAAAAGGAGCATTGCTAATCCACATTTTTGCCCCATTTAATACCACGTTTTTTCCATCGCCGGCATCTTTAAAATTGGTGAGCATACCGCCGGGGTTTGAGCCATGGTCGGGTTCAGTTAAACCAAAACAGCCCATCATGTCGCCTGTAGCCAATTTTGGCAAATACTTGCGTTTTTGCTCTTCACTGCCATAAGTATAAATAGGGAACATCACCAACGAACTTTGCACCGAGGCAGTTGAACGCAAGCCGCTGTCGCCGCGCTCTAATTCTTGCATGATTAATCCATATGAAATTTGATCTAAACCCGGACCACCGTATTCGGCGGGGATGTAAGGACCAAAGGCGCCAATTTCGGCAAGGCCTTTAATCCATTGTTTTGGAAAAGTGGTTGTTTGACAAGCCTCTTCAACAATGGGTGTCACTTCCTTTTTAACCCAAGCGCGGGCAGTTTCTCTAATTAATTTATGTTCATCACTTAATAATTCATCCATTAAGTAGTAATCGTGTGCTTGAAAATTATCGCTTGCCATTTTAGTTTTTTTTAGATGGCCTCAAATTTAGTAAATAATGACTTAAGAACATTTAATCGGCGAATGTTTCTATGAGCATGTTTTTAAGCCTCTTTATTTTAATTATCTTTGTTTAGTACCGCTTTTGAAAAGGATTTATTTTATACTGATTATAGCGTGCATCTCTCTATTAAAGGATGCCATGGCCCAAGATGTGCATTTTTCGCAGTTCAACGGCTCACTTTTAAATTTAAGTCCGGGTTACACAGGTTTGTTTAACGGTGATTACCGTTTTGGGGCCATTTACCGTAGTCAGTGGAACGCGGTGCCGGTTTCGTATTCATCCTTCAGTATGAATGGTGAAACCCGTTATAAGCCCGATTTGGATAAACTCGATGCCTTGGGCATTGGTTTGGTGTTTAACAACGACAAAGCCGGCGCGGCGAACTACGGCAGCACCCAATTGTATTTAAATACAGCTTATATCCATTATTTAAATCAGGATAGTACCATGGTGATTACCGGTGGTTTAAACCTTGGTTATTGCAATGTGGGCTTTGACTTTACAAAAATGACCTTCGATAATCAATTTAATGGCGATCAATATAATTCAACCTTGCCTTCGGGAGAGAAATTTTACCGCAGTGCCAGAAACTATTTCGATATCAATGTAGGTTCGGTGTTTCAATACACCAAACGCAACGATTACCGCATTACCTATGCTTTGGGATTGCATCATTTGAGCCGGCCTGTGATTACCTTTCAAGGTAATGATGTGAGTAAAATTGAGATTAAAATGACGCATTGCATTAGTTATACCAAGCCGGTTAAGGACAATACCGATTTTATCGGCGAGGCCTTATTTTCTTTACAAGGAAAATATTATGAAGTGATTCCGCATTTGGCATTAAAATATTATTTCGATAAACCAAGCAACCAATCCATTATGGGGGGCCTTTGCTGGCGGGCACGTGATGCTTTTATTTTAAGAGCAGCTTATAGTTTTCAAACTTTTCAAAGTGGCATGTCGTATGATATTAACTACAGTAAGTTTACCGCAGCAAGCAATTACCGAGGGGCCTTTGAAGTTTTTGTGAATTACGTCATCAAGAAAAAACCATTTATTCCGACTAAAAAACGCTCTTGTCCAACCGCTATATAATTGTTAAACATTCGCACATATTTTTTTCTTCTAACGCTGATTTTTTTCGGTTGGTTTCAGTTAAACGCCCAAAGCAAACGTGAATTAAAACACGACGCTGAAAAAGCCATTCAAAATAAAGATTGGAATGCAGCGGTGCAATATTATAACCGATTGCTGCGTAAAGACAGTGCCAACAATGCCATCAAGTTTCGTTATGCAGAATTATCGTATTTAAATTATGATTTAGATGTAGCCTTTAAGTACTTTTTAAGTGTGAGTGCAAGTGATCATGGCGAAAAATTTCCATTGTGTTTTTATTATTTAGGACAATTGTGTAAACACAAAGAACAATACAAGGAAGCCAAAGCTTGGTTCACGCGTTTTACTAAATTGAATTATTCAGGTGAACGCAATAACTATTTCAATGCCAAAACAAACATCGAATTGGAGGCTTGTGATTGGGCCATGCAAGAGGTGAAGAAGAAAAAAACCTTATCGATTGAACACTTGAGTCAAAGTATCAATAGTAAATCGAACGAATTTGCAGCGGTAGAAAAGGATTCAGTTTTGTATTATGCGTCTGCAAAATTTCCGGATAAAAAAAGTGATGATGGAGATGAGGTGTTCAGTAAAATATACAGGGCTGAGTTTAAAGGCAAGCGTTGGCAAAAGATAAGGGCATTGGATTCCACCATCAACAAATCGCATTTTCACCAAGCCAATGCAGCTTTTAATGAAGAAAATACGCTAATGATTGTATCGAAGTGCAGTTTAATTAATAGCAGCGAGTACCATTGCGATTTGTATTTGAGTAAAAAGCAAAATAACAAATGGACCAATCCGTCGTTTTTGGATGCACGCATCAACGCGCCTAACAGCACCAACACACAGGCTTCTTTTGCGAAAGTGAATGGTAAAACGCTTTTGTTTTTTGCAAGCAATCGCGAAGGCGGTGAAGGGGATATGGATATTTGGTATGCACAAATGACCGATTCGGGAACGTTTGAAAAACCTGTAAATGCCGGTAAAACAATTAACACAGTCGATGATGAAATCACGCCTTGGTTCGACAATGCCAATCAGGTGTTGTTTTTTAGCAGTACCTATTTTAAAGGTTTGGGTGGTTACGATATTTTTAAATCTGAATTTAAGAACAAGGCCTTTTCACCGCCGCAAAATTTGGCTTACCCCATTAACAGCAGTTATAATGATGTGTATTACAGCATGAATTCAGGCGCTACAAAAAGTTATTTATCGAGCAACCGCTTGGGTTCTTATTTTGAAAACAAAGTCAATTGCTGCAACGATATTTATCGATTTAAAATTGATACTGTAAAGGTAGTGCCTGTAATTCCGACAATTGTACCGCCAACTAGAAAGGATACAGTGATTGCCATGAAGGAACAATTAAAATTATTGGTGCCACTTACACTTTATTTTAATAATGATGAACCTGACCCGCGCACCAAAAACATTGTGACTACTAAAAATTACGAGAACTTATATTTTGAATACAGCCGCTATTCGCAAATGTATGCCAATGAATTTAGTAAGGGCTTAACCGGTGAACAAAAAGAAGCAGCGGCTGATGACATCCTTAATTTTTTCAGTGATAGTCTTGATGTCGGTTTTGATCATTTAAAGCGCTTTGCAGAAATGTTGCAGAAAGTGGTGTTAAATAACGAAACAGTAAAAATTACATTCAAAGGTTATTGCAGCCCTTTGGCTAGTTCAGATTACAATATCAATTTAGCGAAACGCCGCATCAGTAGCTTGGAAAATTATTTTACAGAATATAAAAATGGTTGGTTTTTAAAATACATCAACAATCCGAATGAAAAGGAAGGGAAAATAATTTTTGAAGAAGTGGATATTGGTGAATTGTCGGTGAGCAAGGCCAGCGATGATTTTAAGGACAAACGAAATTCAGTGTATAGTCCTAAAGCAGCTTGCGAGCGCAAGATTCAAATTTTAGCCATTCAATTCGGGAAGTAAAATTTTTATTCAAAGCGAAGGCTCTCAATAGGGTCGAGTAGTGAAGCACGTTTGGCGGGAATATAACCCGAAATCAATCCCACAAAAATACAAATGCAAACGCCGCTCATGATCCAAAACCAGGGAATGAAAAAGCCGGTGTTCAAGGCAAAACTTATTAAGTTGCCAATGATGATGCCAAGGATAATGCCGATAATTCCGCCGGCAACACAAATTACAACGCTTTCGATTAAAAATTGGTTTTTAATAATTTGTTGTGTGGCACCCATTGATTTTCTTAAGCCAATTTCGCGGGTGCGTTCGGTAACGCTTACCAGCATAATGTTCATGAGGCCTATGGCCGCGCCAAGTAAGGTAATCAAGCCAATAATGGTGGCGCCTGCAGTTACTTTCGATATGTTAGAAATGAGCATGGTGGCTAAATTGTCGGCTTTGATAATTTCAAAATCTTCTTGAGCGGGGATGGGTAATTTACGTATTTTCCGAAACAAACCATTGGCCTCATTTAAAAACACATCTAACAACAAATTATCCTTGCACAGCACATTAATGGTAAAACTCATTTTTTTACTGCCGTAATACTGACGGGCATTGTTAATTGGTATGATGCATATTTTGTCGCCACCAAATCCCGAACTGTTTCCCTTGCTTTTTAATACACCTATGACTTTATAACGCCCCGCACCAATTTTAATAAAACGGTCGATGGCGCTTACGTTTTTATCAAACAAGGCACGTTCTACATCTTTCCCAATAATGGTAAGGTGCGCGCCTCCGTCAATTTCACTGCCAACAAAATTTCTTCCTCTTTCAATATCGTAACCCGATGTAAGGATGTAATTTTCATCACTTCCGAACACCTGAATATTTGGATTGGTTTTTTTTGATTCACTTTTTAAACGTGCCGAAAAGCTTGCCAGTGTTGAAACTGAAGTAATCACCGGAAAATCATATTCCTTTTTAAAGCGCATGGCTTCTTGGTAGGTGATTTTTTCGTAGCTCTTGGCTTTTTTGCCCCTTCGTCCAACACGAATATTCACATCAGCATTGCGAATGGTAAAGGTGTTAGCACCCATGTTTGTAAAATTGCTGTTGATGCCGTTTTTAATTGCATCAATGGCAGATAAGATGCCAACAAGCGCCATAATACCAATGGAGATAATCAGCATGGTAATAATGGCCCTCAGTTTATTGGCTTTAATCGATTCGAGGGCAATGGCAATATTTTCTTTCAGAAAGTTCAAGGTTCATAAAATTACCAAATACTAAGCGGCTTTTATAATTAATTGTATGAACGTTAAAAAAGGCTTGGCACTGGTCAAATATGTTTTTGAGTGATTTGAATTTTTAGGGATTAAAAAAAAAGCCACAATTTCTTACGGCTAATTTTTTAAGAATAATGCTTTACCTTAGGCGTAAATTTCTTTTTTCGCTGCCAACAATGTATTCATTAACAAGGATGCAATGGTCATGGGTCCTACACCGCCCGGTACCGGTGTAATGTAACTGCACTTAGGCGCCACTTCATCAAATTTTACATCGCCTTTTAATTTAAAGCCGCTTTTTGTTTCGGGTGCTGCAACGCGGGTGGTGCCAACATCAATTACAACTGCGCCTTCTTTCACCATGTCGGCTTTTAAAAATTCAGGAATGCCTAAAGCGCAGACAATGATGTCGGCATTTAAGGTGTGTGATTTTAAATCTTTGGTTTTACTGTGGCAAAGGGTAACTGTACAATTGCCGTATTTGGTGTTTTTTGCCAATAAAATACTCATTGGTGAGCCTACAATGTGGCTGCGACCAATCACCACGCAATTTTTACCGCCGGTTTCAATGTTATATGCTTCAAGCAATTTAGTGATGCCATAAGGTGTGGCACTAATGTAACTTGGTAAATTTAATACCATGCGACCTAAATTAACAGGATGAAAGCCATCCACATCTTTTTGCGGCAAGATGGTTTCCGTTACCTTGTGTTCGTTGATGTGTTTTGGTAAAGGCAATTGTACAATAAATCCGTCAACATCCGAATCGTTGTTTAAGCCCACAACGGCTTCCAGTAACTTTTCTTCTGAAGTATCAGCCGCAAAGCGCAATAAGGTAGATTTAAAACCAACGTTCTCACAAGCTTTAATTTTCGCTGCTACATAAGTTTCACTGCCGCCGTCGTTGCCAACCAAAATAGCTGCCAAATGCGGTTGTTTATGTCCGGTGGCTACCAAAGTTTTTACCTCGGCTGCAATTTGTTCTTGAATTTCAAGCGATATTTTTTTTCCGTCGATGAGTTGCATAGTCATATTTTTAAGCCACTAATTTCACGAATTAGCACGAATTTAATTAGATCTTTATTTTTTTAGTGAAAACGAGTGTATTTGGTGGCGATTTTTTTTGATTGTTTTTTAAGCCACTAATTTCACGAATTAACACAAATTTAATTAGATGTTTTTTTACCAAGGACATTAATAATGCTTTAAATTTATAAAACTACTCGCTTGAACTTTAAACTGTCTTCTCCAAAATTAACTAATAATCCTAATTTTAATTTTGAAGCTGCTAAGTAATTTATTAGTTGTTTGTAATGCTCACCAATAATATTTTCTTGAGCCTTTATTTCTACTATTATTTTATCAAAAATAACAAAATCCGCGTTATAAGAATGAGGCAGATAAATGTCCTTATATTTTATTTGAAATTTTTTTTCTTTTTCAAATGGAATATTTCTCTTTTTTAATTCATAGCAAAGGGCGTCTTTGTATACAATCTCCAAAAACCCTCGCCCTAAATTTTTATGCGCCTCAAAACAGCAATTAATAAAGGAATATACTTCATCTTTAAATAATAAATTATTCACTTCATATATATCCGAAGGCTCATTGATTACAAATATATTTTCAGTTGAAATGATATTTATTTTTTTAGTGAAAATTAGTGTAATTAGTGGCGATTTTTTTTATTGTTTTTTTAAGCCACTAATTTCACGAATTAGCACGAATTTTTCTATTGTATTAAAATGATTTAAATCAACACAAAATAGTGAAGAAATCAATGTCTGGCAAATAAAATTAATGCATTCTTGAGAAAGCCCAACTTTCCTGCTTTCTCAAATTTCGAACTTATTTAACTTTCAAAACAATAGCACTTATTTGACTTTATCACAAAAAAACTTTCCAACTTTCCAACTTTCAAAGCTTTCCAACTTTCAAAGCTTTCCAACTTTCCAACTTTCAAAACTCAATTACATCTTCGGCATCCCCTTCGGCATATTTCGCATCATTTTGGCCATCGCGTTTTTATCGTTCATCATGCGCATCATTTTGCGGGTTTCATCAAATTGTTTTAATAGTTTGTTCACCTCTTGAATGCCTTGTCCGCTGCCCTTTGCCAAGCGTTGCCTGCGTGAGCCGTTAATTAATTCGGGTTTATTTCTTTCTTCAGGGGTCATGCTAAATATAATGGCTTCAATACCTTTAAAGGCACTATCGTCGATTTCAGTATCTTTTAAGGCTTTGCCCATACCAGGAATCATACCAACCAAATCTTTAATGTTACCCATTTTTTTAATTTGGTTGAGTTGATTTAAAAAGTCATTAAAATCAAATTTATTGGTGGCAATTTTTTTATTGAGTTTGCGGGCTTCTTCTTCGTTGAATTGTTCCTGTGCACGTTCAACCAAAGTTACAACGTCACCCATGCCCAAAATACGATCGGCCATACGCTCAGGATAAAACACATCCAAAGCATCCATTTTTTCGCCGGTACCAATAAATTTGATTGGCTTGTTCACCACACTCTTAATCGAAAGTGCAGCACCACCGCGTGTATCACCGTCTAATTTTGTTAAGATTACACCGTCAAAATCCAAACGGTCGTTAAAGGCTTTTGCAGTATTTACGGCATCCTGACCGGTCATGCTATCCACTACAAACAACACCTCATTAGGTTGAATGGCTTTTTTAAGATCAGCAATTTCATTCATCATTTGCTCATCGATTGCCAAACGACCTGCAGTATCAATTAACACAACACTATTGCCATTTTCTTTTGCTTGTTTAATGGCTGCTTGCGCAATTTTAGTTGGATTTTTTTCTTCTCTGTTGCTAAACACATCAACGCCAACTTGCTCACCCAACACATGCAATTGATCTATCGCGGCAGGACGATAAACGTCACAAGCCACCAACAAAGGTTTTTTTCCTTTTTTTGTTTTTAAATAATGTGCCAATTTACCGGTGAAGGTGGTTTTACCTGAACCTTGTAAACCGCTCATTAAAATGATGGTTGGATTACCGCCTAAAAAAATATCTTCTTTGGTGCCGCCCATTAATTGGGCCAATTCATCATGTGTGATTTTTACCAATAACTGACCGGGAGAAACAGAGGTTAAAACGTTTTGTCCCAATGCTTTTTCTTTAACCGTATCTGTAAAGCTTTTGGCCACTTTAAAGTTCACGTCGGCGTCGAGCAAGGCTTTGCGCACTTCCTTCATGGTTTCAGCCACGTTAATTTCAGTAATTTTTCCCTGACCCTTTAAGGTTTTGAGGGCGCGGTCGAGCTTATCTTGTAAGTTATCAAACATTTTATCGTTAATTTTAGGAGCACAAATTTATTAAATTAAACCATATAATGAATCATCAACAAGCCATGCAAAGGGCCTTGGATTTGGCCAAAAAAGGCAAGGGACACGTAGCCCCAAATCCCCTTGTTGGCTGTATGATTGTGCATGATGGTAAAATTGTAGCCGAAGGTTACCACGAAAAATTTGGTGAAGCCCATGCCGAGGTGAATGCCATTAATGTTCTGCCTGATTCAATCAATCCTGCCTTAGCAACACTCTACGTCACCTTAGAGCCTTGCAGTCATTTCGGGAAAACCCCGCCTTGTGCCGATTTAATTATTAAAACAGGATTTAAAAAAGTGGTCGTGGCCGTTCAAGATCCGAATCCAAAAGTGAGCGGGCGTGGCATTCAAAAATTAAGAGAAGCAGGAATCGAAGTGATAGTGGGTGTTTTAGAAGCAGAAGCCAAAGCATTAAACAAAGCTTTTTTTACTTTTCATCAAAAACAAAGACCGCATCTTATTTTGAAATGGGCCCAAACGGCCGATGGATTTATTAGCAGATTACCTGTTCCAAAAAACAATTCAGAAAATAAAATTAGTGGGGCAGAAGCCCATGAATTGGTGCATGCATTAAGAAGTGAGTTGATAGGGATTATGGTTGGTAAAAACACGGTGTTAAGTGATAATCCGCATTTAACAACACGTTTGGTGGAAGGTAAAAATCCGATACGCATTGTGATTGATAAAAATTTAGAGATACCAAGCACTTATAATGTTTTTTCGAAAGAAGCTAAAACCATTGTGTTTAATGGCATTAAGGATGAGTTGCATGAAAACATTAGCCTGATAAAACTAGATTTTGAAAAAGAAATTTTATCGCAAATGCTTGCAAAGCTATACCAATTGCAGATTCAGAGCATATTGGTGGAAGGGGGCAGTACCTTGTTGCAAAGTTTTATTGATGCCAGGCTTTGGGATGAATCTTATGTGTTCGAAAATCCGGATTTAAAATTTGGGCATGGCTTAAAGGCTCCGGTTTTTGAAAAGGGAACAGATTTTAAAATGCTTGGAAAAGACCGACTATTTTACCTTAACGAAAGTCTTTAATGTCCTTTTGATTGGTAATTGCGTGAGGGTTCCGATAACTATCGGAAGCAGCGCCTGCCTGCCGGTAGGCAGGGAAAGCCCGACCCCTAATATTGAAAGGCTTCCGGGTATTTAAACGGCCTTTCAATATTGGGGGGCACGTCCTAGAATAAAGTCTTTAAGGTTCTTTTGACCTGGCTTTTGCGCTAGTGATTGTAGTGGAAAGCCCACAGCTGCGAGGCTCTGCTCGCAGCGAGGACTTGGAACGGAAAGCACGGTGGCGTGCAAGCTTCAAAAAAACAATAAAGGCTTGCACGACAAGCGCCCAAAAAAATAGCGAAAATGGTCGATTTGATTAAAACTTTTGCAATTTTGTATCCTTAAAATTCAAAAATCGGAAATAAAGTTTGGAGTTTTAATAATCTTCTAGTATATTTGCGTCCCTTTTTAAGGGGAATAATTTAAACAGCATAACATGTCACGTATTTGTCAATTAACAGGAAAGAAAGCAATGGGCGGTAACCATGTGTCGTTTTCGAACACAAAAACCCGTCGTCAGTTTAAAGTGAATTTAAAGCGCAAGCGTTTCTTTGTACCTGAAACCAATGAGTGGGTTACATTACGTGTATCCACATCTGCACTTAAAAATATAAACAAAAAAGGCATTAGTGCCTGCTTAAAAGAAGCCAAATCAAACGGTCTTTTAGCTTAATAATCATCAGTCATGGCAAAAAAAGGAAATAGAATACAAGTTATTTTAGAGTGTACAGAGCACAAAGAAAGCGGTAAACCGGGAACATCTCGTTACATTACCACTAAAAACAAAAAAAATACGACTGAGCGCATCGAGTTGAAAAAATACAATGCGGTATTGAAGCGTATGACCGTTCACAAAGAGATTAAATAATATTAAACATTTTATCAAATGGCTAAGAAAGTAGTTGCAACGTTAAAATCAGGTAAAGGAAAAGACTTTACAAAAGTGATTAAAATGGTGAAATCACCTAAAACAGGTGCTTATAATTTTAAAGAAGAAATTGTACACAACGATCACGTACAAGATTTCTTAAAATCGAAATAATTGATTTTACATATACAATATTAAATTCTTTCCAATAACAGGAAAGAATTTTTTATTTTCACCCTGTTCTAAAATAGTTTAAACACAGAACAAATGAGTTTTTTTTCAAAATTTTTTACCAAAGAGAATAAGGAGAGTCTTGATAAAGGCTTAGAGAAGACCAAAGAAAGTTTTTTTGGGAAGCTCAGCAAAGCCATTGCCGGTAAAAGCACGGTAGATGCTGAGGTATTGGATCATTTGGAAGAGGTATTGATTAGCGGCGATGTTGGGGTAAGCACCACCATTAAAATTATTGAACGCATCGAAAGTCGTGTGAAGCGCGATAAATATTTAAACACCAACGAACTCAACGGTATTTTAAAGGACGAGATTGTGTCGTTGTTAACTGAAAACAACAAACAACAAACCCCGAGTTATTTTTCTGAGTCCTTGAAACATAAGCCGCATGTGATTATGGTGGTGGGGGTAAATGGCGTGGGTAAAACCACTACCATCGGCAAATTGGCTTATCAATTTAAACAGGCCGGCAAATCGGTTGTTTTGGGTGCTGCCGATACTTTTAGGGCTGCGGCGGTAGATCAGTTGGTAATATGGAGTGAAAGGGCAGGCGTGCCGATTGTGCAACAAGGCATGGGGGCCGATCCGGCCAGTGTGGCTTTTGATACTTTAAGCAGTGCCAAAGCAAAAGATGCCGATGTGGTTATTATTGACACAGCAGGCCGTTTGCACAACAAAATTAATTTGATGAATGAGTTGTCGAAAATCAAAAATGTGATGAAGAAGGTGCTACCGGATGCGCCGCATGAGGTGTTATTGGTGTTGGATGGCAGTACAGGTCAGAATGCGATAGAACAATGCAAACAATTTACTGCTGCGACTGATGTAACGGCATTGGCTGTAACAAAATTGGATGGCACTGCCAAAGGTGGTGTTGTAATTGGTATTTCGGATGAATTTAAAATTCCTGTAAAATACATTGGGGTGGGCGAAAAAATGACCGACCTGCAAGTATTTAATTCCACTGAGTTTGTAGATAGTTTGTTCGGTAAATAGCCACGTTTTTATTAAAAAATGAATTAAACACAAAAAGCCGTTTCAAATGAAACGGCTTTTTTTATGTGTTTAAAAAATTAATCAGTTACGATTTGGGCGCCAACAGGAATTTTTTCGGCTTTGCAATAGTCAATCAATAACATTTCGGCATGTACTTTTTCTTTTTCTGCATCGGCATGTTCCTTTTCCCACAATGGTCTGGCCTTGTCGAATTTTTCTTTGTCGTTTTCAATGCGATCAGATTTAATAAAGGCTTCGAATAAATTGTTCACGATGGCCCATGCGTTGTGGTCGTGCGTTTTTAAAATATCCAATAAATCGTTGCGTTTTTTAAAACTGAAATTATGCGCATTTTCAATGGCAAAATGGTCAGCAAAGCGATACAAATACTGCATCAATATATCTTTTTTGTCGTTGGTCATAATTGATAAATTTAATGTTAGAGTAAATGTAAAAACTTTTCATGAGCATAAAAATATATCTGCTGCTTAATATGAGATAAATCAATGATTTTAAGTCAAAATATGACACAAGTTCTTAGTCCGACTATAAACCGGAGGCATAACTGAATTGGCAAGATTGCTTGACTGATGTTCGTTTGCCTTGATAAAGGAAACTTGAAAACAATTAAAATGAAGGCCGGATGCGTTCAGGTGTTTGCAAATTCGTTTGAATACAAGTATTTTAAGTGCAAAAAAGAATATGACTGTTGAGTTTTTGGTAAAGAAGCTAGATTTGATTTCACATCCCGAAGGTGGTTACTTCAAAGAAATGTATCGATCAGAAGAGCTGATTCCGAAAAGCGGTTTGCCGCATAGGTTTGCGGCCGCAAGGACATTTGCCACAGCCATTTACTTTTTAATTGATGCAAACAATTTTTCGGCGCTACATAAAATTAAAAGTGACGAAACCTGGCATTTTTATGCAGGTGATGCCTTGGAGGTTATTGAAATTGATGAAGAGGGACAATTGATGAAAACCGCGGTTGGCAATAAATTGGAAGCAGGTGAAGTGTTTCAATACACTGTAAAAGCAGGACACTGGTTTGGTTCAAGGGTTAAACATGGTGGCGCCTTTTCATTGGTTGGCTGCACTGTTGCACCGGGTTTTGATTTTCAAGATTTTGAAATGGCCAATCGAAAATCACTGTGTGAGCAGTATCCACAATACGCGGAAATTATTGAACAGTTAACGCGATAAGTCTTTGCGAAGGCATGAGTATATTTAAGCCACAAAGTAATTAATCATTTGGTTTCGCTTGCACTGCATTTAATACCGCCACGATCTTATCAATGGCGCGTAACAATTCAACATTGCTAATGACCAAAGGTGGTGCTATGCGCATGGCAGTTGGACAAAATAAAAACCAATCGGTTATTACACCGTGTTCGATACAAGCTTGAATGATTTTCATGTTTAATTGTTCATCACCAAACTCAATAGCAGCCAAAGCGCCGCACGATCGTATTTCTTTAATCAATGGATGTTTTAGATGTTCGTGAATGAATTTTTCAATAATGCGTGCTCTTTGAGAAAGTTGACTTTGTAAAATAACATCAAGACTTGCTTGCGCAGCAGCCACACAAACGGCATTGCCGCCAAACGTGTTGATGTGCCCCAACACCGGATTATTTGTAAAGTGTTGCAACAATTCCTTTGATGCTATCAGCGCGCCAATGGGTAAACCGCCGCCCATGCCTTTGGCCAACAATAAAACATCGGGTACTACACCATACTGTTCGTGTGCGAATAAACTGCCCGTTCGGCCAAAACCACTTTGTATTTCATCAAATATTAAAACAACACCGTGCTTGGTGCATGTTTCTCTAAGGGCCAATAAATAATCTTTCGATGCGGCGCGAATACCCGCTTCGCCTTGAATAGGTTCAATGATGACAGCAGCCGTTTGATTTGTAATGTGTTTTAAATCGCCAATCAGGTTGTGTTCTAATATTTTAATATCCGGCAACAAGGGGCGGTAGCTGTTCTTGAAAAATTCATCGCCCATTACGCTCAAAGCCCCATGGCTACTGCCGTGGTAAGCATTTTTAAAGCTGATGATTTCACTTCTTCCTGTTGCTCTTTTGGCTAATTTTAAAGCTGCCTCAACGGCTTCGCTGCCGCCGGTTGTGTAATACACACAATTTAAGGAGGGTGCTAACTGTTTGCAGATTGACGCAGCGTATTTTACTTGCGGGCTCTGATTAAATTCGCCATACACCATTAGATGCATGAATTTTTTTGATTGATCATGTATGGCTTTTACCACTTGGGGATGGCAATGACCAACATTACTCACTGAAATGCCGGCAATTAAATCGATGTATTCTTTGCCTTGCTGATCGGTTAAAATTGCACCGCGGGCACTTTCAATGTTAATGTCGAGGCCCATCATAGGGCTTTCTGAGGTTTGTGCCACGTGGCGTAAAAATAACTCGCGTTGATTCATAAGCAAGAATAATTATTCGAGAGCATTTAATATATACTATAAAAGTAAAAGAAATTTTAGATTTCGAAAAGATTATTGCTTCACCAAGTTGATAAACCATTCGCGATTGGCACGCGGTTTAATAGAGTTGTAGCAGGCTTCATATGTATGAATCTCAAACAAATCTTTAAAATAAAGCTTGTACTCATCGGCGCTGCCGCCAAATGGGGGATAATCGTTGTTCATCGGGTCATTGAATACAAGTCCCACCAATTTCCCTTTTGGCTTGAGTAATGCATGCATCTGATGAAAGTACTTTTGGCGAAGGTTTCTGTTAATCGCACAAAAAAAAGTTTGCTCAATGATTAAATCAAATGCCTTTGCTTCCAGTTCAAAAAAATCACCTAAAATGAGATTTTCAGATTTCATTTGAGGGCAACGTTCTTGTAAGTTTTTTAATGGCTCTGGGGCTAAATCACAAACAAACACATTTGTGAAGCCTTTATTTATAAGGTATTCGGCCTCATGTGCATTGCCTGCACCAGGAATAAGTATGGCCAAATTTTTATCAGTGATTTGATCGAAATATTGTTTTAAAGGTTCGCTGATTGTGCCAACATCCCAACCAAAATCGTTATTCACATACCGATTGTTCCAGTATTCAGCACTTAATTGTTCTGTCATTTTTCTTCAATCACTTTAAAGCGCACAAAATCTACGCTTTGGCCGGTTCTTTTAAGAATGGTAATGTCGTATCCATCCGACTTTCTTTTATCGTTAACGGCAGGTATTCTCCCGAAAATATAATTGATATAACCTGAAATGGTTTCGTATTGCGGGTTTTCAGGTAAGGCAAGCGGCAGTACTTGGTTAACATCTGTTACCGGAGCTTGTGCGTTCACAATAAATTCAATATCGCTTTTCTTTTCAACATTTGGCTTTTCTTCATCGTGCTCATCCTGAATTTCACCCACCAACTCTTCAATAATGTCTTCCATGGTGATTAAGCCGGCCAATGAACCAAACTCATTTGTTACGATGGCCATTTGAATGTGGTGCTTTTGGAAATCACGCAACAATTCATTGATCTTCATGCTTTCGGGCACATAGTGCACCGGGCGCATGATATCTTTTAAAGTTCTAAATTTATTATCTACCAAAGCCTTTAACAAATCCTTACTATGCACAATGCCAATAACATTATCGAGGTCGCCCAAATAAAGAGGAAATCGGGAGAAACCTTCTTCAATGATTTTTTTTGAAATTTCATTTTTCCCAATTTCTACATCAAGCGCCACCACGCGGTTTTTAGGCACCATAATTTGTTTAACGATACGGTCGTCGAAGTCAAATACATTTTGAATCAATTCGTTTTCACTGGGTTTAATGGCCCCGCCTTCTTCGCTTTCAGTTAATATTAAACGCAATTCTTCTTCCGAATGAAAATCTTCTTCGCCAACTTTTGTTACCCCTAAAATGTTGAGCGCAAAATTGGACGTTTTGTTTAGCAACCAAATAAAAGGAGAGCAAACAACATAAAAAAAGCGCATGGGCAATGCCACAAACATGGCGGCTTGCAAGCAATATTTAATACCAATCATTTTAGGTATCTGCTCGCCAAGTGTGACATGAAAAAATGTAAGTAAGGCCAATGCAATTGGCAATGAAATACTATGAACGGTAATGGTGTTGGCCACCAATCCGGTTTTGGTAAAAAATGCAATCACTATTTCTGAAATAACCTCTTCACCAACAGCACCTAAAGCCAAAGAAGCTAAGGTAATGCCCAATTGCGTAGCCGACAAATAGGCATCCAATTTTTCAAGCAATCCTTTTGCGGTGATGGCTCTTTTGCTGCCTTTTTGAACTTTTACATCCAATTGAGAAGCCCTTACCTTTACCAAGGCAAATTCGGCCGCTACAAAAAAACCGTTAATTAAAATGAGTAAAAATGTAATGAGGAGTCCGGAAACCATATTTATAGTTCAAAGATAACATTTTGTAGAAAATATGAAATGCAAAAATTAATGGGGAATTTTCGCAATATGTTCTTCTTTAAGTGCTATAATTTGTTTGAGTAAAGTTATTTCTTGTTGTAATGCAGCTTTTGTTTTTTCGCTGTCGTCGCCTGTCCAAAGACGGTTGATGTAATAAGGCTTTTGGGTGTAATCAAATTTTGGTTGTTCTGCTCTAAAGAAACTATATAGGGGTACGCGGAGGGTTTTAGAGATGTCTTCTAAACTTCTTAATTCCAAGGTTCTGTTATTAAGGGCCTGGGTTAAATCATCTTCCGACATGTGCAAATAACCGGCTAAATCAGAAAAAGTGTAATGCTCTTTTTCTAATATTTCAATTATTTTAGATTTTATTTCCATTTTAAGGAACTTGAAATTTAAATGCAGATTAAAAAAAAGCCGGATTCAACAACCCGGCTTTTAAGTAAATATAATGAATGTGGTTCTTATTTAACAGCCGCAGTTTGCAATTTTTCGCGAATACGTGCCGCTTTACCGGTTAAATCACGTAAGTAGAATAATTTAGCACGACGAACAATACCGATTTTGTTTAATTCAATTTTTTCAATAAAAGGAGATGCAATTGGGAAAATACGCTCAACACCGACACCGTTACTCATTTTACGAACAGTAAAAGAAGCTGTTGTGCTAATGTTTTTGCGTTGAATTACAACACCTGTAAATTGCTGAACACGCTCTTTGTCGCCCTCTTTAATTTTGTATGAAACAGTAATTGTATCACCGGCTTTAAAAGCAGGGTGGTTGGCCTTAGGACTAACTTGACTGGCTACGTAATCTAATAAATGACTCATTTTTTTTTGTTTTAATTATTTATTCGTTCAAGCATTCTTTACATTGTGTAAACAGCGGCTGATAAACGGGGCACAAATATACATTTATTTTTGCAAACTAAGCAAATTCGTGGCGAATTTTTATACTTTTGCCCTCGAAAGAGCATTCATTGTTCACTCAAGAGTTTGTCTCAACTGTTGTTGAGAAGTATCACATGCCCAGGTGTTGGAATGGTATACAAGTACGCTTGAGGTGCGTATGCCGCAAGGCGTGAGAGTTCGAGTCTCTTCCTGGGTACAAAAACAGAGTGAGAATGATAGCGAGAGCGAACATTCGAGCTCTGTTTTTTCTTCATTCTCATTCTGTTTCTCATTAAATAGCAGAATGTTTGAATTCCAAAATCTTGAAGTCTATAAAAAAGCAAAGGTTTTTCATTTAGAATGCAAAAGCTTAATATTTAAAAATAAGTTAGATAATTTTGTAAAAGATCAAGTGGCAGGGCTTCATTTATCATCGTTTTGAACATTGCTGAAGGCTCTGGAAAATTCTCAAAGCCCGACAGAAAAAATTACTTTACAACAGCAAGAGAATCAGTTTTCGAATGCGTTGCAATCTTTGATACGCTTCATGATACAAGTGAAATTAAAACAGAAGATTTCGAAAAGTATTTAAAAGACGCAGATGAAATGTCAAGAATTCTGTACACTATGATTAAAAATTTGAGTTAGCTTTCGTTAACATTTTAACTGATTGAAAATTATCCAAAAAGTTCGATAAATCCAACCCTCAGGGTACGGCAAAAGCCCTGTGGGCTTTTGAGCGCAATAGTGCGATGGCACTTGCAAATGAAAGCGGTTTCTCATGCATATGGGAGCCGCTTTTTGTTTTAGAACACTGAATTAAATCGAAAATGAGGGCGATAGGATTCCGAAAGCTATTGGGATCAAGCTCTGTTTTTCTTCCTTTTCATTCTGATTTCACTTATTAAAATTAAATCACAAGCATATCACTCATGACCGATTTGCAGCTTGCTTAGCAGTTGCAAAAACCGTTCATCTTACTATTACAATTTGAGTGTGCTTTTGCTTTGATTAAAAAGATTTTAGGCAGGTAAGGATGAACCGGAAACGCCTTCACAAGATTGTTAGACGTACTTCATAATTCAAAACTATGATCATTGGTGGTACGTATTTTACGCTCATCTATAATTTTACAAATCACTTCATGCAGCGAATCTCGCCTGCCTACATGTCCAAACAAATTTTCAACATCTTCAGTCCTTAAAATATCTCGCACCTCAGCATGGGCCTCAGCCAAACGAAATGATATTCCGCGTACTTTTAATTCAATGTACAGTCGCTTAATGAACTTTGCGCCCGCCGAATCAATGAAAGCCGAAGTGCTTAAATCCAAAATCACCGCCTGAACCTCAGAAGTACTGCAATTTATTCGATTCCAAATGCCTTTGTGGATGTTGTTCACGTTAAAATAAAGTAAAGGTGATTCTACCCTCACCAAAATTAATCCGTTAATTAATTCATTGTCGGGATGTCGTTTCACATCACTGTAACGATTACTGCCCGGTATTCTTCCTAAAAAGGCAACATGTGGACTTGAAACCACTTTAATAATCAGAATTAAAGAGAGCATCGCACCAATGATCACACCATTCAAAATGCCAAATAACAACACACTTAAAAATGCGCAAATGGCCACCAAAAAATCTTGTTTGTTTACTTTATAAAGCCGAATGAACTCTTCAATGTCGACCAATCCTTTAATGGCAACAATCACCACAACGGCCAATATAACTGTTGGTAAATTATGCAACAAACCTGTAAAAAATAACAAACAGATGGCAATGCTCATGGATGCAAATATCAACGACATTGGTGTTTTTGCACCCGCCTTTTCGTTCACCGCCGATTGCGACAAACCGCCACTCACCGGATATCCATGTCCAAATGCAATGGCCATATTGGCCGCGCCCAAAGCCAAAAGTTCTTGTCCCGGGTCAATGTTTTCACCCGTTTTTTTAGCCAATGTTTTAGCCGCTGAAATACTTTCTACATAGGCCAACAAAAAACAAGCAAAAGCCAAGGCAGCATCGCTTTCTAAATCGTTTAAGTCAAATTGAGGCCAATAAAATTCGGGTAAGCCCGAAGGGATTATGCCAACAGTATTAAAACCATATGTAGCTAAAGGACTAAAGGTCATCACCAGAATAGAAACAATCACCAATTGAATGGCAATGGGTTTGCCCGGAAATATTTTTTCAGCGACAATCAATAATATTAGCGCAGTAATACCAAAAAGCAGTATCACAAAATTGGTATCAGGTAATTGCGTGATCAAAATTTTTGCCCGCTCTATAAAATTATGACCGCCGCCACTTAATCCAAATATTTTTGGCACCTGTGTTAAACCAATCGTTAGAGCAGCCCCGGCTTTAAAACCTATCAAAATTGTTTCACTGATAAAATTAATCATACTGCTCAACTTGAGTAAGTAGGCAGTAATACTCATGAAGGCAAATAACAAAGCAGTTGTTGAGGCAATGTCCATCCAACGATGTGCATCTCCCTTTGATAAAGCGGCAATGGCAGTGCCAATTAAGATCGAAATGGCAGAAGTGGGACCAACCGCTAATTGTGAACTTGAACCAAAAATGGCATAAAATAATCCGCCAATCAAATACCCGTAAATGCCGTATTGAGGCGGTAAACCGGCCAAAGTTGCATAAGCCAATGAAACCGGAATGGCGTAAGCCGTTAAAGTAAATCCCGAAAAAATATCAGCCTTAAAAAAATTGAAATTATATTGAGGCAGCCAATTAAGTATTGGGAAAATTCTTTTCCACATAATTTAATTTTTGCTTTTTTTTAAGAATGAAGATAGAGATTAATTTATTAAAAGTATGTCGCCAAAGCATTCAATGACATTAATCACAACCTTGTTAATTACCGGGCTACTTTCTTAGCCACACAAAAAAACGCTTGTTGATATAAGGTATATAAAAATAGGCCATTAGCGGAACCAAAATTAAACTCATGATCAAAGTGCGTAAAGGAGGTATTAAGCCTGATAACAACGGTAAAACTGTCATCGACAAAATGGTGATTACAGGATAAATAAAACACCAAACCAAGAGTGCAAATTTCCATTTTTTGGGTGCTGAAGGAGCGTTCATGTATTTTCTTTTTCGCGAATATATTCACTAATTCCTTAAATCTTGTTTAACCTCCCAAGCAATTTTTGTAAATTCACAGTCCATGCCGCAACAAACACTCAAAATTAAAACCATGAAATGGGTTCTCATTATCGGAACCTTGTTGATGGGAATAAAGTTTTACGCTTATTTTTTAACGCAATCCAATGCCATTTTAACCGATGCCATCGAATCAATCGTAAATGTTCTCGCCGGGATGTTCGCACTATACAGCTTGTATTATGCGGCGCGTCCAAAAGACGAAGACCATCCTTATGGCCACGGTAAAATTGAATTTTTATCGAGTGGGGTAGAGGGCGGTATGATTTTTTTAGCAGGGATAGCCATGTTAATTAAAGGCGGCATAGCCTTTTTGCATCCCGAACCACTTCACCACATTGATATCGGACTTTATCTTTCTGCTTTTTCAGGAATTGTAAATTATATTATGGCGCGTGTTTTAATTGCGCGTGGAAATGCAATGCACTCTACCACCATGGTAGCCGATGGTAAACACCTCATGACCGATACCTGGAGCAGTGTGGGTTTGGTAATTGGTTTAGTACTGATTTATCTTACGCAGTTATATTGGATTGATTATGTGATCACCGTTCTACTAGGCTTTTTGATTACTTATACCGGTTTCGGACTGATTAAAGAATCAATATTTAATTTGTTGGATAAAACCGATTATAAAAAAATTGAACACCTTATTACTTTTCTGAATTCTAAGAGAAAACCTTCTTGGATCGACATCCACAACCTTCGCGTGGTGAAGTATGGTTCTGTTGTTCACGTTGATTGTCACATGACCTTGCCTTGGTATTTTTCGCTTGAAGAAGCCCACACAGAAGTAGATGCACTGGGCCAACTGGCGCTGGAAGAATTAAATTATCAAATCGAATTTTTTATTCACGCCGATCCTTGTTTACCGCATTCATGCACCATTTGCCAATTAAGTGAATGCAAAGAACGCAAGAAAGATTTTGTTCAAAAATTAAATTGGGACATGCAAAATGTTTTGCCTGATTCCAAACATTCTGCACTCGGCAAATAAGCGTTCATGATTCAATTTTTTTATCCCTTCTTTTTTTTATAATTTGCAACCTTAAATGACAGCGGATAACAAGTTTATTGACATTGAAAATGTTTTAAAACAAAAAGCCCACAAACTTTACAAGTGGCTTCCTCGCTTTGCTATTCGTTATGTTAAACGCCTATTGCATGAGGATGATATCAATAACGCCATGCGTGTGTTACATGATAAAAGGGGACTTGATTTCAATAAAAAAGCACTCACAGTCATTAAAGCAAAAGTAGAATCCATTCATGCCGAACGTATTCCGGTGCATGAAAATGTAACTGTTGCTGCAAATCATCCTTTGGGCGGATTAGATGGGATGGCGCTAATTCAAGCTGTTGGAGAAGTTAGGCCCGATGTGTATTTTTTTGTAAATGATGTTCTCAAAAGCATTACCAATTATGGCGAAGTATTTGTTGCCGTTAATAAATTAGGCGCTGCATCAGCCGGTTCACTTCGCACAATGGAAGAAATTTTCCGTCAAGGTGGCGCTGTGCTTATCTTTCCTGCCGGCTTAGTTTCCCGAAAAATGAATGGCATTGTGCGCGATTTAAGTTGGAAAAAAAGCTTTGTCACCCAAGCCATCGACCACAAACGCTTGGTGCAACCGGTGTTTATTGAAGGCGAAAACTCTAAATTCTTTTACAATTTCGCCATTTGGCGTAAACGCTTGGGCATAAAAGCCAATATCGAAATGATTTTGTTACCCGACGAAATGTTTAGGGCAAACAAGAAAGAAATTAGAATTCACTTTGGATACCCTTTTAGTTATAAAGTGTTCGATCAATCGAAAAGCCATAAAGCCTGGGCAGATAAAGTATACGAATACATTTACTCTCCCGAATTTATGAAACACCTTCCCTTCGAAGAGTACCTCAAGCTGAAGCCCTAATACTAGAATTAGTCAGGTGATTTTTTTTGTTACTGAAAGTGAATCAAATATTATTTGATTAAACTCACCTCTCCGGTATAAACTTTCTGAACATCATGTTTTGAAGTCACAATTAACTTCCAAACATATACATCTTGTTTACACTCCTTGCCTTTATGTGTGCCATTCCATCCTGTAGATGGATCAGTACTTTCAAACATCTTTTCATCCCAACGGTCGAATACATAAAAATGGTAAGATTTAATGCCCCTGGTAACAGGCATAAATAAATCGTTTTCCTTGTCACTGTTTGGGGTAAAAGCCGTCGGTACAAATACATTAAAATCATCTTCAATATGTATCACCTTTACAACACTATCTGAACAACCATTTTGATTTTTTACCACCAAAGCCACCGGATAATTACCGGCTTCTCTAAACAAATACGATGTGACTTCCTTGTTCACCGTAAACCCAATTTTTTGATTGATTTCGGGCGTAAAAAACCAATTCCACTCTGTGAGTTGAATGCCGGTTGAGGTGCTGTTAAAAATTACCTCATCACTGTTTTCAATTGGATTGGAAGGACTGTAGGTGAAATTTGCAATCGGTTGTGGCCATGCATTGATGAGCACCGTCATGGTATTGGCGCAGCCATTCACATCTGTCATTCTGGCTTTTAAAATATAGGCGCCTGGCTTAGTGAATGTTTTGAAGAAACTACCCGAGGTATTTGTTTTGCCGTCTAAATCCCAAGAAAAGCTCGTAAGTGATGCATTGCCGGAAGCAGGACTAAATACATATTCCGAAGTAAATGGTACACATGCCTCTCGAATGCCTCTTGATAAGTAACCATCCGGCAAGCTGTAAACCGTTAGCTGGGTTGTAACATCAGTTCTACAATTGTGCTGATCAATACCCGTAAGGGTGTAAACGCCAGAGTACGACATGCTATTGGCAAATAAATGAATGTTTTGCCCTGTGTATTGGCGGTTATTAGGGCCAGTCCAACTATAATACAAAGCTCCTTGACCTTCAAGATTGAATGTGTTGAAAATACACGCCGCTTGATTCGGCCAAACCGATACCGATGGTTGTGGTAATGCCCAAGTATAGAGTGTGGCTGTGGCGGATGCTGTACATGTATTTGCGGCAGTACCTATCACAGTATAAACGGTTGGTGCTGCATTCAAAGCTTTTGTAATGATGGCATTTGGCAATGAACTGAAATTTCCATTGCCATTATACCATTTAAAGCTATTGGCTCCAAATGCCTTCAATTCTGCCGGTTGTAATAAACAAACCGTATCGCCGCTTGCAGTTACTGTTGGATTGTTTAAAATGCTCACCGTGGTGGTACTGCTGTTTTTACAGCCATGGTTGTCAGTCACCAATATGGAGTAGATCCCCGAATGATTTAGTTGACTTGTTGCCACCTGGCCCTGCGCGCTATAGGCAACAAAATTGTTCGGTCCTTGCCAAACATATGCCGTAATGGTATTATTTGATGGTGTAGTTACACTTAAATTAAAAGGTCTTAATTCACACACTGGTCCATCATTAAATGCTACCGGTGATGGCAAGGCATGCACCAATACAGAGGTAGTACCTGATTTAACACATGGTCCTGCTGAAACTGTTAATGTATAGATGCCATTGGCCGTTAAACTAACATTGCCAATGGATGGATTTTGTAATAAACTGCTAAACCCTGCAGGTCCTGTCCATGAAAAATTAATTCCGCCGGTATTGTTTGGCGTGAAAATTAAATTGTCACCAAAACACAAAGGTGAATTATTCGTCGGAAAAACTGTCTGCATGGTGGTAACCGTTACATTTACCACTGCTGTATTGGTGCAGCCAAGCGGTGAGGTTGTTCTTACAGTGTAGTTTCCTGATGCGCCTGCTGATGGATTATTGATGTTTGGATTTTGAAAAACCGCATTGTAACCCAATGGCCCGGTCCATAAATATGAAGAACCCGGTACCGAATTCGCACTTAAATTAATTGTTTGGGTGCTGCAAACTGTAGCTCCTGAAGCACTCAAGCTTGGCGTGGCATGCACTGAAAGATTAATGGCCGCAGCTGCTGTACAAGCATTGGCCGCCGTTACTGTTACATTGTATAAGCCATTGTGAAAAGGACTTGCGGTGGTGATGGTGTTGCTTTGTAAAAGTGATGAATAAGATTGTGGTCCTAACCAAACAAAAGAACTGCCCCCCAATGCAGTAAAAGTTAAATTTTGTCCTGCACAAACAGGACTGTTAGAAACCAATGTGGGCACCGGTATTGCTTTTAAGATGATGCTGCCCGTTGTAGTGCTGGTGCAGGTTTGCGCCTCTCCAACAACAGTGTATTGCTGTGTAGTCATTGGTGCATCGGTATAAGTATTGCTAACATAAACGGCGTTCCATGTGTAATTGGTGGCACCAACGGCAGTTAATGTGCCCGTTTGATAAGGACAAATTGAACTGTTCACTACTGAAAGCGATGGATTAGCAACATAGGTCACTGTTGCCACACCGTTTGCCGGACAACCATGTGAATCCTGCACAAAAACATTATAAGTATAGGTGCCCGCACTATTACTGCTCACTACAAACGTGTCAGTGTTAGGGCCGCCGGTCCAAGAAAAAATATAACCAGGACTGCCCCCTGTACCCATTGCTGTTAAGGTTGAATTCATGCCAACACATACTGTAGGATTGTTAATAAACAACATGGCACCTACCGAGGATGGTTGCAAAATATTAAATGTGCTTGTGAAAACGCAACTTGTTAAGGCATCTGTAACATTTACCGTATAAACACCTGCTGTTAAGCCACCAATTGAATTGGTTGTTTGTGTGAAGGTGCCATTGGTCCATGAATAAGCTTGATTGCCTGAACCGCCGGCCAAATTTACAATTGCTGCGGTGCCACTGCTTGAACCGTTGCACGGTAAAATAAATGTGTTGCCAACTGTACCGGTTAAAGGAACAGGTGAAATAAAAGTGGTGGTGGTGGTGTAATTTGAATTCGATCCGTTATCATAAACCAAAATGGTATATGTACCCGGACTTAAATTCGTGCCCACTGAACTTGTTTGTCCGCTTGGAATCCAAGTGTATGAAAAAGGGCCTGTACCACCATTTGCGCTCACTGTTGCTGAACCCAAAGTAGCACATGTAATTGAAGAACTGCTAACTGCAACTCCCGCTTGATTAAATACACACAAGCCCAATGGCACTGCACAAGTTCCACTAATACCTGCCGAATAGGTACCTACAAATCCGCTACCGCATACGAACAAAGTTTTAGTATTACGGTTCAGCTTGAGATCCCATACGTATTGGTTGGTAAGCGTAGAATTTAATGAAATAGGTGTGAGGGTACTGAAGGTTGTTCCGTTAAAAGTATAAGTTCTTATTGATCCATTGCCGCCTACGTAAACATTGTCGCAATCGTCAACAGCTATACCCCCTTGTTGTCTTAAGCTTAAACCCGGTACAGTTGTGCTTCCTGCCATTATACCCGTGCTTTTACTGTAAGCAGCCAAATTTAATCCATCGTAATAATAAACATAATTGGCGTTCACCGATAAACAATTAAATCCATTTGAAGAAGAAACAGCACCCGGATAACTGCTTTTATTGGCGGCTTCACTAAAGCTATTATAACCGCTTGTTTGAACCCAAACACTATTGCTAAATGATGTTGCCACACGCACAATTTTGTTGTTCATGCTGGGCGTTCCACCGGCACTCACAAAATAAACGAAAATATTCCCTTGGTCATCAATGGCATGTGAAACAATATCTTGGCAACAAGTGGTGGCCGTTTGGTTGAAGGCTGATAAAGTTAAATTAGATGTAACCGAACTGATTGTAGCCGCACAAATATTCGAAGAAGTTCCTCCCCCCAAAATAAATACATTGCCTGTTATACAGTGGAACCCCATTTCCCAAATTTCGTTATAACTTGTATTGGCATTGCTTGTAAAATTATCATAGTTTCCATTGGCATCCAATCTTACCACGCGTGCACCACCAATTAAAAAACCTTGACCGATAAATGTTTTGCTTAAAAATTTATCCACGCCTAAGTTACTGGCATAACTGCCCGAGGTCCAGCCGTTGCTGGTAACTGTGCCACTAAAGGTCCATTGCAGAGCGCCAATAGCATTGTACATGGCCACCTTAAAAGAGTTAGTGCCACCATAAATAAAGGTATTGCCGCCAAAATCATAATCCACATCATAGGCAGCGTTATTCGTAGAAAGTGTATTCACAGCACCTACCCATGGATCAATAATAAAAGTTTCTTTGTTATTAAAATCACGAATCGAAAAACCAAGTGTGTCTTCATTCAATGTAAAAGCAGAACTTACTTCTTGTTTGTTTTGATTGTAAGTTTTTGGTGTGTGTTCAGTGATATCTTCCAAACTTGTTTTTACAATTACCTCACCCGATTTGTTCAATTTAATTTTCTTTACATCACCGCTGTATAAAAATTTAATGTTCTCCAACAAAGCGCCCGGATGTAAAATTAAACTGTACTTGATGCCATAGCCATATTCAACAGGAATAACATATTCAATGTCGATGTTCGGATAAACATTTTTGTACAATAATTTTTTGTAAACAGCGGCATTAAATTCTTTTTCTCCATTGGTGATATAATGACTTTGCTTTAGGCTTGCTTCAATTTCAATGCCTTCTGTGTTTGAACCCAGCCAATTCATTTCAGTATAGTGCACCTCAGGTTCTGTTTCTTTTAGTTCTCCTCGCTCAATGGCTTCTCGGTATTCTTCATTCAGTACCGGTAACTTCACTTGTTTGTAAACCAATCCTTTTTTTGTAAAATATATTTGCTCCAAACCATTGTCTAAAGCATAATAAATTTTTTCTTTCGATGGAATGTGTCCGTTAAACTGCCCCTTATTTTCCACAAAAACCCTTGTGCCGAAAATGTCACCACTTTGAGTAAAATGACTTTGGGCTTGAATGGATTGTGCATTCATTGCATAACCGCTTTTTGTTTGTGCATTTGAAAAAAAGCAGAATGCCAACAAAAAAATGAAGTACTGAATTTTGTATTTGTAGAAGAGTACCAAAACCGATGATTTAATCTCAATAAAATTAAGAAAACAATTCAGAGAGCAAAATAAAATGAATGAACCAATGAGTGAAAAGCACAAATGAATGAGCCTTCGGCTTAAGGCTGATTTTTATTTGTTAAAATGTTCAGTTTTTTAGTTTTTAAAGGCTTTTTTAATGGCCGCAGCATAAATTTTTTTGATGCTGCTTTTTTCTTCTCGCAACAAAATACTTTCAAGCACCTTTAATAAATCAGCTTGGTGTTTTCCTTTTATTTTTATTACTTCAGCCAAAGCATAAGCTGCGCTCCAACGCACCACGGTGCCTTTGTCTTCAGTATTCGGCAACAAAGCCATAATCGCGGTGTCAATCTTTTTTTCAAACAAATGAATGGTGTTGCCTATCACTTTGGCCGATTCCCACTTTACGCGCGGTGCTTTCGAAGCCAACTGTCCACAAACAAAATCAAAAGCCTCGGTACTTACCAATTTTGCATTCGATTTACTTGCAAATTCCAAAGCTTCAATGCAGGTGGCCTTTTCTGTATCTTTTGCTCCAAAAGTAAAGGCAATGAATTGTTTTATCTCTAATTCACCAGCCAACAACAAACGCGATAATTGCGCTGTTTTTTCTTTGGGTTTTATGCTTTTATCTTTTAGTAATAGCCCGATGTCCATGCTTGTTTATAAAATTAAAAAAACGCTTAAGCTTTTCGACACAAATACAGCATTTCACCGGCCGGTAAACGATACCTGTCAACCAAATCAGCGCCAAGTGTATTTACAAAATCATCCACTTTTACCTCAAAACCTGCAGCCATCAACTTATCTTTATAATCCAATCCAAATAGACGCACATGGTCTTTTTGCCAATAGTGTTTTTCGCGGTCCTCAGCACTTTTAATGTTCGAATCTTCCAAGGTTACCGCTCTCGTTGTATCTAGTGGCACCTGAAAAATACCCCATCCGCCGGGCTTCATAATTCTGTATAATTCTCGCATACACTGATTCGCATCTTCAACATGCTCTAAAACATGATTACAAAATATTACATCAAATTCACCTTCTTTAAATGGTGCATTGTGCAAATCAAAGTGTATATCGGCAATCGGACTGTTATAATCACCGGTGGTATATTTTAAGTTTTTTTGCGCTTTAAATAATTTGTAAAAACACTGCTCGGGCGCGATGTGTAACATGTTATGCTTTGTGGTAAAAAAATCAGTTTTCTCTTTCAAATACAACCACAAAAGTCTGTGTCGCTCTAAGGATAAGCTTCCCGGACATAACACATTGTCGCGCTTGGCCCTGCCGCCATAGCCATATGGCAAAAATTTACGGTAAGTTCTACCCGAAATAGGATCTTCGTATTTGTCGCCGTAATACAAGATGGGCGCAATTTTACTAAAGCCAATACTAAACCAAATTAATATCGGACGGGGTATAGTTCTTAATAGAAAATGAAACATCGAATTAGTTTGAACAACAAATGTACTTTTTTGAAATATATTTTTTGCAATCTATCTCAAATCTGGCCCACATTAAAAACATTCGCCAAATGTAATGTACAATCCTTGGTTTAATTTCGAAGAATAACCATAGTCGACCCGAATATTGAGCTTCTCTTTTTTTAGAATGGAAAACCTTAATCCGCCACCAAAACTATATTTCATGCTTTCCGGTCGAATTTCGTTGTAATGGTTGTAAACACTACCAATGCCGCCAAACACACATGTGCTAAACCGACCAATTAAATGAAATCGACACTCGCTAATAAAACTAAGCATGCTGTTGGCGCGGTATCGTCCTTGATAAAATCCCCGTAAATTATTTGGTCCGCCAAGTGCTGCCAATTCTCTCAAGGGTGTATCACCAAAGGTTTCATAATTCACAAACTGCAAAGCTAAAATATGACGACTCCTAAATAATTTTTGAAAAAAGCGCACATCTGTAATCCATTTTACAACATTGTATTTCGATAGCAATTCTTTTCTGAAGGCAGTGAATTGGCTTAAAATATACAAGCCTTTACTTGGCCAAAATGCCGAATTACGCGTGTCGTGGCTCAAACTCAAGCCGGTGCCGGATGCTAAATAATTTTGTTTGCCTTTAAAATTGGCAGTGTCAAAATTGCCGCCTTTTAAATAACTGATATGGTAAACCGTTTGTAGTTCATACAATAAACCCAACCATAGATGTCGGTTTATTTTCCGCTTTAAATGCGGGCTAAAATAAAATTGCTCGTAAACATATCTTTCCTGGTCATTGTCCTTGGTGTTAGCGCCCAAGCCCCAAAAACGATCCGGAAAATAACTGTGTGATAATTGACCTTGTAAAATATAACGCTCCTTGGGGAAATAAATCGAAGCATCCATGGCTTGAACATTTTGCTGATGCGTGGTGGCAAAGCCAACCCCTTGTATGATGGAAGTGCGTGTTAAACTGTCTCCAAGGTAACTTGTTTTAAAAGAAAAGGAAGTCGATAAACCTAGGGCATATCCCACCTCCGGGGTTTTAAATAAGGTAGGTAGAAACAAATACTTCAAACTTCGTCCCGAATCCCGGCCGCTCTCATTAAAGGCTAAGACCCTGCTTTCAAACAAACTCAAAAGAATTAAAAAAAAATAGAACTTCTTGTAACGAAACATATCGTGGAGACCTACACTGGATTGTGTTGCAAGTTAGAAATCTTCTGTTTAGCAAACAAACCTAAGCGGAAGTGAATGCATTAATCGCGAACAAAAAAACGTATTGCATCCCATTAAAAATGGGCAAACTACCAATTGTCAATTCAGGCAAAAAAGCTAGTAATTCGCAATCGCATTAAAATCCATTTAAAACAACAGAAATGATGTTAACTGAAGGATGAACTTAATCAAACAAGCCACCACTGCGGTGCAAGGGACTTTTACCTAAATGTTTATACGCCATTTCGGTCGCTTCACGTCCGCGTGGTGTGCGAACCAAATAACCTTCTTGTACCAAAAAAGGCTCGTATACTTCTTCAATGGTGCCGGCTTCTTCACCAACAGCGGTGCTAATGGTGTTAATGCCAACCGGACCGCCTTTAAATTTATCGATGATACAAACCAAAATGCGGTGATCCATCTCATCCAATCCATTTTTGTCGACGTTCAATGCTTTTAATGAATATGTTGCCATTTCAATGTCAATTTTACCATCGCCTTTTATCTGTGCAAAATCGCGCACCCGTCGGAGTAGGGCATTGGCAATACGCGGGGTACCGCGACTTCTGCGGGCTATTTCATAAGCCGCTTCATCTTTAATTTCAACTTTTAAAATATCAGCACTTCTTTGCACAATGCCCGTTAATACTTTTGAATCGTAATAATTTAAGCGGCTGTTGATGCCAAACCTGGCTCTAAGTGGAGCAGTTAGCAAACCGCTGCGGGTTGTGGCACCAACCAAAGTAAAAGGATTTAATTTTATTTGCACTGTGCGTGCATTTGGCCCGCTGTCGATCATAATGTCAATTTTATAATCTTCCATGGCAGAGTATAAGTACTCTTCAACAATTGGACTTAAGCGGTGAATCTCATCAATGAATAACACATCATAGGGTTCTAAATTGGTGAGTAATCCCGCCAAATCGCCAGGTTTATCAAGCACCGGGCCGCTGGTTACTTTTAAATTCACACCCAAATCGTTGGTAATAATGTGGGCCAAAGTGGTTTTGCCCAAGCCCGGAGGACCATGCAGCAACACGTGGTCAAGTGCTTCTTGTCTTTGTTTGGCAGCTGCTACAAACACCCGTAAATTATCAACCACTCCTTGCTGACCGCTAAAATCATCAAATTGAATGGGCCTTAAAGCCCGCTCTATATCCTTGTCGGTGGGGTTGAGATTTTCTTCTGTGGCATCCAAATTAATATTCATAAAAGTAAAGGTATTGATAAATGCAAGTCGTGATTGCTACAAATTGTAGATAAGTGAAAACCCATTTTATTCGACAAAAATTTTTCAATTCAAAATTAAATTTGTGATTTTGGCTTTTGAAGCAAACCTTTCCAAATAATTTGACTTGTTGGTAAAATGCGCAATGTTAAAATTCTCAATCCTTTGTTTTTCAATCGTTTAAAATATCAATAGGCCGCCTTCTGATCCCCAATTTCTCGCTATATTTGTAGCCCGTTTAAAAAAGGCTTAGGCGGATTAAAAATCGATTGTTTAACTTCTCAATATGGCCTTTTTGTATTGATACAATTAATTTAAAAAATGGCGGATAAAGCCCAAACAGTAGGTAACCCCGATTTCGATTGGAGTGCGATTGGTAAAAAACAAGACAATTACACCGTAGAAGAAAAACAAAAATTCGACGAGTTGTATGGTCAAAAATTAAGTACAGTAACCGATCTTCAAATCATTGAAGGTGTTGTGGTTGCTAAAAATAACCGCGAGGTTGTTGTAAACATTGGTTATAAATCAGATGGCGTTGTTGCCTTGTCTGAATTCAGATATAACCCTGATTTAAAAGTAGGTGATAAAATTGAAGTGTTTATCGATCAAGCTGAAGATACGCATGGTCAATTAATCCTTTCTCACAAAAAAGCACGTGCCGGTAAGAGCTGGGATCGTGTAAACGAAGCCTTAACAAATGATGAAATCATTAAAGGTTTTGTAAAATGCCGCACAAAAGGTGGTTTAATTGTTGATGTATTCGGCATTGAAGCCTTTTTACCTGGTTCACAAATTGATGTAAAACCTATCCGTGATTACGACGTTTACGTTGGTAAAACAATGGAATTTAAAGTGGTTAAAATCAATAACGAATTTAAAAACGTAGTTGTTTCTCACAAAGCTTTAATTGAAGCTGAAATTGAAACACAAAAACGTGATATCATCTCTAAATTAGAAAAAGGACAAGTATTAGAAGGTACTGTGAAAAACATTACATCTTATGGTGTGTTTATCGATTTAGGTGGTGTTGACGGATTAATCCACATTACCGATTTATCTTGGGGTCGTATTAACCACCCTGAAGAAATCGTGAAATTGGATGAGAAAATTCAAGTTGTAATTCTTGAATTCGACGACGATAAAAAACGCATCGCTTTAGGTTTAAAACAATTAACGCCACACCCTTGGGAGGCTTTAAATGCTGAAATTAAAGTTGGTGATAAAATTAAAGGTAAGGTAGTTGTGATCAACGATTACGGCGCATTTATCGAAATCGCTCCTGGTGTTGAAGGTTTGGTTCACGTAAGTGAAATGAGCTGGAGCCAACATTTACGCAGCGCGCAAGAGTTTGTAAAAATCGGTCAAGAAATTGAAGCGGTTGTATTAACCTTAGATCGTGAAGAGCGCAAAATGAGCTTAGGCATGAAACAATTAACCCCTGATCCTTGGAATATGATCATGGAGAAATATGCTAAAGGCACGCGTCATACCGGTACTGTTCGCAACTTCACCAATTTTGGTGTGTTTGTTGAATTAGAAGAAGGTGTTGATGGATTGGTTCACATCTCTGATTTATCTTGGAGCAAAAAAATCAAACATCCAAGCGAATTCTGCAAAGTAGGTGAAAAGATGGAAGTAACCGTGCTAGAAATTGATGGCGAAAACCGTCGTTTAAGCTTAGGTCACAAACAAATCGAAGAAAACCCTTGGGATGTATTCGAAACAGTGTTTGTATTAGATTCTATCCACAAAGGAACTGTTACTTCAGTGAACGATAAAGGTGCATTAATTGGTTTAACTTATGGTGTTGAAGGCTTCTGTCCTGCACGTCACTTAGCCAAAGCCGATGGTGGTTCTTTAAAAGCTGAAGAAGTAGCTGATTTCAAAGTAATCGAATTTAGCAAAGACGCTAAACGTATTGTGGTTTCTCACGCTCGTTTACACGAAGAAGTGAAGGAAGAAGCAAGAAAAACAGAAAAAGCGGCTAAAAAAGCTGATTTTGAAGAAAGCAAAAAAGCCGTTAAAAAAGTAAAAGACAGCCAAGAAAAAACAACCCTTGGTGATATCTCTGCTTTAAGCGACTTAAAAGATAAAATGGACGGTAAAAAATAATTGCCGGCCCGTGAGCTTGTCGAAGGGGCGATGATTGTGGCTTCGATAAACTCAGCCACCATTAAACAAACTCCCAACAGCGACGTGTCGCCACGGGACAACTAAGAACCTCGCCGGGTTTTTAGTTTTTGAGAGCCAAAGCCCGCTTCGAAAGAGGCGGGTTTTTGGTTTTATATGGACTCATGTATCGGGTTTAAATTGCGGATTTTAAGGTGAAAAACAAGCGTTTTTAATGCCCTCCAAAATATTTTACAATATTCTACAATAAACCAAAGCTTGTTCCGTTATTATTTAAACTAACAACATTTTTAGCCTGCCTATGACCAAAACATTTACTTCGCATCTTGACATTACTGAAAAAAACACAAAAGAAGCCAAGCTTCTCAACGTAATTCAAAACACCGAGCCATCGGCTCAAACCATTCAAAATATTTTAAATTACAGCAAAAATTTAGAGGTGTACCCTTCGAATCACCTTCAATTTATTGAAGTATTAAAGAGTTAATTGTTTTGCGCTTTTTTCAAAAAATTTGAATCGAGCTTTTTTTTCCGAATAGTTTTATTGCAATTACATGATTATGAATCATTTAGTTAACTTAAACCTTTGCTTCAAATAAAAGTATAAAGGCAAAGCGATTTTATTTTTCGCCGCCTGATTCCTTAAATTGGTCAAAACCCTGCAAAAATACCTGGCCAAAAATCAAAAAAAACCATTTTTTCAGACAAAAATTTGATCGTTTTTTTTCTCAAAAATTGACAAAAAAATGAAGCTGTTTTTTTTCAAAACCTGAGCCGTTTTTTTCTTGAGGAAGCCGCATTTTTCCTAAAAAACCCGTCGATTATAAAAAAAAGAAAATAAATATTCAAATTAATCAACAAAAATGATTGTTGGATAAAATTATTTTCCTATCTTTGCCGTCCCGTAAAAGGGAAAATAGCTGAAATACCAATAAAATCAAGTAAACTAAAGGATTACAATGCCTACAATATCGCAATTAGTAAGAAAAGGTCGTACAAAACCGACCAACAAAAGTAAATCGGCCGCTTTGGACTCTTGTCCACAACGCCGTGGTGTATGTACAAAGGTTTATACCACTACACCTAAAAAACCTAACTCTGCCATGCGTAAAGTGGCAAAGGTTCGTTTAACCAACAAACAAGAGGTAATTGCCTATATTCCGGGTGAAGGTCACAATTTACAAGAACACTCAATCGTTTTAGTGCGTGGTGGTCGTGTGAAGGATTTACCGGGTGTACGTTACCACATTGTTCGCGGAAGTTTAGATACTGCCGGTGTGGAAGGACGTAAACAACAACGTTCAAAATACGGTGCGAAGCGTCCTAAAGCAGGTGCAGCAGCCCCGGCAAAAAAGAAATAATTTAATAAAAATACAGTAAAGATTTTTTAATACAATGAGAAAAGCCAGAGCAAAAAAACGCGTGTTGTTACCTGATCCAATTTATAATGATGTATTGGTAACACGTTTTTTAAACAACCTAATGTATGACGGCAAAAAAAACACGGCCTCTACAATATTTCATGATGCAGTAGCAATTGTTGCGAAGCGTACAAATGAAGATGGTTTAGAAGTATGGAAAAAAGCACTAGCAAACGTAACACCTCAAGTTGAGGTGCGTTCACGTCGTGTGGGTGGTTCAACTTTCCAAATTCCATCTGAAATTCGTCCTGACCGTAAAGTGTCAATGGCAATGAAATGGTTGATTTCTTATTCTCGCAAGCGTAATGAAAAATCAATGGCTCAAAAATTAGCCGGCGAAATCGTTTCAGCAGCTAAAGAAGAAGGTGCAGCGTTTAAAAAGAAAGAAGACGTTCACAAAATGGCAGAAGCTAACAAGGCATTCTCACACTTTAGATTTTAATTAAGAAATGGACTTAAGATATACTAGAAATATAGGCATTGCAGCGCACATTGATGCAGGTAAAACTACCTGTACTGAGCGTATTTTATATTATACCGGTGTAAACCACAAAATTGGTGAGGTACACGATGGTGCAGCCACAATGGATTGGATGGCACAAGAGCAAGAGCGTGGTATTACCATTACCTCTGCAGCAACAACTTGTTTTTGGAAATACCGTAATAATAATTATAAAATTAACATCATCGATACCCCGGGTCACGTGGATTTTACCGTTGAGGTAAACCGTTCATTGCGTGTATTAGACGGTTTGGTGTTTTTGTTTTCTGCTGTTGACGGTGTTGAACCGCAATCAGAAACCAACTGGCGTTTAGCTGATAATTATAACGTAACCCGTATTGGTTTCGTAAATAAAATGGACCGTCAAGGTGCCGATTTCTTAAACGTGGTAAAACAAACCCGCGATATTTTAGGTGGTAATGCAGTTCCTTTGCAATTACCTATTGGTGCTGAAGAAAACTTTGTTGGGGTGGTTGATTTAATCAATAACCGTGGTATTGTTTGGAATGAAGAAGATAAAGGGATGACATTTAAAGAAGTGCCTATTCCTGAAGATATGTTGGATGAGGTGGCTGAATACCGTGAAAAATTATTCGAAGCAGTAGCTGAGTTTGATGACAAAATCATGGAGAAGTTTTTTGATGCGCCTGAAACAATCACTGAAAGAGAAGTTTTAGATGCATTGCGTAAAGCATGTGTTGCCAACAAAATTGTACCAATGGTATGTGGTTCGGCCTTTAAAAATAAAGGTGTTCAAACCATGTTGGATTTGGTAATGGAATTGATGCCTTCTCCATTGGATAAAGATGTGATTAGAGGTACCAATCCTGATACTGAACAAGAAGTTACCCGTAAGCCTGATGTGAGCGAGCCGTTTACAGCATTGGCATTTAAAATTGCAACCGATCCTTTTGTTGGTCGTTTGTGTTTCTTCCGTGCTTATGCCGGTCGTTTAGATGCAGGTTCTTACGTTTTAAATACACGTTCAGGAAATAAAGAACGTATTTCTCGTATTTTTCAAATGCATGCCAATAAACAAAATCCTGTTGAGTTTATCGAAGCAGGTGATATTGGTGCAGCAGTAGGTTTTAAAGACATCCGCACAGGTGATACTTTGTGTGATGAAAAAAATCCAATTGTATTAGAAGCCATGAATTTCCCTGAGCCTGTAATTGGTATCGCTATCGAGCCAAAAACACAAGGTGACTTAGATCGTTTAGGGGTAGGTTTAAATAAATTGGCTGAAGAAGATCCTACATTCCGTGTAAAAACGGATGAAGATTCAGGTCAAACCATTATTTCCGGAATGGGTGAATTACACTTGGAAATTATTGTTGATCGTTTAAAGCGTGAATTTAAAGTAGAAGTAAACCAAGGTGCGCCTCAGGTTGCTTATAAAGAATCAATCACAGGTACAGTTGAACACCGTGAAGTTTACAAAAAACAAACAGGTGGTCGCGGTAAATTTGCGGATATTAAATTTAAAGTATCTCCGGTTGATGAAGGATACGATACTTCTAAAACAAATGGTTTACAGTTTGTGAATGAAATTACCGGTGGTAACATTCCTCGCGAATTTATTCCTGCAGTTGAAAAAGGATTTAAAGCTTCATTAAACAATGGTGTTTTAGCCGGTTATCCTTTGGTTGGCATGAAAGTAACATTAACTGATGGTTCATACCACGCGGTTGACTCTGATGCTTTATCATTTGAAATTTGTGCACGTAACGCTTACCGTGAAGCAGTGCCTAAATGTAAGCCTGCATTGTTAGAGCCAATCATGAAAGTGGAGGTTTTAACGCCGGAGCAAAACATGGGTGATGTGGTAGGTGACTTAAACCGTCGTCGTGGTCAAATTGAAGGCATGGACAGCAAAGGTAATTCGCAAGTAATTAAAGCGAAAGTGCCATTGTCAGAAATGTTTGGTTACGTAACACAATTGCGTACGCTTACTTCAGGTCGTGCTACTTCAACCATGGAATTCAGTCATTACAACGAAGCACCTGCTAACGTAGCTGCTGATGTAATTTCAAAAGCAAAAGGAAAAGCAGAAAAAGTTTAATTTATATAATACCTAACCAATACGTTCTTTTAATATGAGCCAAAGAATCAGAATAAAACTAAAATCTTACGATTTTAACTTGGTTGACAAGTCAGCAGAGAAAATCGTAAAAACTGTAAAAGCTACAGGAGCAGTAGTTAACGGACCAATTCCTTTACCTACCAACAAAAGAATTTTTACAGTGTTAAAGTCACCGCATGTTAACAAAAAAGCGCGTGATCAATTTCAATTGTGTGATTACAAGCGTTTGTTAGACATTTACAGTTCTTCTTCAAAAACTGTTGATGCTTTAATGAAGTTAGAATTGCCTAGCGGAGTAGAAGTAGAGATTAAAGTTTAGTGAAGTTAGCCGAAATTTTAATTCCTTTTTCATAATCCCGATAGTTATCGGGATTGGGGAGTTAGTACAGTAAAAAATAATTAAATAAATAATAAACAATAAAATAAAATGTCAGGATTAATTGGTAAAAAAATAGGAATGACGAGCTTCTTCGATGCCAATGGTAAATATTTACCATGCACAGTTATTGAAGCGGGTCCTTGCGTTGTGACGCAAGTAAAAACCAATGAAAAGGACGGTTACAATGCTTTACAATTGTCATTTGATGAGAAAAAAGAAAAACACACATCAAGTGCCATGAAGGGTCATTTTGCCATTGCAAAAACAACACCTAAGCGTAGAGTAGTGGAATTCCGTCATTTCGAGGAAAGCAAAAATTTAGGTGATGTATTAACCGTAGATTTATTCTTAGAAGGCGATTTCGTAGATGTTATCGGAACCAGTAAGGGTAAAGGTTTTCAAGGTGTTGTAAAACGTCATGGATTCAGCGGAGTAGGTCACGCGAATAAATCACACGGTCAGCATGATCGTGAAAGAGCGCCCGGTTCATTGGGAGCATCTTCAGATCCTTCACGTGTAATGAAGGGTATGCGCATGGCCGGCCGTATGGGTGGTAACCGTAAGAAGGTTCAAAACATGGTAATAGTTAAAGTAATGCCTGAGAAAAATTTGATTCTTGTAAAAGGATCGGTTCCGGGTGCTAAAGGGTCTTACGTTTTAATTGAGAAATAGTCATGCAAGTAGAAGTATTAAACATAAGCGGTAAAAAAACGGCCAAGAAGGTTGAATTAACAGATTCAATATTTGCTGTTGAACCAAACGATCATTGTATTTATCTTGATGTTAAGCAATTTTTAGCGAATCAACGTCAAGGAACACATAAATCTAAAGAGCGTGCTGAAATTGCACGTACAACAAAGAAATTAAAGCGTCAAAAAGGTACCGGTGGAGCCCGTGCGGGTTCAATGAAATCACCTGTGTTTGTAGGTGGTGGCCGTGCATTTGGTCCTCGTCCGCGCGATTATTCTTTTAAATTAAACAAAAAGGTAAAATCTTTAGCGCGTGTATCAGCTTTAACATATAAAGCAAAAGACAACGCCATTACAGTTTTAGAAGACTTCAATTTTGAAGCGCCTAAAACTAAGAACTATGTTGATTTGATGAAAAATCTAAACATGGCCGACAAAAAGACTTTATTGGTATTGGGTGATAACAACACAAACGTGTATTTATCTTCTCGTAACATTCAAGGTGCTAAGGTGGTAAAAGCGTCCGATTTAAATACTTATGATATTCTGAATGCTGAGAATTTGATTTTATCAGAAAGTTCAGTAAAAGTTATCGAAACAATTTTAAACAAGTAAGATGGAAATTTTAATTAAGCCAATCATTACAGAAAAAATGACAGCACAAGCTGAGAAACTTAACCGTTACGGCTTTGTTGTGGCAAAAGAGGCGAATAAATTAGAAATTAAAGCCGCTGTAGAAAAAATGTATGGTGTAAAGGTTGATACTGTAAATACGCAACAATATGTTGGTAAAGTAAAAACCCGTAACACAACTAGAGGCGTAGCTGTGGGTCGTGTTAATCGCAGCAAAAAAGCAATTGTTACTTTAAAACAAGGTGAAGTAATTGATTTTTACGCAAGTATTTAATTTTTTAAAAAGTATTTAAAATGGGATTAAAAAAATATAGACCACTGACGCCAAGTTTAAGATATAAAATATCTTCTGACTTTAAAGAAATCACTACCTCAAAACCTGAAAAAAGTTTAATTGTTAAAACCAATTATTCTTCAGGAGGTCGAAATGATTCTGGTAAAATGACCATGCGTTATATTGGCGGTGGACATAAAAAAGTTATTCGTGCAATCGACTTCAAACGCGATAAAGACGGTATTGAAGGAACTGTAAAGTCAATTGAATACGATCCAAATCGTTCGGCGCGTATTGCATTAATTTACTACAAAGATGGTGAGAAGCGTTACATTATTGCTCCTCAAGGTTTAAAAGTAGATCAAAAAGTGATGTCAGGTGTTGGTGCAGCACCTGAGGTTGGTAACACTTTGTTATTGTCTGAAATTCCTTTGGGAACTATCATTCACAACATTGAGTTACGTCCTGGTCAAGGTGCGGTATTAGCGCGCAGTGCAGGTTCTTATGCACAATTGTCAGCACGTGAAGGTAAATATGCAGTATTGCGTATGCCATCGAGTGAAGTACGTATGATTTTGATTACTTGTAAAGCGACCATTGGTGCTGTATCAAATCCTGATCATAATTTAGAGATTTCAGGTAAAGCTGGTCGTTCAAGATGGTTAGGTGTTCGTCCGCGTACCCGTCCGGTTGTAATGAACCCGGTTGATCATCCAATGGGTGGTGGCGAAGGTCGTGCTTCAGGTGGTCATCCACGTTCACGTAAAGGTATTCCTGCAAAAGGATACAAAACACGTTATAAAGCGAAAGCTTCTAACAAACACATTATCGAAAGAAGAAAGAAATAATTATTAACGTTTAATGGTTCCCAACCCTGTTGGGGATTTCAAAACCAAAACAAAAAATAAATGGCAAGATCATTAAAAAAAGGACCATTTATCGACTATAACCTAGAAGGTAAAGTTGATAAAATGAATCAAAGCGGTAAAAAATCCGCTATTAAAACTTGGGCACGCCGCTCAACAATTCCACCTGAATTTGTAGGACACACTTTTGCAGTTCATAATGGAGCTAAATTTATTCCTGTTTACGTAACAGAAAATATGGTTGGTCACAAATTAGGAGAGTTTGCCCCAACCCGTGTATTTAAAGGTCACGCTGGCCACAATAAAAAATAATTAGAGCCATGGGAAAAAGAAAAAGATTAGTAGCCGAAAAGCGTAAAGAAGAAAATAAGACCACTTATTTTGCTAAATTAAATAACTGTCCAACTTCTCCACGCAAAATGCGTCAAGTTGCAGATTTAGTTAGAGGTATGGATGCCTATAATGCGTTGAATGTTTTAAAATTCAACACACGTGAAGCATCAGGCCGTTTAGAGAAATTATTAAAATCAGCCATTGCCAATTATGAAGCAAAGAGCCAGGCACGTGCCGAAGAAGGAACTTTGTTTGTAAAAGAAATTATGGTTGACAGTGCCTTAATGGTAAAACGTTTACGTACAGCGCCGCAAGGCCGTGGGTACCGTATCAGAAAGCGCACCAATCATGTAACTTTAATTTTAGACACTAAAAACATTAAATAAGAAATGGGACAAAAAGTAAATCCAATTGGTATAAGATTAGGTGTCATCAAAGGATGGGATTCTAACTGGTTTGGCGGAAGAAACTATGCTGATAAGATTGTTGAAGATGATAAAATCAGAAACTATCTAAAAGCACGTTTGGCTAAAGGAAGCATTTCTAAAATTGTAATTGAAAGAACTTTAAAATTAGTTACAGTAACAATCAATACTGCTCGTCCGGGTATTATTATCGGTAAAGGCGGTAAAGAAGTTGATAAGTTGAAAGAAGAATTGAAAGCTTTAACAAAGAAAGAAATTCAAATCAATATTTTCGAAATTAAACGTCCGGAATTAGACGCACGTTTAGTGGCTGATAGTATTGCACGTCAAATTGAAGGCCGTATTTCTTTCCGTCGTGCTGCTAAAATGTCGATGGCATCAACCATGCGTTTAGGGGCTGAAGGAATTAAAATTAAGGTGTCAGGTCGTTTAGGCGGTGCTGAGATGGCCAGAACAGAAGGTTACAAAGAAGGCAGAACGCCATTGCATACCTTGCGTGCTGACATTGATTACGCAGTAGCAGAAGCACATACTTCATACGGTCGTATTGGTGTTAAAGTATGGATTTGTCGCGGTGAAGTTTTCGGTAAACGTGATTTATCTCCAAATGCGGGCTTATTAAAAGAGAAGAGCACCGGTGGTGGTGGAGAGAGAAGAGATAACGATCGTCCGAAATTTGGCGGTAAAAAAAGAAGTAGAAAAGAAGATAAATAGTGAAGCGGAAAATCCCGGTTACGATTGGGAGCTTCAAAATTATAACAAGAAAAAAATTTAAGTCATGTTACAACCAAAAAGATCTAAATATAGAAAGTCCCACAAAATGAAAATGAAAGGCGACGCGAAGCGTGGTTATGAATTAGCATTTGGTTCTTTCGGAATAAAAGCAATGGATGAGTGTCGTATGACGGCGCGTCAGATTGAAGCTGCCCGTGTTGCGATTACGCGTTTTATGAAGCGTGAAGGACAAGTATGGATTCGTATTTTCCCTGACCGTCCGGTTACTTCAAAACCAGCTGAGGTACGTATGGGTAAAGGTAAAGGTGCGCCTGAGTATTGGATGGCACCGGTAAAACGTGGTCGTATTTTGTTTGAAGCAGAAGGCGTTCCATTAGAAGTTGCAAAAGAAGCATTGCGCTTAGCGGCACAAAAGTTACCTGTGGTTACAAAATTTATTGTACGCAGAGATTACGTAGAAACGCAAGCGTAATTAGGTTTACAGCCTAATTAAAGGGGGAGAATTATTAAACATTTTTAATTAAACCGTTACTTTAATTAAAAGAAAACCAAGGTGCTAAAGGCATCTACAACAAAAAAAAGACAAATGGCAAACAATGAAATAAAAGGTTTATCGGATCAAGAATTACTTGATAAGGTAAAGGAAGAAAAAGCCGGTTTAAATAAAATGACGTTAAATCACACGATTTCGCCATTGGAAAATCCGTCTAAAATCCGAATCAGTCGCAGGCATATTGCAAAAATGATGACTGAAGTTAATAACCGCAAAAAAGCATCTAAATAATAATTGCTTTAAACCATGGAAAGAAATTTAAGAAAAGAAAAAGTAGGTGTCGTAAAAAGTAACAAGATGGATAAAAGCATCGTTGTGGCTGTTATGCGTAAAGTAAAGCACCCTAAGTACGGTAAGTTTGTGAACAAAACAAGTACCTTTGTGGCTCATGATGAAAAGAATGAGTGCAGCATTGGTGATACTGTTAGAATTGCAGAAACTCGTCCATTAAGCAAAACCAAAAATTGGCGCTTAGTAGCAGTACTTGAAAAAGTTAAATAAGAAGTGTTAATCGATTAAGACTATTTTAAAATGATACAAAATGAATCAAGATTAACCGTAGCAGATAACAGTGGCGCTAAAGAAGTGTTGGTTATCCGTGTGTTAGGCGGTACTAAAAAACGTTACGCTTCAATTGGCGATAAGGTTGTAGTAACTGTTAAACACGCCATGCCTAGCGGAAACGTAAAAAAAGGTACAGTGAGTAAAGCTGTAATTGTTAGAACGAAGAAAGAAATCAGCAGACCTGATGGATCATACATTCGTTTTGACGACAACGCGGTAGTGCTTTTAAATGCCACAGACGAAATCAGAGGTACCCGTATTTTTGGTCCGGTTGCCCGCGAATTACGTGATAAGCAGTTTATGAAGATTATTTCATTAGCACCGGAAGTGCTATAACATTAAAGAAAAAGAGCAATGTCAAAAATAAAATTAAAAAAAGGCGATACAGTGAAGGTAATTTCAGGTGAGGCTAGAGGCCAATCCGGTAAAATTATCAGTATCGATGTACAAAAGTCACGTGCATTGGTTGAAGGTGTGAACATGATTAGCAAAAGCGAAAAGCCGAATGCTAAGAACACCAACGGCGGTATTGTGAAGAAAGAAGGCCCAATTCACATTTCTAATTTAATGTATTTAGAAGGTGGTAAGGGAGTAAGATTAGGACGTAAAATTAACGAGAAAACGCAAAAATTAGAGCGTATTTCTTCTAAAACTAAGGAGGCAGTTAAATAATGGCAACAACAACTTATCAACCTCGTTTAAAAGGTAAATATTCGGCAGAAGTAATTCCTGCCTTGCAAAAACAATTTCAGTACTCATCACCGATGCAAGTACCTAAATTGCAAAAAATTTGTATCAACCAAGGTATTGGTGATGCAGTATCTGACAAGAAGATGATTGAGTCGGCTGTAAAAGAAATGACCACCATTACCGGTCAAAAAGCTGTACCAACTTATTCAACCAAAGATATTTCGAATTTCAAATTACGTAAAGGTGTAGCCATTGGGGTGAGAGTAACTTTACGTGGTGATAAAATGTATGAATTTTTGGATCGTTTAATTGCATCTGCATTACCACGTATTCGTGATTTTAAAGGTGTTAACGACAAAGGTTTTGATGGCAGAGGTAATTACACTTTGGGTGTAACCGAGCAAATCATTTTCCCTGAAATTGACATTGATAAAGTGAGCAAGATTCAAGGTATGGATATTACTTTTGTAACATCAGCCGTTACTGACAAAGAAGCACATGCATTATTAACTGAATTTGGTATTCCATTTAAAAAGAAACAAGCATAAACAATGGCAAAAGAATCAATGAAGGCCCGCGAGGTCAAACGTAAAAAATTAGTTGAAAAGTATGCTGCGAAGCGTGAGGAGCTTAAAAAAGCCGGCGATTCAGTTGGTTTACAAAAGTTACCGCGTAACTCATCAAAAGTGCGTGTGCGTAACCGTTGTAATTTAACCGGCCGTCCACGTGGTTACATGCGTGATTTTGGTGTTAGTCGTGTTACTTTCCGTGAGATGGTTCTTTTCGGATTGATACCGGGCTTAACTAAATCAAGCTGGTAAAATAAAATAATATTGCAGGTTGGGAAATTAGTTGTATATTTGCCCCCTCAAAAAAAATAAATAATTGTTTCATATAATTATTTCTTCCCGGGACGTCCGGTTGTGGAAATAACATATAAACTTAAAAAAATGACAGACACAATATCAGATTACCTTACGCGCCTAAGAAATGCGATTAAGGCCAACCACCGCATCGTAGAAGTTCCTGCTTCTAATTTAAAGAAAGAGATTACTAAAATCTTATTCGAAAAAGGTTACATTTTAAACTACAAGTTTGAAGAAACCGAAAACAAACAAGGCTCAATTAAAATCGCCTTGAAGTATCATCCGGTAACAAAATTATCCGCTATTCGTACACTCGATCGCGTATCTTCACCAGGTTTACGTAAGTATTCAGGTGTTTCAAAGATGCCAAGAGTATTAAATGGATTAGGAATTGCCATCGTTTCAACTTCTAAAGGTGTAATTACCGATAAAGAAGCCAAGAAAATGAATGTTGGTGGTGAAGTTTTATGTTACGTATCATAATTTAGAGGAGGAAACAAACATGTCACGTATAGGAAAATTACCGATAGCATTACCTCAAGGGGTTGAATTTAAGAATGAAAACGGCTTAGTAACCATTAAAGGAACTAAGGGTTCATTAACTCAAAAGGTTGATACAGATATTCAAGTAGCATTAGAGGAGGGGCATATTGTTGTGACCCGTCCAACTGATCAAAAAAGACACAAGGCATTACATGGTTTATACCGTTCATTGCTTGCCAATATGGTAAAAGGTGTTAGCGAGGGATACAAAACCGAACAAGAATTAGTAGGTGTAGGTTACCGTGCTGCAAACAAAGGCCAAATGTTGGAATTATCTTTAGGATATTCACACAATATTTCGTTTGAATTACCGGTTGAAATTAAAGTAACAACTACCAATGAAAAAGGTCAAAATCCGAAAGTTATTTTGGAAAGTGCCGATAAACAATTAATTGGATTGGTTGCTGCAAAAATCAGAAGCTTACGTAAACCTGAGCCATACAAAGGAAAAGGTATTAAGTTTAGCGGTGAGGTATTAAGGAGAAAAGCCGGAAAATCGGCATCTAAAAAATAAGGCATAGAATTCGTTCGGCCGAATAAGAAGATAAAATAAGTATAAATCATCTTTAAAAACTGGAAAAGATGGCAGTTAAGAAACAAGAAAGAAGAAACAAGATTAAATTAAAACTTCGCAAAACCATTAATGGTACTGCGCAATCACCTCGATTGAGTGTATACCGCAGCAATGCTGAGATTTACGCACAATTAATTGACGATAAAGGCGGAAAAACTTTATTGGCAGTTGGTTCGGTTGACAAATCGATTAGCGGTGTGAAGGTAAATAAAATAGAAAAAGCCAAATTAGTTGGAAAATTAATTGCTGAGAAGGCAGTTGCAACCGGAATTACTTCGGTAGTTTTTGACCGCAATGGGTTTTTATATCATGGTAGAATTAAATCGTTAGCCGATGGTGCTCGCGAAGGAGGTTTAAAATTCTAAAAACGTATTAAGATGTCAAAAGAAGTAGTTAAGCGCGTTAAATCGAGCGAAATAGAATTAAAAGATAAGTTGGTAGCCATTCAACGTGTTACTAAAGTAACCAAAGGCGGTCGCCATTTTAGTTTCTCAGCCATTGTGGTTGTAGGAAACGAAAAAGGTGTGATTGGTCAGGGTTTGGGTAAAGCAAATGAAGTAACTGATGCCATTACAAAAGGCATTGAAGATGCTAAAAAGAGTTTGGTAAAAGTACCAGTGTTAAACGGTACTGTGCCACATCCGCAAGAAGGTAAATTTGGTGGTGCCCGTGTGTTTTTAAAGCCGGCTGCTCATGGTACTGGTGTAATTGCCGGTGGTGCGATGCGTGCAGTTTTAGAAAGTGTTGGTGTAACCGATGTATTGGCCAAATCAAAAGGTTCAAGTAATCCTCACAATGTGGTTAAAGCAACATTGGATGCTTTGATGAAAATGCGTGATCCTATCACCATTGCTCAACAAAGAGGTATTAAGTTAGCGAATGTGTTTAACGGTTAAAAAGGGTTTATGAAAAAGGTAAGATTAACATTAACAAAAAGTATGGCTAAGCGTACACCAAGCCAAAAAGCCACCGTTGCTGCATTGGGATTAGGTAAAACGCATAGTTCAGTTGAAAAGGACGTCAATGCTTCAATTGAAGGCATGATTAACAAAGTAAAACACGTATTAAAGGTAGAACAACTATAATTGTCATTCAATGAAATTAAATGAATTAAAACCTGCACAAGGTTCTGTAAAATCAAATTATCGTCGTGGTCGCGGACAAGGTTCGGGTGGTGGCGGTACCGCTACACGCGGTCACAAAGGTGCGCAATCGCGTTCAGGTCATTCAAGCAAAAGAGGTTTTGAAGGTGGTCAAATGCCTTTACAAAGACGTTTACCAAAATTTGGTTTCAAAAACATCAATCGTATCGAGCACCATGGTATTAACTTGGATGCTATTCAAACATTGATTGATAAAACCAGCGTTACTGAAATTAATTTAGATGTTTTAGTAAAAAATGGCTTGGCACACAAAAATGATTTGGTAAAGATCATGGGTCGTGGAGAATTAAAATCAAAAGTTAACATTAACATTCATGCCTTTACAGCTTCAGCAAAAAAAGCGATCGAAGAAAAAGGCGGCATCGCAACTGAGACAAAATAAACTATGAAACGTTTTTTTGATACACTTCGCAATATCTGGACCATAGAAGAACTAAGGCAACGAATTATTGTAACCTTGGGTTTGGTTTTGATATACCGCTTAGGTTCATATGTAGTACTTCCGGGTGTCAACATTGAAGCACTAACTGCAGCACGCAACGACAGCCAAAATGGTGGTATTGTTGGATTAATTAACATGTTTGCCGGTGGTGCCTTTTTAAGGGCTTCCATTTTTGGTTTGGGTATTATGCCTTATATCACGGCTTCCATTATTATCCAATTATTGGGCATGGCTGTACCTTATTTTCAAAAGCTTCAACGCGAAGGCGAAAGTGGTCGTAAGAAAATTAACCAGTACACCCGTTTGTTAACCATTGCTGTAACTGCGGTTCAAGCACCTGGTTACATTGCGTCAATTAAATCAACTGCACCCAATGCGTTTTTAGATTTATCAACCATGTGGTGGATTCAATCGATCTTTATTTTGGTAACCGGTACCATGTTTGTAATGTGGTTGGGTGAAAGAATTACTGATAAAGGTTTAGGCAATGGTATTTCATTGATCATTATGATTGGTATTATCAGTCGTTTGCCTTTTGCTTTCTTATCGGAAGTAAAATCGAGAACTGCAGGTAACGGTGGCTTAATTATCTTCCTAATTGAATTGGTGATTTTATTAATGGTGATTGTGGGCAGTATTTTACTGGTGCAGGGAACGCGAAGAATTCCGGTGCAATTTGCCAAGAAAATTGTTGGTAATAAGCAATACGGTGGTGTTCGTCAGTACATTCCTTTAAAAGTGAATGCTGCAGGTGTAATGCCAATTATCTTTGCCCAAGCCATTATGTTTATTCCTGCTGCAATTGCCGGTTTTTCAAACAGCAGTTCAGGTATTTTCTCTGAGCGTTACGGTTTTTGGTACAATACCATTTTCGCAACATTGATTATATTATTTACGTATTTCTACACGGCCATCATGGTAAATCCTAACCAATTGGCCGATGACATGAAGCGTAACGGTGGTTTTATTCCGGGTGTTAAGCCGGGTAAGAAAACAGCTGAATTTATTGATCAAGTGATGAGCAGAATTACATTACCGGGTTCTATTTTCTTAGCCGGTGTAGCGGTGATGCCTGCATTTGCTCAAAAATTGGGTATTAACAGTGCCTTTGCTGACTTTTACGGTGGAACCTCATTGTTGATTTTGGTGGGTGTTGTTTTAGACACTTTGCAACAAATTGAAACATATTTATTGAACCGTCATTATGATGGATTAATGAAAACAGGTAGGATTAAGGGTAGGGGAGCAAACTCCATGATGGTGCAACAAGGATAAAAAATAGATGGCTAAACAATCGAATATTGAAATAGACGGTACAATAGTGGAGGCACTAAGCAATGCGATGTTTAGGGTGGAGTTAGAGAACGGGCATATTGTAACGGCGCATATTTCAGGAAAAATGAGGATGCATTACATCAAAATTTTACCCGGAGATAAAGTGAAGTTGGAGATGAGTCCCTACGATTTAACAAAAGCAAGGATTACGTTTAGATATAAATAGGGGCTTCTACTTCGCTCAGCCTGACAAAAGAGCTTAGTAAAAAATTTAAGAATAAGTAAAAACAAAAAGACATGAAAGTCAGAGCATCCATAAAAAAAAGAAGCGTTGATTGCAAAATCGTTCGCCGTAAAGGTAAGTTGTACGTAATCAACAAAAA